>USPM01000064.1 GCA_900556715.1 uncultured Megamonas sp. | reverse complement strand
ATTGTTGTGATTGCAAATTGCAATCTAGATAGAGTTATAACATCCATAATATAAACCCTCCTTTGTATTGTATATTTAAGTTAAGTATACACTAATTATTCATAAATACGCAAGATTTATTATTTATAGATAATTATTATCACTACTTTTAAAAAATACTCTTTATAAAATTACATAAATAATATATACTCGTTATTATCTAATTTATTATCTAAATTTTATTATTTTTTCTAGGTGATTTATGTGAAAAAATTTCTTCATTCTTTCATTATTTTTTTTATTGGTCTTTTTCTTGGTATTATTTTGACATTTAATACTTTAGGCTTAATTTTAGGTAATATCTTATATATGGAACTTAGCAATCCTCAATTAAATATTAATTTGACTAGTATAGTCAACCATTCGCAAGATTTAACTAGAATTCAACAATATCAGCAAGAAAATCCCAACGCTCAAAAAGTAGCTCTATACAATCCTTATGGCGATAATACCCGTGAATTAGTCGGTACCTTCATAAATAATAACTCTAAATACAAAAAAACTGTCATTTTAATTCATGGTCTTTATCAAAATCGTTCGATGTGCTTAAACTATATCAATATCTATAAACAATTAGGGTTCAATGTCTTATTGATTGATTTGCGTGGTCATGGTGAAAGTGATGGCATCATCACCTGGGGACAAACAGAAATACGCGATATTGATATGTGGTGCGATTATCTTCGCAATACAAAACAACAAGAATTAATCGGCATTCATGGGATTTCTTTAGGTGGAGCTTTTGCTCTTTTACACAGTGGATTATCCATTCACCCAGCCGATTTTTATATTGAAGACAGTTCTTATAGTGATTTAAAAAGCCTTTATTATAATCATTTACACAGCATGATACAATTACCTAATGACTCTAAATTCCTTGATATTTTATGGATTTATTCTCAAATATGTATGTATTGGCATACAGGTTCAACTTTAGATAAATTATCTCCGTTAAAAGCAGTCACTCATTCTACAAGTCCTACATTATTTTTACATGGCAGTGCTGATGCTTTGATACCACCAAGCACATTACAAGAATTATATGATAATTGCCATGCTAAAAAATCCATGCATATGTTTAAAGACTCTACTCATGCTCAGGCAATTACTAATTATCCTAAGGAATATTTCAATGTTGTAAAAGATTTTCTCGTCAATAATAATTTTACAACTATACAAAATCAAAATTAATTTTGTATCTTGACAATAAAATTTGGTTTTGATATTATGAACACATATTGATATTGATTAAAATCTATGAACAAGAATAGTAACTATGATAAAAGCTTTACAGAGAGTCGACAATGCTGAGAGTTCGATAAGCACTTATGATAGCGAATGGACTTGCGAGATGTAGCCTGAGCCATAAATTATTTATGGGGTAAGCACTATCGGCCTTTTCCACCGTTATACGGAAACGAGTATCGGATATAAAAAATCCCGCACTTTGTATTTAGTAAGATAATTTGCTACTTAGTTTAACTAAGGGTGGCACGAGTATAACGCCTCTCGTCCCTTTTTATAGGGATTGAGAGGCTTTTTTATTTGTTTGTTATTTGATTGGAGGATTTATTTATGGAGTTACGTTGGATAACTATTACCACTTTATTATTAGCCATCGGTGTAATTTTACGTATGGTTTCGCCAAATATTGGTGGCATATCTTTAAACTGGAATATTGTAATGTATTGTTTAGCGATATTATTATGTAGACCGACAATAAAACAAGGTTTCGGCATTGGTTTAGTTTCCGGTATCATCGCTATGATGACATCTAAAGCTGCTCTACCTTATGCTAATTTAATAAGTGACCCATTAGCTGCTACTATTTGTGCTTTAATGGTCAATAGCAATCTTTTCAACATTAAAAAATCTAAAATTTCACTAATTCCTTTTATCGTTGTATTTATCACCACTTTTATCAGTGGCGGTACTTTTGTTACTTTGACAAAAATCTTTTTGCAACTTC
>USPM01000063.1 GCA_900556715.1 uncultured Megamonas sp. | reverse complement strand
TGAATTATTGACTAGTACAATTGAAGCTGTACAAAAATTAGCTTTAAAAAATATATCATTTGTATTGGTGTCAGCACGTATGCCTAAGGCTATGAAATTAATTCTTGATGAAATGAAGGTAAAAATGCCAATGATTAGTTATGGCGGTGCTTTAGTTTTAGATGAACAAAATCAGATTTTGTATGATAATAAAATCAATAAAATAGACACAGAAGCTATTATTAGTGAAATAGAATTATTATGGTCTGATGATGTAGTAATAAATTATTATAGTGATGATAATTGGTTTGTAAAAGATGAAAATAATAAAGCTGTAAAAAGAGAAGAAAATATCACTAATGTAAAAGCGAGCCAAGCTAATTTTAAAAATTTAATAGCTAATAATATCTTGCCTAATAAAATATTATGTATGACAAAGGCGAATATCAGTTCAAAGATAGAAGCTGTTTTACAGGAGAAATTTCCGCAATTAAATATAGTTCGTTCAAGTGATATTTTAATTGAAATCATGAATAAAGATGTAAGTAAAGCAAATGGCATCGAAGTATTATTGCACCATTTGAAAATGACACCAGCTCAAGCTATTGCTTTTGGTGATAATTACAATGATTTGACTATGTTAAATTTTGTAGGAAGAGGAGTAGTCATGCAAAATGCTCCTGAAGAAATAAGAAAAGAGGCAAAGTATATAACGAAATCAAATAATGAAGATGGTATATACGAATATTTAAAGCAGATAAATATGATTTGAGAAAAAAAGCAAGGATATTTTACCATCCTTGCTTTTTTTTAAGAAACTAGTATATTTACTTTTTTTAATTCATTTTTTATCAATGCTAGAGTTTCCATATTAGGAATTTCAATCGTATGATAATGTAGACCTTTAGTTATGCTCATCAGAGCAGAAGCATTTGTTTTTTCTTTTTTGGCCAAAAATAATTGAATATCTCTACGACTATTGATAAAGAGATTGACGCGAATTTCGCCATATAATGGATGTTCAACGATAACATCACGCACTTTACCACCATTATCAATGATGATTTCTAATTCAGTTTGTAAATTATCATCATTATGTTGGCAGGCTATAGTGGCTAGTTGTTCTTCTTTTGCTTGGTCGTGAGGTAGTAAATAGCCTCTAGGTGTAGCATAAATATTATGACCAGAAGCTCTTAAAACAGTGATATCTCCGACAATAATTTGTCTGCTGACTTTGAAAATATTGGCTAGTTCTGAGCCAGTAATTGGCGTATTAGTTTGTTTTAACGTATAGAGAATTTGTTGACGTCGTTCATCTGTATTCATAAAATCACTTTCTTTTTTATTTAATTAGATCAGCAACAGTTGCATTGACAGCTTTTATTAAATCTTGAGGTGCAAGTAGAATTTGTTCTCCGCGTACACCTGCACTGATAGCTATTTTAGGCCATTTTAAAGCTGTTTCATCAATATATACGGGGTAAGCTTTTTTGGCTCCAAGAGGAGAGCAACCACCTCTAATATATCCAGTTAAAGGTAATAACTCTTTGAGATGTATCATTTCTACTTTTTTAAAATTAGCTACTTGAGCTAATTTTTTGAGGTGAAGTTCATCATCGCCAGGGATACAGGCCATGATGATATCATTTTTATCACTTCTAGCAACTAAAGTTTTAAATACTGTTTTTATATTCATATTTACATCTTTAGCTACATGTACAGCACTTAAGTCATTTAAGTCCACTTTGTATTCTTTTAGTTCATAATCTATTTTCAAGCGGTCTAGAATACGTGCCGCATTAGTTTTTTTCATAAAAATAACCTCCTAATAATATCAGTGAATATAGCTATTATTATAGCATTTAGAAAACTTTTTTAAAATATTTTATATTTTTTTCAAAAAAAGTGTTGACAATTATTCAAAATCGGGTTATTATATAGAAGCTGACTCACGGAGACAGCAACAAACGAAAGATGTTCTTTGAAAACTAAACAATGCACAATATGTTTTCTAACATAAACGAATGTG
>USPM01000062.1 GCA_900556715.1 uncultured Megamonas sp. | reverse complement strand
AAATCTAACTCTCCTCATTGATATTTCGTTTGAAACCGATATACGTTGCTATCCAGTAAATACTATAAATTAGGAAGAAGATAATTAAATTCAAGCCAAAGTACATTAGATAAAGGTGTTTATCTCCCAAAATTTGTTGATACACATTATTCAATGACGACATCATCACAAAAGAACACAATATTGCTGATATTGCAGGGACACAAAATAATATCAATAATTGTTTTCTGATTGTCTTAAATAGCGACTTATCATTTATTCCTAATCTTCGCAAGGTCAAGTAGCGATATTTGTATTTAGTAGAGTCGCTCAATGATTGAACTGCCAAAATTGTTCCTACTGCGGAAATCAAAATAAATGCAATGTACATAAACAGACTGACTACTATTGCAACCATTGCTTTTTGTTGTTCTATTTCTGCACCTCTTACGTTTACTCTATACGACTCATCATTTATTTCTCCATTTTCATCAACCTTTACTAATTGATGTTGCATATCTTCTTTTATCTTATTTTCTAATTCTGCGTCTGTATCTTCTTTTGTATCTATAATCAAATGATTTTCTGATACTTCAAGTCCTTGAACATATTTATCTGGAAGTACAACAACAAATCTGCCAGTATTAGTTATAGAGTTCCAATAAGACTTAGTGTCATATCCTTTTAATTTCAAATTTTTATTTGCTACTGTTATGGTTTCAATGTCTTTGTTATCTTCAACCTCATATGCAAACTTGCTATTTGTAACTATATAGTATTCGTTATCATTTAAAGAAAGCAACGGCATCTTTCTTAATTCTAGTAACCTATTATAATCACTTAACTTCAAGACTGGGTCAAAATCATAATATTCTGATTGGAAGAAATTTTGTACCTGATGATTCGGTTCTTTATAAATGTCATACTCAATGGTATTATCAATCGTATATTCTTCTTCAATTACTCGAATATATTCATCAAATACCTGCTTATCATCAAAGAGTTGTACATCATATGGTGCATTTAAATTCACGCTGATATCATACGAAGCTTTGTTGATACTAGAATAATTCAGAGCCAGCAGTGAAGTTAAAATCAACATAGACAATGTACCAAATGTGAAGCTCATTGTTCTTGCTTTAGAAGCAAATGTTCTTGCTACAAACAGATTATCATTTTGATATTTCATTTTTTTATTCTTTAACAAAACAGTCAAGAACATATCTGCACAAGTTGTAGATATACCATAAATGCTGATAATCAACATGATTACGCTTACCATCAAATAGGTAAGTGTTTCTTGCTTATTAAAATTATCCATAGTACAACGTGAATTCCAGAGAAAAAGAGAAATCGCACCAAGAATAATACTTAAAACAAAAATGACATTTCTTTTTTTACTGTCACGGAACATTTTCTTTTCATTTTGTTTGTCAAAATAAAGAAAATCACGTATCGTCATTTTACTTATTCTTCTTAATAGATTAAGCAAAACCAAAACATAAATAGTTAAAAAATAAATTATCAATAGTCCAATAGAAACGAAATTCAAAGAAATAAAGAGAGTTTTTGGAATACCCAGTAAGTTTACAATTACTAACGACACAAACTGGCTGAATAAAAAGCCAATAGGAATAGCTAATACAAATGCTAAAATTCCCAACAGTATATTTTCAATTACAACTAAGTGGGCAATTTCTTTTTTCTTAATGCCAAGAAGCATATATGTTCCTAATTCTTTACTTCTTTTTTCAAACATAAATTTCGTTGTATAGTTGATCAAAAAGCATATCACAAAAATAATAAGAATATTTACAGCGAACAATGAATTCTTAAATGCATCCATACTGGAACATAACTTTACAATTTCATCAGAATTTGCCACCAAATTAAAAGCAAATATAAGAGAAAAGGATGCAGTAACGGTTATCAGATAAATCAAATAATCTTTAATATTTCTTTTTGTATTTCTATACGCTAACTTACCTAACATTTCCCACTTCACCTCCGAGCAAGGTTAATATATCCAGTATTTCA
>USPM01000061.1 GCA_900556715.1 uncultured Megamonas sp. | reverse complement strand
GCTTGTAAAATATCACAATAACCTGTATCTACATTTAAATTCACAGAAACACCAGCAGCCCTTGTTAAAATATTTTTATGGGGATAATTTTCTGCTTCCTGTGCTGTGATTTTATTTTGTTGTAACAACTCATTTACTAATGAATGATCACTTGTCAATTGATTAATCTGACCATTGCGTAATAAATAAATTCTACTATCACCTACATGGGCCCATGTGGCATAGCCATAATGTACATAAAATAAACTAATCGTTGTTCCCATACCATTATAATCTGGATTTTCACTAGACGCTTTTATTATCTGTTTATTCGCCTCTAGAACAACTGATCTTAGACATTCTTCACTACATTCATCTGGATTTTTATTCTCCAAATGAAATTTTATGGTATCCACCATTATACGGCTGGCAACCTCTCCAGCTGCATGTCCTCCCATGCCATCTGCAACTGCATAAATATGTGGTTCAATGCAAAGATAACTATCTTCATTTGTAGTACGTACACAACCAATATCAGTAGCATGAGTAATTATCATAGTTCTCACCTCTCAAAACGGAATGATACACAACCTATTTTTATAATATCACCATTTTGTAAAAATTCTTTGCCATTAAGAATATTACCATTTATATAGGTGTGATTTCGACTTTGTAAATCTTCAATCTGATAAAGATTGCGAACTGGACTAATAACAGCATGATGATGTGATACATAAATATCATCTAATACAATATCATTTTCTTTGCCTCTGCCAATAGATATTTGACCTGAAAAAGATATTTTCTTATTAGCCAATTTAGGATCTACTGCTTCTAGCACTATTAAAGCCACTTCATTTTGCGTATTCTCTTTTTTTACTGGCTCTAAACTGGAAGTACTTTTCAAATCTTTGAACATGGATTTCACTGTTACAAAAATATAACCACAGATACAAAGAAGCATTCCATACTGTAGTGCTACTAAAAAAGCTTTACTTGCCATTTGACCACCTCATCAAAGATATATCAATACTTTATTATAGGCATAAATCCTAGATAAAGCAACTTCAAAACCATTATTATAATAAAGTTTTTTCCTAATTATATATATAAATCTTTCTATAAAAAAACTAGACAATCAAGTTTTTTACTCAATCATCTAGTTTAAATTTATAGCCAACGATAATTCACAAAACCTGCTCCTCGTGAATTCATCTCACCTAAGCCCACGCCTAAAGATAAATATGCCATTTCTTGAGATTTTTCATCATCTAAGACAGCAAGACGTACTTTATCGCCGAGAAGTTTTATATTTTTATATTTCATTGGCACAGGTGTTTTATTTAAAAATTCTATAGTGGAATAAAATTTTTCCATATTTATTTCATCTTTATCATTTATATCGCCTTTAAAATTATTTATTTTCTTAGTTAAATTAATGATAAATCGCTGTTCAAATTCTTCTTGACTCATGCAATTTTTCCAATAACCATTTTCTGCCTTGATTATCATCGGTGTCAAAGTATAGATAAATTCTATTATCTTTCGGGGCAAAACTCTTTTTTCTGCTGTCAGCCCTTTAAATTCTCTAGTATTTATATTTGGACAAACTTCATAGAAAAATTCTGCCATATCCTCATCAATAGTTCTGATAGTCAAAGTATATATCTTGCCTTTTTTATAGATTTTATCTTTTTCCAATGGCGATAATAAATCATAGCAATAATTTTTATATGTATTTGTATTATGTAATTTTCCTAGATTTTCTTTTGCAAATAAACTTTTATCAATAAATCTAGTCAACATAATTTGCACATCTTGTGCCATGATATCCTTTAATAAATATAATTTTATGCGTATCTGATAAACCTTCATCAAAATGCCCCTTTCTTTGAATTTACCAAGTAATATATTCATCTTTATGCAAAAATGCTGATATATCAATAATTATAACAAAAATTCGTCATTAAATTCTCAAAATCCTTTTCGCTGGTAAAAAATCCCCAAGCCTTGATAAAATCACTATTTTCATATATAATATATTTTATAAACCTTAATCTTTAAGGGGATAAATATCAACAGATACTGTACGAAAAC
>USPM01000060.1 GCA_900556715.1 uncultured Megamonas sp. | reverse complement strand
TTAATATATCATTAGCTTTTTTTAGATTTTCATCATCTTGCTTTTGCTGTTGATATGTGTCATCTGTCGCTTTTGCTGTCTCTACCAAAGTATTAGTATTTGTATTTACCTGCGTATCTTTTTCATGTTTTTGATAGAAAAAATACCCTATGCCACTACCGATAATGATGACTACTACAATGGCAATAGCTATTATTATTCGCATTTTATTGCTATCATTATTGTTTATATTATTACTATTTATATTTGGCTGTATCTGTGGACTTGTTGATACTCCTAAATTAGTACCACATTTAGGGCAAAATTTCTCACCATCATTAACTGGAGTACCACATTTAAAACAAAATTTACTCATTTTATTTACCTCACATTAAAATGGATCTGCTCCATAACTATTGCTGCCTACATCGCCTCTAATACACAACAACTTAATGCTAAAATAAAGATTTACAAATGGTACCATCAAAATCAATATCCACCAACCTGATTTATTAAAATCATGAAATCTTCTAATATTTAAAGATATACCTGCTACCGTTCCTACTAATTGCACTACTAAAGTTAAAAATATGCCAAAATCAGACATTATACCAAAAATATCTGTTGTCGCTGCATAGATAATAAAATAAAGTACCATTACCATAACTGCGATTATCAAACTACGTGTTATATAAAATTTTCTATTTATTCTACCCTCAAAACAAAAATACTCATTTTTTATTTTATTTAAAATACCATCAGCACTATTATTGCTATTATTTACATTAAAATTTGTATTCATATTCTGTTGATATGGCTGATTTACTGGCTGTATTGGCTGATTATTATTTGCCACATTAGTATTTATATTATTGACCATTGGTGTCTGATAAAATGCTGGCGTTTTTTCACCACATTTAGGGCAAAATTTATCTGCACCAGTTAAAGTATTTCCACATTTTTGACAAATAATATTATTTGTTACTTGTGCATTTTGTTTTTCTAATTTATTGCCACAACTAGGACAAAAAAGTACATTATCATCAAATTGTTTTTGACATTGTCTACAAATGTTCATATTTCTTCCTCATTTCTATACGATTTAAATTTATATTTATTTTGCATGATATTGATTTAATATCTTCTTCATCACAGCTATAGCATCAGAGTCATGCATATTTTCTCCATTTATTTCAATCGTCCAAAGCTGAAATCTAGTGTCATTTAAAATCACAAACTGGACTCTAGCTTTTGCTGGTTTATCTTGCCAACGACATGTACCTGTAAACTCTACAACTTTTGACTTATCCGTAGCTACAAAATATTCCCATTTACCATCGCTGAAAAATTGGTCAAAAGCCTCACCTATTTTTACATTAGGAACAATATCCATTGTGCCTTCTTTGACTAATGTTACATGTTTATCTTCTAATAGGCTACAACCAGAAAATATCACACTAGATAATGTCAGTAACGCTATGAATACCATTAAATATCTTTGTTTTAATCTATACATAAAAATCCGCTCCTTATTTTTAATCAATGACTATTAATCAATACATATTTTCTAAAGGATCATTGCCATATTGATTAGCACCTTTTGTACCTGGCATCAAAAACAAATATAAATAGAGAAAAGGTGTTATCGCGGGTATAAGTGATAATAAAGCAAAATATCCCGATTTATCTAAATCATGAAACCTTCTCATATCCAGCATAAAATCAGCTACTATACATAAGCATAAAAGTATAAAGCTCAATAACATCAAGATTAAACTAAAATCATCTGACCTAGTATCTAATTCATCAATCAGCACAAAAAGTATACATTCTAAAACTACTAACACTAAACTGCGAATAAAATAGATTTTGCGATTTAATCTTCCTGTATAAGAAAAATAATCTCGCTTTATCATTTGTATAAAATCTGAATTCATCAGTTTATCTATATCATCTTGTTTTTTATTATTCCCAGAAATATTAGTTTGTATTTTAGCTCCACATTTAGGGCAAAATTTTAAATTAGTATTTCCGTTTAAATTTTGACCACATTTAGGACAATATAGATTTTGCATAACACTCACCTCTCATTTTGATGATTAATAATCAAAAGAAACTATCATCATCTTCATCATCAAAACTACCAAAAGAGTCTTCCTCAGTGTATTCTTCTTCTTCATAATCTACTGATGTATCTTCATCATTTGATGTATCATCTTCTACATCAGTCTCATCATAAGCTTGTATATCATCTACAGGATTTTCTTGAGATAAATCTTCACTGTTTTGCATTTCATTTATATTTTCAGGAACAATATTATCACTATAATCTTGAATGTTATCCGCCATATCGCTATTCATGATTTCAGGAGCTACCATATTGTTCATATCTGGCACTACCTGATCACTATAAGCTTGAATATTATCCACTGGATTTGTATATAATGGATCCACATAATCTTGAACTGGCTGAGTAACTTCATTAGGAATATATTCTGATGGTGCTTGTTGTTCTGTACTAGATGAAGAACTATGATGACCACTAGAAGCTTCTGCTGTTGC
>USPM01000059.1 GCA_900556715.1 uncultured Megamonas sp. | reverse complement strand
ATACTTTTGTGTAACTTTGTCAAGTATTTTTACAATTTTTTAAAAATTTAAATTAAACTTTAAAATAAAAAAAGAGTATTTTACATAAATTTAATTTTTATTTATATAAAATACCCTTTTACACATATGAAAATTTTTTAAAGTAATTCAGAAATTGTTTCTTTCACTAATTTTTCAGGAACATCTTTAGAGATACATACTGTGCCAATGTCCTTTAATAGTACCCAATTGACTTTTCCATTAACAGTTTTCTTGTCATGAAAAATATCTTGATAAATTTTTTGCGGATCACAATCTTTAGCTTTGAGAGGTAAATTCATATCTGTGAGTAATTTGCACATTTTATCGACTATATCTTGAGGAATTAAACCTAGTTTAAAACTCAATTTACTAGCACCGACCATGCCAATAGCTACTGCTTCTCCATGATTGTATACGGCATAATTAGTTTCTTTTTCAATGGCATGACCTAAAGTATGACCAAAGTTTAAGATAGCACGAAGACCAGCTTCGCATTCATCTTTAGAGACTACATCGGCTTTTATTTCACAAGAGCGTGCAATGATATGAATTAAGGCTTCTGGCTGTAATTGTAAAATTTCATGTTTATGTTTAGTTAAATAAGTGTAAAAATCATGGTCATAGATAAAACCATATTTAATGACTTCGCCTAGACCTGTAGAAATTTCTCTACTAGGTAAAGTTTTCATCATATTTAAATCCATAAATACGGCTTGTGGTTGATAAAAAGCACCTATGAGGTTTTTACCTAGAGCGTGGTTTACAGCCACTTTACCGCCGACACTAGAGTCGACTTGTGCAAGTAAACTAGTAGGCATTTGAATGAAAGGAACGCCACGCATGAATGTAGCTGCAATAAAACCAGCTAAATCACCAACAACGCCACCACCTAGAGCAATAATAGGAGATTTGCGGTCAAGACCATGTTCAATTGCTTGTGTATAAAGTGTTTCTGCAACTGATAAAGATTTAGATTGTTCACCGGCAGGGATAACAGCAATTTTGGCAATAAAACCAGCTTGTGAAAGTAAATCTTTGATATTATCTGCATATAGTGGAGCAATATTTGTATCGGTGATAATTAGAGCTTTTTGAGAATATTTTTTTGTTTTAAAAAAATCGATGATAGTTGTTTCTAAATTATGACCAATATAGATATTATAAGATTTTTCATTTAGATTTACGGGAACAATACGCATTATTTCACACCCTTTAAGTATTTCATAATGATTTCTACGTTTTGCAGTGGAGTTGTATCATCTGTTTTTATAATTAAGTCTGCTTTTTTATAAAATGGTGCACGTTTAGCCATAAGCTTGATAATTGTTTTTAAACGTTCATCATTATTTTTTTTCGCCAGTAAAGGACGTTTGTCATTTCCAGTGCGTTTCAAAATAGTATGAGGCATAGCTGTCAAAGCGATGATGATACCATTTTTACGAAGTGCAAGCATATCTTTTTCTTTAGTAGCTACACCACCACCTGTGGAGATGACTTGATGGTTCTTTTGAGCTAATTTTTCGATAGTAGCTGTTTCACGCTGACGAAAAACAGCTTCGCCTTCTTTAGCAAACATATCTTTTATTTTTGATTTATATTCTTGTTCGATAGCTGTATCTGTATCTACAAAATTATAACCTAAACGATAAGCTAATAATTTACCTGTAATAGATTTGCCACTGCCCATAAATCCTATAAGTACAATATTAGATTTCATTTTAATCCTATCCTTTTATTCTTTCGTTATAAGCTTGTAAATTTTGGAGGACATCAACCATGCAATCACTGCCAAATTTATCAATCATGGCTTTGGTGATGGCAAGTGCGACCATAGCTTCACCTACAACAGAAGCAGCTTGAACTGCACAGACATCACTGCGTTCTTTGCAAGCTAAGACTTCTTGTTTGCTTTCGATATCGATAGAATGAAGTGGTGTCATAAGTGTAGGGATAGGTTTCATGCAGGCACGAACAATAATAGGTTCACCATTACTCATACCACCTTCGATACCACCTGCGTGATTTGTTTTGCGATAAACAGTTTTATCTTCGTTATAGAACATTTCATCATGTAATTGGCTACCTGGATGATTTGCATAATCAAAACCATCGCCGATTTCAACACCTTTGATTGCCTGAATAGACATCATAGCTCCAGCAAGTTGCATATCAAGGCGTTTGTCCCATTGAATATGACTGCCTACGCCGATTGGCATATTTTGAACGACAACTTCAAAGATACCGCCTAATGTGTCTCCTGCTTGTCCGGCATCGCGAATTGCTTCACGCATTTTAGCTTCTGCTTGTGCATCATTGCAATTTAAATCGCTGTCATTAGGTTGTAATGTGGCATAATCGATATTATTCGTATCAGCTTTTACGCCACCAATATTGATTACATGAGATACAATTTTTATACTGCAAGCTTCTAAAAATTGGCGAGCAATAGCACCAGCAGCTACACGTGCAGCTGTTTCTCTAGCACTAGAGCGTTCTAAGATATCGCGGATATCTTCACGATTATATTTTTTTATACCAACGTAATCTGCATGACCTGGGCGAGCAGCAGTAACTTTTGTCCAGGTAGGTGTACCCATGACGGACATACGGTCAGTCCAGTTTTCCCAGTCTTTATTCACTACACGTAAAGTAATAGGGTCGC
>USPM01000058.1 GCA_900556715.1 uncultured Megamonas sp. | reverse complement strand
ATAAAACAGCATTTTTCTTATTAGGTGAGTTAATCGAATACGGAGAAACTACAGAGTTATTTGCAAATCCTAAAAATCCAAAAACAGAAGAATATATTACTGGTAGATTTGGTTGATTTGTATAGTGCGTTTATTTAAAGGAGATAAAAATGGCTAATAGAATAAAATATATAAATGAATTAGATTGTTTAATTAGAGATGTAGAATTAGTAGGAGCACAACTTCAAGAAACTTTAGATGAAGTTATAAACAATTTAGTAGAAAAAAATGAGATTTTAGCAAAAAAAATCATAAAAAATGATGTATGGTTTAATAAAGCTGAACATGATATCAATGAAAAATGCTTGCGTTTAGTATTGACTCAAGCACCTGTAGCTACAGATTGGCGTGAAATTGCTTCTATCATGAAAATGATTGGTGATATTGAACGTATGGCTGACCATTGTGCAGATATCTCTAAATACACTATGAGCTTAGCAAAAGAAGAAACTGTAACATTGCCAGATTATTTTGGTGATATGGTAAATGTTATGCGTGAAATGGTTTTTGATAGCGTAAAATGTTTCAGAGATTCTGATGTTGATTTAGCTAAAAAAATTATTGAAACAGATAATGTAGTAGATAATTACTTTAAAAGATTTCGTGAAGATATAGCTGGATTGATTAAAGAAAATCCACAAAATGTAGAGGCATATCTCAATTATTTGATGATTGGTAAATATGTAGAACGTATAGCTGACCATTCTACAAATGTAGCTGAATGGATTATCTATATTGTTAAAAATGAATTAAAATAAAAAGTAAAACTCATAATAGATAGTTATATTGAAAATATTTTCATATAAAAACTATTTATTATGAGTTTTTTATTGTCTTTTAAAATATATATGATTAAACTTAAATATGAGGTGATAAAAATGAAACTGAAATATTTAAGTTTATTGTTGAGTTCAATTTGTATTATGCAATTTATGACAGTACCTTCTTTGGCAAATGCACAAGCTATGGAAATAAAATCTAGTTTAGCAATTGATGTGGAAGACATAAAAGATACAGCAGAGTATAAAGGTTATCTTTGGCGCATAGATGCTAAAGATGATGATAATTTGCCTAGAAATTTTCGCACAGCAAAAGATAAGTTCAAAAAGGCAAGTGATAAATATGGAATTGATGTTAATTATGTGCCTACAAGAGAAGGTTTAGATGAATTACAAGCTTCAGGTAGTGCGCAATTTTCTTTAAATCAATTTTCGGCTTTAACTAAAGCTTTGCAGGAAAATGGTGCTAAAGATATTTATATAGTGGATTTAAGACAGGAAAATCATGGATTTTTTAATAATGATGCTGTTAGCTGGTATGGTAAACGAGATTGGGCAAATATAGGAAAATCAAGAAAAGAAATTATTCGTCAGGAAATGAATTTATTGAAAGCTAATCTCAATAAAAACACAAAAAGAGCTACTTTAGATGATGATAAAAATGCTGATGAAGTAGATACTTCTTTGATAAAAACAGTAACAACAGAAAAAAATCTAGTGAAGAAAAATAATTTACATTATGTGAGAATAACAGCAACTGACCACGTTTGGCCAAGTCCTGAAAATATAGATGAATTTATCAAACTGTATAAATCTTTGCCTAAAGATGCATGGCTACATTTTCATTGTGAAGCTGGCAAGGGAAGAACAACAACATTTTTAGCAATGTATGATATGATGAAAAATCCACAAGTGCCATTAAAAGATATATTATATCGTCAATTATTATTAGGTGGAAATTATGTGGCATATACAGAAGATATTTCTGCTAGCAGTAATTGGAAGGCGCCTTATTATAATCAAAAAGCAAAAATGATAGAAGTTTTCTATCAATATGTACAGGAAAATCATCAGAATAATTTCCAAGTTTTATGGTCAGATTGGCTCAAAAATCATAGTTTATAAATAGGTTAATATTTAATTTGGATATATATTTATAAAAACTTTTAATTGATAAAAATAGATAATAAATTCCTATAATATGCTTTAAAATAAGAAAAACATCATGAGAGTTGATAAGTGTAGTATTTTATATTTTAGAATTAAAACCTATTAAATTAATATGTAAATACTATCTATTAATAATTTTTTATTGTGATATAATGTTGATGTTAAAAAGATTTAAAGCTTGTAGGAAAGAAGGCGATAAAATGAGTACAGAATATGTATATAAGTCCACAAAAAAAATAGAAGAAATTTTAAATGCGATTACCCATGGAGTGGGAATGCTACTAGCTGTTATTGGTTTGGTTGCAATGTTATATTATGGCTATGATAAAGGAATTTTGCATTTAACAAGTATCATAGTATATGGTGTTTCCATGATATTATTATATTTAGCTTCGACACTGTATCATAGTTTTAGTTTTTGCAGTCAAAAAGTGCAATCTGTGTTTAAATGTATAGACCATTCAGCAATATATTTACTAATTGCAGGCAATTATACGCCATTTGCTTTGATAGCTCTATATGGTACTTTAGGCTGGGCTGTATTTGGCGTAGTTTGGGGATTGGCTTTAGCGGGAATAGTATTTCAAATTTTCTTTTATAATCGTTTCCGTGTCATTGGTACTATTTGTTATTTAGTCATGGGTTGGCTTGCTGTTACCATCGTAAATCCATTACTTAATACTTTGTCTGTAGAAGCTATTTGGTGGCTTGTAGCTGGTGGTGTTTTATATAGTATTGGTGCGATTTTTTATTTAATCCGCAAGATACCATATAATCATGTTATTTGGCATGTTTTTGTAATTTTAGGCAGTGCGGCTCATTTTATTACAATTTATTGTTATGTATTGCCACTTAGTATAGGTTAATTATTTTGATAAAATAAAGGCTCAATTATCTAAAATAATGGTAGATAGTTGAGCTTTTTCTTATTTTCTGTTTTAATTAGAAATAAGAGGATTGACGAGAAAAAGAGCTAATTATATAAAGAGAAAATATATAGTTTAGGATATAAATTCTATAAAAGGAGAGTGTTTTTGATGAATGAAGATTTGATGAAGGTAATAAAATCGGAAGAGGAAATAGAGCAAGAAGTAGAATCTTTATGTCGCTGGGCTGCTGCTAGAGCTGGCGTAATTGTCGTAGCACCTATACTTGGTCAAATTGCTCTAGCTGCTAATGAAATCTATCTGATAAAACGCATAGCAAATGTATATGATAAAAAATTCGATGAAACGGCTAGCTGTGCTTTTGTAGGAGCTTTAGGTGGTACATTTGTAGGTCAAAGTTTAGCGACTTTGATACCATTTCCACCGTTACAAATTCCAATCGGTATGGCTGTAACTTATGCTGTAGGTAAGGCTGCCAATGCATGGATAAAAGATGATATGCCAGATATTAGTGAGTATGCTGATAAATATAAAGATATTTTTAATAAAGCAAAAGAAGATGTAAAAAATATCATACCTAGTTTAAAAAATA
>USPM01000057.1 GCA_900556715.1 uncultured Megamonas sp. | reverse complement strand
TAAATTGGGATAATTAAGCTGAAAAAATAACTAAATAATCCATTTTATTGTCCTGTTAGTACAACTAAAAAACGTATTTTTTCGTTAAAATAAATTTAAAGAATATAGCAGAGGGTGATTTTATGGTAGATTTTTCGGCACAATATAGATTGATTGGGGCAAGAATATCTTATTTTCGTAAATTAAAAAGATATACACAAGAAGAATTAGCATTTAGAGCATCAATTAGTACATCATATTTATCAAGGATAGAAAGAGGAATTTATAGTAAAGGTGTACCAATATCAACATTGATGCAGATAAGTAAGGCTTTAGATATTGATATAAAATCATTATTTGAAGAAAAAATATAAAAAGATTTAATAAAAAATTTTTTGAATGGATTTTGGCATAATTTAATATGATATGTTAAATAAAAAATAGGTAAATATAATAGCTTTAAACTCAAAAAAGATATGATATAATATAGATTATTATCTTAAGTAGAAGGTGGCTATTTATAATGAGTGAAAATTGTAATCATGATTGTGCAAGTTGCGGTACAACTTGTGGAGAACGCACAGCTCCTCAAAGCTTATTAGCACCAAACAATCCAAGTTCAAATATCAAAAAAGTTATTGCTGTAATGAGTGGTAAAGGTGGCGTTGGTAAATCTTTAGTTACTTCTATGATGGCAGTAACAATGCAACGTCGTGGCTACAAAACAGCAATTTTAGATGCAGATATTACAGGTCCATCTATTCCAAAGGTTTTTAATCTCAAAGAAAAAGTGACAGGTACAGAAGAAGGAATGATACCGGCACAGACAAAAACAGGTATAAAAATCATGTCTACGAATTTAATTTTAGATAATGAAACTGATCCTGTCGTTTGGCGTGGCCCTATCGTTGGTGGTGTAGTAAAACAATTTTGGAGTGATGTAAACTGGGGCGAAGTGGATTATATGTTTGTTGATATGCCTCCAGGAACAGGAGATGTACCACTTACTGTATACCAATCTTTACCAGTTGACGGCATAATCGTAGTTACAACACCTCAAGAACTTGTATCTATGATTGTAGAAAAAGCTGTAAATATGGCGGGATTACTCAGTGTGCCAATTATTGGTATTGTAGAAAATATGTCTTATTTTGTTTGCCCTAATTGCAAAGAAAAACATTATATTTTTGGTAAATCAAAAGTTGAAGAAGAAGCAAATAAATATGGTATAAAACATACAGCAACACTTCCTATAAATCCAAGTTTGGCTCAAAAATGTGATGAAGGTAGCTTTGAAACATTTGAAGGCGATTTTTTAAATTCCTTGGGAAGTATTTTAGAAGGAAAATAAATAATAAAAATAGAATTTAATATGTAAACTAAAAAGTCTTTCTGTTTAAGCAGAAAGACTTTTTTTATAAAAAATATAAAATATATTGGAGAATTTTTGGATAAGAGGGATGAATATGAGTCAACAAGTATATTTACCAAGCTATAGTATTGGTGAAAATGTATATGAAAATATACCTAAAATATGTGCTGATTATGGAAAATCAGCAGTTGTAATAGGTGGAAAAATTAGTTTGAATGAAGTCAAAGAAAAATTAATTACTGCTACGATGAATACAGAGATAAAATTATTGGATTTTATCTGGTATGGAGGTAACGCTACACGTGAGAATATTGAACGCTTGAAAGAAATAGATGCAGTAAAACAAGCTGATATGATTTTTGCTGTTGGTGGCGGAAAGAGTATGGATACTAGTAAAGCGTTGGGTGATATATTAGATAAGCCAGTATTTACATTTCCTACAATAGCTTCAAATTGTGCTCCTGTTACTGCTTTGTGTATATTATATAAAGATGATAAGATAGAATTTTATAATGCTAAAAAACCAGCAATACATTGTTTTATACAGACAGAGATAATAGGGCGAGCACCGATAAAATATTTGCGTGCAGGTATTGGCGATGCTTTATCTAAACAATACGAGGTTTGTTTCAATACAAGAGCAAGAGTATTAAATCATACAAATAGCTTAGGTGTACAGATAGCAAAAGATTGTTCAGAAAGATTATTGCATTATGGAAAAAAAGCTATAGATGATGCTCAAAAACATATCGTATCAGAAGATTTAATGCAGACAGTATTAACGATTATAATAAATACTGGACTTGTTTCTGTATTGGTAGATTCAAATTATAATAGTAGTTTAGCTCATTCACTTTATTTAGCTAGGATAAAATTATCTGATTGTGAAAAATATATGCATGGCGAGATTGTAAGTTTAGGTGTATTATTATTATTGCTTGTAGATAAACAGTTTAAAGAATTTAAAAGAGTTTATGCATTTAATGAAAGTTTGGATTTGTCATTGACACTAGCAAATTTAGGAATAAAAGATACAAATCAATTGATTGATTTAATATTGCAGGATAAATATTTGTGTTTTTCTCCCTATATTATAACTAAAGAAAAGTTAGAAGAGGCCATAAGTAGTTTAATTAATTTCAATAAGGCGAAATCTTTTTGAGTTCTAAAATGTTTTGATATATAATATATATATTGGTTTTTCACAAAAGTTGTAAGATAAGTAATACATTATATTTTAATTAATATATATAATATTTTCAGTAGTGAGTGTAGTATGATTGTGATATACTAATAAAAGATTATTTTTTTACGCCATTAATAATAGAAAGGGATTTGCATGATAGAATTACCAAGCATTCAACAATTAGAAAATTTTATTATTTATAGCAAAGTAAAAGATATAGCAACAGCAGCTAGAGAAGCAAATATTACTCGTTCTGCATTTAGCTTCCAAATGAAAAAATTAGAAGAAATTGTAGGAACACAATTGGTTATTCATGGAGAAAACACAATAGAACTTACAAAAGAAGGACAACTTTTTTTGACTAAAGCAGAAAAAATTGTATCGGAATTAAAACAATCTTTAGCAGAAATGAAACAATTAGCGGGTGAGGAAGTTTCTTTATCTGTTGGAGCGTTGATGTCTTTGGGTGATGTATTTATCAATCAACATTTAACTTATTTTAAAAAGTACAATACCAATATAAAAATCAATGTTTATAATTTAGAAGCAACAGAATTGCTCAATCAATTAGAAGCAAATAAGTTAGATATAGTATCTTCTTTTTCTTTAAAAGATTTGCAACCAGATGAATATGAAAATGTATTTTTCTGTGATGAAGAAATGGTTTATTATGCACCCAATATTGAACCTTCAGGAAGTATTGTAAATGTAGAAGAAATAGCACAGTATCCAATGGTACAATATTCACCATATTATTTGATGAATGCTACAATAAAAGATTATTTTGCTAAATTAGGTTGTCATCCACAAGTAGAAGCATGGTTTGCTACACCATATGCTATTATGCATTATTGTCAACAAAATCAAGTTGGAGCAGTTTTGCCTAAACGATTATTAAATGCTATGGGCTTTTTTGATGGTTATTATGATATAGAACCAGATTTTACTT
>USPM01000056.1 GCA_900556715.1 uncultured Megamonas sp. | reverse complement strand
TATAAAAATAAAACAAAAAGTAAGTAAAGCAAGAAATAATTGACGAATTTTTAATGGATAAATTGACATAGTAAACCTCCTTTATATAAAAAATATTTATATAGATATTATATATGAACATTGTTTTTTAGATAATAATTTAATGATTAAAAATATAGATATTCAATAATATCATAGTGGTAATTTATGATAATTTGCTAATTTGGTTTATTATTATATAATGTATGCAGAAATTAATATTAGTTGGAAATTTAAAAATGAAAGGTGGCAAGTTATGGTTTTTTTATGGATGTTTTTTGAAATAGCGGGAACGATTGCTTTTGCTGTTTCAGGTGCATTGGTAGGTATATCAAGAAGAATGGATATTTTTGGTATATTGGTATTGGCTTTAAGTACTGCTATTGGTGGTGGTATAATTCGTGATATTTTGGTGGGAAATATACCACCAAATTCATTTAAAACTTCTTTGTATATTGTATTGACTACAGTTACAACATTTATGGTATTTTTTATTTATCGCAGTCAAATTTTAAGATATATGTCGAGAAGAAAACTCAGTAAAATGTATTTGTTGGCGGATACATTAGGCTTAGCATCTTTTACAGTTACAGGGACGACTATAGGATTTAATGCTTATCCAGAATATCCGCTACTTGCTGTTACTTTAGGCTTGATAACAGCAGTAGGTGGTGGTATTATTCGAGATGTATTAGCTCAAAGAATACCATCTGTATTGCAAGAAGAAATATATGCACTTCCTTCAATTGTAGGTGGAATAGTATTTTATCTTGTGGCAAGTAGCAGTAATGATTATTGGTATCTAGCTTCACCAATTTCTTTTTTCGTTGTATTTCTTTTGCGTTCAATAGGTATTTATTATCATTTAAGTTTACCAAAAGTGCGTTAATAGTTTAAATAAATAGGAGTAAAGGGAGTAGTATGACTTTACAACAATTAAGATATATTATAGAAATTGTAAATTGTGGCTCAATGAATTTGGCATCTCAAAAATTATTTGTTTCTCAGCCTAGTTTATCTAATGCAGTAAAAGAATTAGAAAAAGAATTAGGTATAGAAATATTCATTCGTACGAATAAAGGTGTAACTTTGTCTTCTAGTGGACAAGAATTTTTAGGTTATGCAAGGCAGATTATAGAGCAAACGGAATTATTAGAAGAACGATATCATAAGGATAAACCAGCACGAAGATTATTGGCTGTTTCTACACAGCATTATGCTTTTTCTGTAAATGCTTTTGTAAATTTAATCAAAGAATATGCTCAAGATGAATATGAATTTACATTAAGAGAAACAAAGACTCATGAGATCATTGATGATGTAAAAAATATGCGTAGTGAGATTGGCGTATTGTACTTGAGTAAATTTAATGAGCAAGTGATACGAAAAATCTTGCAAGAAAATGATTTGTGTTTTAAAGAATTATTTACAGCAAATCCACATGTGTTTTTATCAGCTAAACATCCATTAGCAGGTAAAAAAATTGTTACTTTTGATGATTTAGAACCATATCCTTGTCTTTCTTTTGAGCAAGGGATATATAATTCTTTTTATTTTGCCGAAGAGATACATTCAACTATATCTCATCGCAAAAATATTTATGTTAGTGATAGAGCGACTTTATTTAATTTGGCTATAGGTTTAAATGGATATACTATATCTACAGGTGTATTGAGTGAAGATTTAAACGGTACAAATATCATAGCTATTCCACTAGATAGTGACGAAAAAATTTGTGTAGGCTATATTTATAATAAATATAATCATTTAAGTAAATTGGCTCAAAGTTATATAAAAAAATTAGAACATTATATAGCCTTAAGTGCAAAGTTGTAGGACTTTTATTAAGCATTGATAAAAATATTGTAAAATTTATTTGATAAAACACTTGACTTTAAAGGTCATTTACTTTAAAATATTTTCGTATGACGTTCGATGACGGCTTCCACTAGCCCCGGAACCGTGCAAAGGACATCTATTGAGAAAAAATATTCAATATTAAATAGTTGAAAATTGTACAGGGAGGGATATACAAGTGAAAACAACATTCATGGCAAACGCTGCTAACGTTGAACGTAAATGGTTCGTAGTTGATGCAGAAGGCCAGACAGTAGGTAGATTAGCTGCTGAAGTTGCAAAAGTACTTCGCGGTAAACATAAACCAACATTCACACCACATGTTGACACTGGTGATTTTGTCATCGTAGTTAATGCTGATAAAGTGGTATTCAGCGGTAAAAAATTAACTGATAAAACTTATTTCCGTCATTCTGGATATCCAGGAGGCACATCTTTTACAACTCCTCAGAAAATGCTTGCAACACAGCCTGAAAAAGTTGTAGAAATGGCTGTTCGTGGAATGCTTCCTAAAAACAAATTAGGTGCACAGATGTACAGAAAACTTAGCGTTTATGCAGGTCCTGAACATCCACATGCTGCTCAGAAACCAGAAGTTTTGGAATTAAATATTAGATAATACTTGGAAGGAGGAACAATATAATGGCAGTATCCTACTACGGCACAGGCCGCAGAAAGACTTCAGTTGCTAGAGTTCGTCTGGTTCCAGGTGAAGGCAACGTTGTAATCAATGGCCGTCATATTGATGAATATTTCGGCATTAAAACTTTAGATTTAATCGTTAAACAGCCTCTTAACTTAACTGAAACAGCTGATAAATATGATGTTATCGCTAACGTTCAGGGTGGTGGCCCTTCCGGTCAGGCTGGTGCTATTCGTCACGGTATTTCCCGTGCATTATTAGAACTCGATGCTGAACTTCGTCCTGCTCTTAAAAAAGCTGGATTCTTAACACGTGACCCACGTGAAAAAGAACGTCGTAAATACGGTCTCAAAAAAGCTCGTAAAGCATCCCAGTTCTCCAAACGTTAATCACATACGATTATCAAAGAGAATACAAAGCTCACAATCTTTCTGGTTGTGGGCTTTTTCTTTTGATTTTGATATGCTAAGATATAAATACTAATTTTGTCTATGATAAAGAGGAGGTGCAATAATGGAGCAAAATAAAGATAGATTAAGCATTGATGTAGCTAAATTATATTATCAATCGGATTATAGTCAGCAACAGATAGCTAACAAGTTAGATTTATCAAGGCCTACAGTATCAAGGTTATTGCAACATGCTAAAGATAAAGGCTTTGTACAGATAAATATCATTGATCCGGTAGAAGATAATAGTGCGTTGGAAGAAGCATTATGCGAAAAATATAATTTAGATGTAGTAAAAATAGCATATGCACCATTAAATACAACAAATGAAATAAAAAAGTCTATAAGTAGAAAAGCAGCGGATTATTTACATGAAATAGCAAAAGATGGAGATATTATTGGTGTAAGCTGGGGAACGACTATTTACAATATGGCATTAAATTTAAAGCATAAAGCTTTAAAAGGTGTGCAGATTGTACAGTTAAAGGGTGGAATAAGCCATTCACAAAGCAATACATATG
>USPM01000055.1 GCA_900556715.1 uncultured Megamonas sp. | reverse complement strand
CAAAAAGGCAAAATATAATATTTTACCATTATATTTTGCCTTAATTTTATTAATATGTGCCTACAGTTGTTTTACCTGCAATTACTTTTTGTTCTTTTTCAAATTTTAATAAGCTATATTGGTCAAAATTAGTAGCTATCATAATAGTGATTGGATTATATCCAGCTTTTTTGATTTTTTCAATATCAATTTCTACCAATTTATCACCAACTTTTACTTCATCGCCAGCTTTAACTAAAACTTTAAAGCCATCGCCCTTCATATTAACAGTATCAATACCTATATGAATTAAAATTTCCATATCTGTATCAAGTTTAAGACCAAGAGCATGCCCTGTTTCTTCCATTACCATCATTACAGAGCCATTAGCTGGAGCAGTAATATATTTTTCGGTAGGTATGATTGCTACACCATCCCCCATAGCACGAGAAGCAAATGCTTCATCTGGTACATTTTCAATAGATACTAAATCACCTGTTGCAAAAGCTTTTAAACTTGGAGATTTATCTGTATTAGAAATTAATTCTTCTTTTTGAAGTACCTCAGGACTTTGAAGTAATGCTTCAAAACGCTCACGAATTTGTGGTACAGAAAGACCTACTATTACCTGAATAGCACAACCATTATGTACCAATCCATGAGCACCTGCTGCCATAAATACATTTGTATCTTTTACTAAGCTATCATCTTTTACTGTTACACGAAGACGAGTAGCACAGTTTGTAACATCTACGATATTATTTTTACCACCTAAAGCTTCTAAAAATGCAGCAGCTTTTCTATCACGTTCATCGCCTGCTACTTTTTGTTTATAATCAGCTTTTCTATAAAGTTTAATTTCCTCATCATCACCACGACCAGGAGTTTTCAAATTGAGTTTTACAATTAAAAATCTAAATACAACGAACCAAATACCAGTAAATATTAAACCAATAATAATTTGTGTGAGATATGTGTCCCAATGATTATTAAAAAGCGGTATCCAGTTTTGGAATAAGTCTGTATCAAGTAAGCCACCGCCAAAATTACCAGTTACACCAAAGAAATAAAGTGTAGCTGCTAATGTACCAGCTAAAATAGCATGAATTAAGAATAATACTGGTGCAACAAATAAGAATGTAAATTCAAGTGGTTCAGTAATACCGCATAATACTGCTACAATTGCCGCTGGAAATAACAAAGAACCAACTCTTTTACGGTTTTCTTTCTTAGCAGAAAAATAAATAGCAAGTGCGATACCTGGACACCCAAACATTTTACTCATACCATGAAGTGCAAAACCACCTTGAGGGAATAATTCAATAAGAGGCTTTGTAGATTGAGCAAATTCTTGAATATGTGCTAACCAATAAGCTTGAATACCACCATCTACAACAGCTGGACCATAAATAAATGGAATATAGATAAAATGATGAAGACCTGTTGGTATTAAAATACGTTCAAGGAATGTATATACCCAAACACCAAGTACACCTGCACCAGTCAAGAAACCTTGTAATGATGCGATCAATGCTTGGAAATGTGGCCAAATCAAGCAGAATAAAAGTGCTATAGGTAACATTAGTACAAAACCTGCAACAACAACTAAAGAAGAACCTTTAAACAGACCAAGCCATTCTGGTACATCAACATCAAATAGTTTATTATGTAACCATACAGCTATTGAAGAAATTAAAATAGCACCAACCATACTTGTATCAAGTGTTTTAATATTAGCAATTGTTGTCAGACCACTACCTGGAACAGCTTCTTGTGCAAAATCTACGCCAAAACTTGCTCCCCATAAATTGAGCATTGCGGATATAAAATAATTAAAAATAAGATATATTAAAAATGCTTCCATTACAGCTCTAGCATTTTCTTTTTTAGCCAAACCAATAGGTAGGCCAATTACAAATAATAAAGGTAATTGATTAAATACTGTCCACGCACCTTGTTCGACAATATACCAAAAATCATACCAACCCGTCCCTTTTTCGGCTATAGAACCTAATATCATTGGATTTTTACACAAAATTGACACTGCTACAAAGATACCAAAAACCCCAAACATTATGACCGGTGTGAACATCGCACCGCCAAAACGTTGAATTTTTTGCATCACAACATCTTTATTAAATGCCATTTCTCTCGCCAACCTTTCTTCGCTCTTATATTTTATTAATATTACTATTTATGTAAACCTTCTGAATACTTTATTCAAAAATCAAGGCACAAAGTAATATGCTCTGTGCCTTGAAATTTTAGTAATACAATTCTCTTAATATATACTTCTCTTTATTATTTTAATTCAGGCCAATAATCTTTATTTGCTTCAATTAAATCATCTAAAATAGCTTTTGCTACAGATGCACTTGGTACTGTTTTAGATAAAGTGAGTGCTTGCCATAATTTCTGATAGCTACCTGTAATCCATGCTTCTACAACAAGTTTTTCTACAGATACTTGCTGTTCCATCAAACCTTTTTGGAATTGAGGAATTTCGCCAATACAAACTTTTTCATAACCATTAGAACCAACGATACAAGGAATTTCTACCATAGCTGTTGGGTCAAAGTTAGAAATAGCACCATCATTTGGTACGATTAAAAGCATACGAGCTTTTTTATTGAAAGCAATAGCTTCTGCAAGGTCTACGATATAGCTTGCATGGTCATCACTTTGGAATTTACAATCAACAGCTGTACCTTTTTCTACAATTTCTTTAGCTGCTGCAAATACATTTTTTTCACGATGTTCCATAACTTCATTTGCACGAGTATGGTCTGGATGTTGATTGTCATGATTAAATACATAATCAGAGAATAAGTAATATTTTAAATATGTGTTTGGTAATGTATCTGGGTCAACAGCATAAACATCTTTAGCTTTGCCAAAAGTATCATTCCAACTAGCTTCATCATTATGAGCTTCTGGATTTACAATATAACCATATTTAGCAACATGTTCTTTGATACGTGGCATTAAATCATTACCATCTTTATCGCGGATATCACACCACCAACCAAAATGATTGAGTCCATAATAGCGAACAGTCATGTCTTTTCTGCCACCTGGAAGACCTAAAATTTCAGCCATTCTATCTTCAATACCTACTGGCATATCGCAGATGTTGATAATTTTAGAATTTGGACGAAGTCTTCTAGTTGCTTCAGCTACGATAGCTGCTGGGTTAGAGTAGTTGAGCATCCAAGCATTTGGAGAATATTTTTCCATATAATCTAAGATTTCAATAACTCCACCGATAGAACGCATACCATAAGCAATTCCACCAGGGCCACAAGTTTCTTGACCAAATACACCATGTCTCATTGGAATCTTTTCATCTTTCTCACGCATTGCATATTTACCAACACGAATATGAGCCATTACAAAATCTATATCTGTAAATGCTTCTTTTGGATCTGTTGTATAAGAAAATGCAATTTCAGGTGCACGTTCTTTTAATAAGATTTCACATGCTTTCGCAATTTTTTCCTGACGAGCTGCATCATTATCATAAAATTTAATCTGACGAAGTGGGAAACGGTCTGCATGGTCTAAAAGCATCATTACAATACCTGGTGTAAAAGTACTACCGCCACCTGCAATTACAATTGAAGATTTTTTCATAA
>USPM01000054.1 GCA_900556715.1 uncultured Megamonas sp. | reverse complement strand
GTTTTCTAAAATTGAAAAGCTTTTTGGTGGTGCCACCAGGAATCGAACCGGGGACTCTATTTTATGTATAATTTATAAATTGCCAGTAAACTGCGATTTAGCTATTGCGAAGTTCTAATATGGTTCAATTCCTGCGTATGTCATAGCTTGGTTGTTTATACATTTGGTAATCAGTAGTATATAGTTCTTATGTATAGAGGAAAAACAAATTTAACCACGTGAATACTTCCAATTTTCGGAAGCCTTCCAATCAATTGTTTTGAGACACAATGTTTTTAAACTTGTTGGGGCAAAAGGAGTGAGCATCTTCGTTTTTGCTGGGAATTTGTTTTGGTATTTCAAATACGATTCTTTTGTGTATCCCCGGATATGTATGGGTTTCTTCCCAAAACCTTTCACGTTCCAGTGTTTAGGGTTTGCCGATTGAGTATCCATAAGTTTCATCAATGTCGGTCAGACCATTTGCCTTCAGAATTCTGAATATTGATAATGTATTATAAAAGATATCGAATTAGATGCGTTTTTTGTTAATTTTACTATAAAGTTAGAACTTATACTTATTAAATTGTAATTTTAGGCTGTAATAAGATTAGTACAAGAAAATGAGGGTCTATATGTTGAATAATCATAAGTAATAAATAGGAAAGATATAATATGGAAGCAAAAGAAACTTTAGTATTTAATAAATACGATTTGGACATAGGAATTTCTCCAGAACAATATCTGAGTAATTTGAATAACCATATGTACTCGGATGAAAACGGACTTGGCTTCTCTAGTTTGCAATTAGATGATAATGTAATTGAAGCTAATCTTATTATACGCACACCTACTTCAATTAAAGTTTATGATCCTGTAAATGGAATGTTCTTAACAAATGTTGTATATTTATATGATGAGGTTGAAATATTTATTGATTTACATTTAAATCTTATTTATTCTACTGCTTCTATTACTAAATTTAATAAAGCAAAAACATTGCTCCGTAATAGTTTAAAGTCTAAAATAGTATTTAGGAACTTAGATTTATCACCTATAAAATTGTTGAGAATAATAGAAACATTAAATTTAAATCCTTTTATATCAGATTTAACTATTAGAAATTTTCAATATAAAGAAGGTGCAAGTGGACGGTATACGGTTCATATAGACAGTCCATATATTGGTAATGAACTTTTAAGTATGTACAATGAAAATGTATCAAAAGTTTGTATAAAATTGGAATCATCTCAATTTGCTGACTTTACTTTATCGAATTCTTCACAAAATTCTATTACTCTAAAAAGTCAGGAATGTGACTTTTGGTCAATTGTTAATTTATTAAAGGTATATTTATAAGATTATGGAAGATCAGCATTATAATGGAGATATTTGGAATAAGGAAGCATTTACTTTGCTTTCTTTATTTGGTTGGTCAAAAATAGGAGATTATGACATGGATGTTTCGGGAGATGATGAGAAAAAAATGGGCATTGATACCATCGTTTCATTTGAAACACCTTTAAAAACTAGACCACAACTTATAATTTTAGAGGCAAAAAGATATCTAACAACAAGTTTTAGTAAGTCCTATCTACAAGAATGGATAAATCGTCTTGATACTAAATTGTTGAAACTTAGAAATTCAAATGGATTAAAGCAAAGATTTCCTATAGTTGAAGATTGTACAATACTAGATACAGGAGTTATAGTAATTTGGTTTGCTGATATAGAAAATTATAGTTCTTTTCATGATAAATTTATCGAAGCAATGCGCCAAATATCTCTTTCTTCTAGACAACGTAAAGCTGGAACTAATAAAATATTTGTATTGGACAATGTCATGTTTATGAAATTATTTGCTTTACAAGATGTTTTAAGAGAATTGAAAAAAGATACAGATATTACTTTTTTATATGCTTCTAGATTCATAAATGAAGAACCAATAAGTAGGAGTAAAGTGTTAACTGTTGAATATATGTTTTCTGATATTATATTTGCAGAATCAGGTAAAGGCAGTACTCATAAAGCATATGTTTTTTATTTTGGGCAGCTAAATTACGTAAGTTTTGAACTTGTATATAGTGCTTATTCGAGTACTTCTTTATATGATAAAGATATACCTATAGATTTATATGTATATAATAAAGATGATGAATTTCGTAAAATAGAATCTGAGATTAAAGAACGAATCTTTGATGGATTTAATGTTAAAATAAAATATATGGTGTCTAGTAATAATATACCTTCATATATTGAAAATGCTTTAGATAATGACTAAAAATAAATATCCTTCTCCATTTGAACTCAATGAAGTTTGTACAAATTTCATTAAACGTAGAATCTTGAACAATTTTCTTCAAGAAAGAGGTATTTTTGTATTTAATGCTGGAGCAGAAGATTTGAGTAAGATTCTATCTAACCTTGTAATGCAGCAAGCTGATATTGAAGAATTACGTAGCAATGCGTATCAATCTTCTACAAAATCATCTTTAAGTGGCTTCGTAATTAGTTCTAAGTCTTCGATTTCATTAAATGATATATATGAAAAAGCTAGGGATAATGACAGAATCCTGACTTCTAAAGGATATAAGTTGGGCATGCTGTCACGTGAAATTCATAATGAAAAATCGATTTATAAAGGAAGAGTAGATTATGAGTTAAAAAAGCCTGGAAGAATTGAGTTTATGGACATAGAAAAAAGTCATTCGGATTTTGTCTTTTTTGAGAATCAAGATGGTGAGTGGCAGGTTGAAGTTGATGGAACTAGAGCTAGTGATGGAAGAGAAATTCAAAAATTATTTCTTTCTTTAATTAATAAAGTAACTAGTTTTTTAAAGTGTTTGACTATTGATAATTTGTCAGATAAACAAACAATTGATTTCTTTGATACATTAGCTGTTCGTGGAATGCCGGAAGAATGGCAATTTCAAGATGTTAAATCATTAACTTTTAAGAGAGGGCGTGAGACCAACGATGAAGTAGACACGATAGAAGAGACATTGGACTCTGAAGATGGAAGTGCTTCTTTAACAGGTATACGTCAAGCTATATTGGATGGAAAAAATTTGCGTGAAGATGCTTTTGTTAAAAAATTCGAAGAGACTGGGTGCATTTTTACGGCAATGACTTTTGAATATCAGCATAAATCAATGCCCGAAATTATACATATTAGAGCCGAATTTAAAGGAAATCCTAAAATATTTGAAGTGTCAATAGTTAATTCATACGAAATATCTGGCATAGATGCAAAACGAGAAGTTTCTACATTATCTAAGAGTAGAAATATAGAACTGCGTTCAGTCTATTGGAATAATGCTCGTATTATTTTTAATGAGATACAGAAAAAGTGATAATATAATGTTGTCACAGTTCTATTATTTTATACTATAACAATTTGATTCTTAAATATAAATGAATATCTTTGTAACGTTGGAACAAGGTAAATTCCTATTGGAAAAACATAGAAGCTATATAGGTGCGAAATTGGGTGCTTTTTTTGAGAATATTTTATAACTTATTGAATATCAAAAGTAATTTTAAAATCCGTTAGTCCCGTACGCACCGCTTCTCAAGAAAGCAAAATTAGGAAAAGCTCTGATTCTCAACGGAATTAGGGCTTTTTTGTTTGTTTGAGGTGAAGCAGAATATAGCGTTTCTACGAAGTATGTCAGGTGCAAAT
>USPM01000053.1 GCA_900556715.1 uncultured Megamonas sp. | reverse complement strand
GTTGTATTTTTATCTATTATTAGTGGAATATCCAGTATAGGTGATATTGGTAAATTAAAACGCATAGGGACAAAGGTCGTTGTTTTTTATATCGTAACCACAGTTCTTTCTGCGATAATTGGGCTTATCGTAGCACATATCATGCAACCAGGAGCAAACTTTGCAGTAAGCCAGATAGTCAATACAGGTGAAGCGATAAAACCAGCTGAGCCAATGACAGTGAGTCAAACTATTTTAAGCATGGTACCAGATAATCCGATAACAGCATTATCTACAGGTAATTTAATGCAAATCATTGTATTTGGCGTATTTGTTGGTATTGCGATCACTATTCTTGGCGATAAGGTAAAAAATGTTAAAAAGGTCATTGATGAAGCAAATACCATTATGTTTAAGATAACAGATATGGTAATGCAAGTAACACCATTTGGGGTAACAGCTTTAGTTGCTTGTAGCGTAGGTGAATACGGTTTATCTATTTTTAATATTTTAGGTAAATTTATTTTGACTCATTACATAGGTGCATTTTCTGTAGTTTTATTTATGTATGTATTCATCATTAAATATATTGCAAAGATTTCTTTAAAGGATTTCTTTACGAAAATTACAGAGATTTGGTTAGTAGCATTTAGTACGACTAGTAGTTCAGGTACATTACCTGTTAGTTTACGTGTTACTGAAGAAAAATTTAAAGTAAAAGATGAATTGGCATCATTTACTTTGCCTATTGGAGCAACTATCAATATGAATGGTATTGCTGTATATTATGCAGTTACAGTATTATTTGTAGCTCAAGTATATGGTGTAGAGCTTTCATTGATGCAGCAAGTCATGTTTATATTTATGACAACATTGATTTCTATCGGCACACCAGGTATTCCTAATAGTGGCATTGTTTTGACTATAATGTTACTTACGACAATGGGTCTTCCAGTAGAAATCATGGGCATGATAGTTGGTATTTTCCGCTTAATAGATATGATTCATACTGCACTTAATGTAACAGGTGATGTAGTTAGTACATTGGCTGTAGCACGTATTGAACATATGTATAAAGAATAAATATAAAGGTGGCTTTATCATGGGAAATGAAAATAATAAGATGAAGCGAGGGTTGAAAAATCGCCATATGCAGATGATTGCCCTAGGTACTTCTATCGGTACAGGATTATTTTATGGTTCTGCACCAACAATTAAATTAGTAGGTCCAGGTATTATTTTGTCTTATGCTTTGGCAGGTATTTTCATCTTTTGTATCATGAGAATGGTTGGCGAAATGTCCGTAAAAGAACCTGTTTCAGGCTCATTTGTTTATTTTGCTAATAAATATTTAGGTCATTTTGCGGGTTATTTGGCAGGTTGGAATTATTGGTTTTTGTATTTATTAGTTTGCTTTGCTGAATTATCTGCAATAGCTATCTATGTCAATTATTGGATTCCAGATTTACCACATTGGATAACAGTTTTAGTATGTATTGTAGTAGTAACAACTGTGAATTTGATCAATGTAAAAACATTTGGTGAAGCAGAATTCTGGGCTTCATTTATCAAAATCTTAGCTATCTGTTGCATGATTGTATTTGGTTTTTATTTGATCTTCACTACTATGGGGCCATTTCCTGATAATTTTAGTAATTTATGGAAGAATGGCGGATTTTTCCCAAATGGTTCCTGGGGATTTGCTCAATCTTTAGCAGTAGTTATGTTTTCTTTTGGCGGTGTAGAATTGATTGGTATAGCAGCTGGTGAAGCTGAAAATCCTGAAAAAACATTGCCTAGAGCAATCAATGAAGTATTGCTTCGCATATTGATTTTCTACATTGGTACAATGGTAGTATTGATGAGCCTTGCTCCATGGGATGAAGTGGGTTTAAATGCTAGTCCATTTGTACAGATTTTCTCTAATATCGGTATTCCAGCAGCGGCAAATATCTTAAATTTCGTGGTAATTGTAGCAGCTCTTTCTGTATATAACAGTAGCTTATACAGTACATCTCGTATTTTGCACAATTTAGCCCAAAATGGTAATGCACCGAAAATATTTGCTTCTTTATCTCGCCGCGGTATACCAATGGTAGGTATTTTGGTATCTACAGCGATTTCTTTATTGCTTGTAATTTTAACTTATATTTTACCTGAAAAAGTTTTCATGTATTTATTATCAACAGTAGTTGCGGCACTTGTTATTACATGGGCAACTATTGCGATAACTCATATGAAATTTAGAATGAAATTCATAGAAGAGAATCGCTTAGATGAACTTCATTTTAAAGCCTTTTTATTCCCTTATATTAATTATTTTTGTTTTATTTTCTTAGCCGCTATTGTGGTGATTATGTTCTTCATGGAAGATATGAGAATATCTTTGGGGGCATTAGTCGTTTGGGTAGCATTTATTTATACAACATATAAATTAAAAGCAAAAGTATAAATTAAGTATAAATTAAGATAAAGAGCATTGACTATGAATTTTATAAAGTAGTTGATGCTTTTTATCTGCTATTTTTATACATATTATGTGATATTTTTATAAGGTTTTTGAGTTTATTTATTGTAAGTTTGATAAGATAAATGATATTATATTATTTATGTTTTTAGATTTTATTAAAAAGGTGGATAGATATGGATAATAATGAACACAAAATGAAAAGGGGCTTAAAAAGTCGTCATATGCAGATGATTGCTTTAGGGGCTTCTGTGGGTACAGGTTTATTTTATGGTTCTGCACCAACAATTAAATTAGTAGGACCTGGTATTATTTTATCGTATTTATTAGCAGGCATATTTATTTTCTTCGTCATGAGAATGTTAGGTGAAATGTCTGTAAGAGAGCCAGTGTCTGGTTCTTTTAGTTATTTTGCTGATAAATATTGGCATAAATTCGCTGGATATTTAGCTGGTTGGAATTATTGGTTTTTATATATGATAGCGGGTATGGCAGAGCTTACAGCGACAGCTACGTATGTTAATTTCTGGCTACCAGATTTTCCGCAATGGCTTACTATTTTAATTTGTATTTTAGTTATTATAACAGTTAACTTAATCAATGTAAGTTTTTATGGTGAATCAGAATATTGGGCTTCATTTATTAAAATAACAGCTATTTGCTGTATGATTATCTTCGGTTTATATTTAATATTCACTACTATGGGACCATTCCCTCAAAATTTCAGTAATTTATGGGTAAATGGTGGATTTTTCCCTAATGGTGCATGGGGTTTTGCAGCTTCTTTGGCAGTAGTTATGTTCTCTTTTGGCGGTGTAGATTTAATTGGGATAACAGCAGGAGAAGCTGAAAATCCTGAAAAAACTTTACCAAAAGCGATAAATCAAATTTTAATTCGTATTTTAATCTTCTATATCGGTACTATGGTCGTATTGATGAGTCTTTCTCCATGGGATCAAGTAGGTCTTCAAGGCAGTCCATTTGTACAGATTTTCTCTAATATCGGTATTCCAGCAGCAGCTAATATTTTAAACTTCGTTGTATTAGTAGCAGCGTTATCTGCATACAATGGTATTTTATATGGTACATCTCGTATGCTCTATGGTTTGGCAAAAGAAGGCAATGCACCTAAGATTTTTGCTTCATTATCTCGCACTGGTATACCAATGGTAGGTATCTTAGTATCTGCTGTTGTCGGAATAATTCTTGTAATAATGACATATTATTTCCCTAAAGAATTATTTATGTATTTATT
>USPM01000052.1 GCA_900556715.1 uncultured Megamonas sp. | reverse complement strand
TCCATTAGGATAAGAAAAGAAATATATTGTTTTTAATCCATTCCATTCCATCAATAATTTAGATAACTTAATTTCATTATCTAAGTTTTCCACTTCAGTCAAAGGTAAATGATTTGCCGTATGACTGCCAATTTCAATATTGTTATCTTGCATTTCTTTTAATTGTTGCCAATTAACATAATTTTCCTTGCCGATATAATTAGTTGCCATGAACATAGTGGCCTTCATACCCATCTCGTTAACTATCGGCATCATATTGGTATAGTTATCCTCATAACCATCATCAAAAGTTAAAATAATGGGATTTTCTGGCAATTTTTCACCATATTTTTCAGCACGAATAAAATCCATCATTGAAATTGTATGATAATTATTTTCCTTAAAATAATTTAATTGTTCTCTAAACTGTTCTTTTGATAAAGTATAATCATCTGTATCTACAGTATCATCATTTACTCGATGATATTCAAAAATCATCACACCTTGTGGAGGATACATATATACTGAACCAATTACTCCACCCATAAATATAACAAATAAAAGCATTATACTAAATGCTATTTTTTTTAAATTCATTCTTTTATACTATTGTCCTTCCTGATTTGCATTGCTAAAGCATCAATCTTACGCATGCGATGATTAATCGCAGAACGACTACAATTCGATAATTCAGCTAATTCCGTAAGAGACGCTTCTGGATTATTCAAACGCAATGTTGCTGTCTGCTTTAATGCTTTTGGTAACTTATCATATTCATCATATTTCATCAATAATTTTATATTGTCAATTTGTTTTATAGCGGCATTAATAGTTCTTTGTAAATTTGCCGTTTCGCAATTTACCAAACGATTAACTTGATTTCTAATTTCTTTTAAATTACGTGCAGATTCAAAAGCTTGCAATAAACTTTCCTCTACACCAATTAAAGCTAATAACTCTAAAATAGCCTCACTTTCTTTTAAATATACAATATATACATTTTTTCTATCTGTAAGCCCTACAGGTAAATATAATTCATGACATAAATCTCGTATCAATTTAGCAAAAGTATAATTATCTGTTACAAATTCTAAATGATATTCACCTTCTGGTTTATTTACCGAACCGCCCCCTAAAAAAGCTCCTCTTAAATAAGCTATTTTACAACAATCATTTTGTAATATATTGCGATCAGTACCTGCATCTAATAGATTTTTTGCAGTTAAAAAACCTAACTTTTTCAAAATACTACTAGCTTCTGGTGATGGTGTAGCTCTGACAGCATAATTATTATGCTTTCGTAAACGACGAGAACGTCTAACTGTAACTTCTGTATGAATTCCTTGTGGTACACTAGCTTTTAATAAAGTTAAAATTTTTCTAGCTACGGCTGCATTTTCAGTGACAAAATTTATACCAAAATCATGTTTACTATTAAAAGAAATAGTGGCTCCCATACGAAGCAATGCAGCTAATTCCGCTGTTTTACAACATACTTGAGAGCCCAACACATGTACCAATTCATTTTTTACTTGACTTGCAAATGATGGCATCTAAAACCAACTTTCAAAATATAATTATTCTACAGATATCTTAATCTTCTTGTAAAGTATGATATATTTTCATAACATTTTGAGCTAATTTCATAGAATCATGATGTATCATTTCTGAATCATCAATTATATCTGCTTCAAACAAACCTACACCTAAATCCTCTACAGCTTTTTTATCAACAATTACAGGATATTGACCTTTTTGAGCATAATATTCCTGCATTTCTGTAGAAATCTCTTTATTATTAACTAAAACATAATCCACAATGCCGACACCACCATGTTCTATCAGAGCTTTTACATGCATGGAGGCAGTATAATCATCTGTTTCACCCGGCTGAGTCATTACATTACAAATATAAATCTTTATAGCCTTACTTTTCTTTATTTCATCAGCAATATTATCTACTAATAAATTAGGAATTATGCTCGTATATAAACTACCAGGGCCAAATACAATTACTTCTGCTTCTCTAATAGCTTTTATTGTTGAAGGAACTGGCTCTACGTGATGTGGAAATATATGCACACGTTTTATTCTCTTATGCACTAGTGGAATTTGTGATTCACCTTCAACTATCGTACCATCTTCCATAGTAGCACTCAAGCGGACTTTTGCTGTTGTAGCAGGAAAAACTCTACCTTTTACAGCTAATACACGACTTGATTCTTTTAAGGCTTGTTCTATATCACCTGTAACTTCTGTCATTGCTGTAATGAATAAATTACCAAAACTATGACCTGCTAAATCACTTTTTCCACCAAAACGATATTGAAATAATTTTTCCATCATTGGTTCTGTATCTGCTAAAGCAACTAGACAATTGCGTAAATCACCTGGAGGCACAATATTAAACTCTTCACGAAGTCGACCAGAAGAACCCCCATCATCCGCCACAGTAACAATTGCTGTAACATTTCTGGTTTCTTCTTTCATACCACGAAGCAATACAGATAAACCTGTTCCACCGCCAACAACAGTAACACTTGGCCCTTTATCTAATTTACGATGTTCATAAATCATATCAACTAATCGACCAGATTTATCAGGGACAAGTACCGTTATCAAAGAACGAATTACCATTCTTGTAGCCAATAACATTGTAATTATACCTAAGATAATGATAGTTACACCAACAACAGCTGTTATCGTATAATTATATGATCCTGTCCATGTATATACAGCATAAAATAAAAATTCTTCAATGCTATCTATATATTTATAATTAAATACTATGGCTAAGCCTAAACCTGTAAGTAGTGCACCAACAGCAAATAAACATAACCATCGTTTAAATCGCATTCCAGGATAAAGCCATTTTAATAAATGCATTTAATCCCCTACTTTCTTATATTATTATGTTAATTCGCTATATGCTCTTTTACTTCATTTTTCATCAAATCACGATGTTCTAAATTGGCTGTATAACCTTTATTATTCAATAAATTATACAAATGATTTGCTATATATACAGAACGATGCATACCACCAGTACAACCGACAGCAATAACCAATTGACTTTTACCTTCATTGATATATTGCGGTATCAAAAATTCTACCAAATCATCTAGTTTTTTCTTAAATTCTGTAGTAACCTCATATTTCTCAATATAAGCAGCCACTTCTGGTACAGTTCCACTCTTATGACGAAGTTTTTCATCATAAAAAGGATTTGGTAAAAATCTTACATCAAAAACTAAATCTGCATCTAAAGGTAAACCAAATTTAAAGCCAAAAGATAATATACTGATATTCATCTTACCTGTATCATCAGTTTTAAACATTTTAGTGAGACGCTCTTTTAGCTCTGCACGTTTCAAGCAACTAGTATCAATAATAAAATTAGCACGTTTTTTTATCTTATCCAAAGCTTTACGTTCAAGTTCAATAGCATCACTAACTAAAACATTAGGTGCCATTGGATGACGTCTACGTGTTTCTTTATAACGACGAATAATTACTTCATCAGAAGCATCCATAAATAATAAATGATAATTTACTTTTTGAGCATCAATTTCATCTAAAACCTGATTAAATGTATCAAAGAAATCTTTACTGCGTGTATCTACTACTAAAACAAATTTCTGCATATTTTCTGTAGAATTACTACATAAATCTACAAATTTTGGTATCAAAACAGGTGGCAAATTATCAACACAAAAATAACCTAAATCCTCAAGATTACGACATGCTAATGTTTTCCCAGCTCCAGACATACCAGTAACAATTATCAAACGAAAATCTTTCATATTTAACACCTCTAATCTATAAACTAGGAACATTATCCATTCTTATATAATAATCGCTCAAAT
>USPM01000051.1 GCA_900556715.1 uncultured Megamonas sp. | reverse complement strand
GTAGTTCCTTTTGGAGCCACAAAACTTTTATCTGTTAAATAACTTACAATATTACCAACTACTAAGGAGCTAATAATTGTAATAATTGTATATGTCCAGTAAGAAACAGATGGTACGAAATATTTGAGATAAATTACAATGATACTAGATACGATGAATGCTGCAACAGCACCTTTAGCATTTGCATGTTTGCTAAATGCACCAAGTACGAACATACCTACTAAAGCACCAAGTGCTAAACCAATAAAACTATTGAACCATTCATATGCAGATTTAATATCGCCACTAGCTAAGAATATAGCTACGATAATAGCTAAAATACCAATACCTAAAGAAATATATTGTGCTATTTTTGTTTGACGTTCACTAGACATTGTAGGATTGATTACAGATTGAATATCTAATACCCAGCTTGTAGCTACGGAGTTAATACCTGTAGATAAAGTGGACTGAGATGCTGCGAAAATAGCTGCAAGTAAAATACCAGTGATACCTGCTGGTAATTCATAAGTAATATAAGTTGCAAATACTAAATCTTGACGAGTAGTCATTAAAAGCTCTGGATTTTGATTATAAAATACATATAAACTTGTACCAACTAAATAAAATACTGTTGCGGCAAAAATGGATAATACCCCATTACCTAAAGTCATTTTATTTAATTGTTTAATATCTGTTGTAGTTGTGAAACGCTGTACAATATCCTGGCTGGATACATAAGAAGAAAATGTTGTTAAACCGCCACCAACTAAGATTACAAATACACTTGTGGATAAAATATCAGGACTAAACCAAACTTCATTTTCTAATAAGAATTTATGACCTGTAGTCAAAGTATCCATTACTGTACCAAAACCACCATTGATACTTGCGATCATAACTACCAAAGTCAAGGCAATACCTACGATTAAAACTACACCTTGAATAAAGTCTGTCCATAAAACGGCTTTCAAGCCACCACTATAAGAATAAATAATTGCAATAATACCCATTACAATGATTAAAATATTTACATTTATACCAGTAAGTTCAGCTAAAGCGATGCAAGGTAAGTACATGATGATAGACATACGACCAGTTTGGAAAACAATAAACATCAACGCACCTAAGATACGTAAGCCTTTGCTACCAAATCTTTTTTCTAAGTAATGATAAGCTGTATCAATTTGAAGAGTACTATATATTGGCAAGAAATATTTAATAGTTAATGGAATGGCAATCAACATACCAATTTGAGCCCACCATAAAATCCAAGAACCACCATAAGAGTTACCTGGTAATGATAAAAATGAAATAGGACTCAATAAAGTAGCAAAGATAGATACACATGTTACCCACCAAGGAATTGTTCCGTCACCTTTAAAAAACTCTTTTCCTTGATGTTCTTTATTAGAAAACCATAATCCAGCAAATAAAACACCCAGTAAATATACTACCAATACAGTGGTATCTATCCATGTAAATCCCTGCATCTTTTGTCCCCTCCTAAAACTTCACTTATTTTTATAAAATTCTTTATATTTAATTTTTTATAAAAAGGTGCATTAAGATAATAATTAATGCACCTTTTATTTTTTAGTTAATATCAAAAATATTTTTTATAAATTTCTTTAGCTCTAGCTCTCATTTCTGGAGAATATTTTTTCATTGGTTCACGGCAGCAACCAGCTTCAACGCCAGCTTCTTCAAGTAATAATTTTATAGTGCCATATAAACCATTATCTAAAATGTCTGTGATTAAATCATTTGTAACATGTTGAATTTCAAGAGCTTCAGAGATTTTTTCTTGTTTTGCCAATTCAAAAATTTGACGAGCACGTACACCATTTACGTTATAAGTAGAACCGATAGCACCATCTACGCCTAATACAGTAGCAGGTAAAAGCATTTCATCAAAACCAGCAAAGATTAAAACATCTGGATATGTTTTTCTCATTCTTTCTAATAAATAGAAATCTGCTGCTGTGAATTTAACACCAACGATTTTTGGATTAGCAAATAATTCGCCAAATTGAGCAAGACTCATATCTACACCAGTTAAGAAAGGAATAGAATAAATAATCATTCTGTTATCTACATCTTTGATGATTGTTTCATAATAATATTTAATTTCGTCAAAGCTAAATTTATAATAGAATGGAGTTACTGCACTGATAGCATCATATCCTAAGTCTGTAACAAATTTAGCAAGTTCTACAGATTCTTTAAGATTGATAGAACCAACCTGAGCAATTAAAGTAATATCATCTTTAGCTTCATCTTTAGCGATTTCAAAAATACGTTTCTTTTCTTCTGTAGAAAGCATGAAGTTTTCGCCTGTGCTACCACCAACATATAAACCGTCCATTTTACATACATCGATATTATGGCGGATTATCTGACGTAAACCTTTTTCGTTAATATTACCATTTTCGTCAAAAGCTACTAATAAAGCAGAATATAATCCTTTTAAATCTCTAGTTGACATTTTATTTCCTCCAATTATTTTATATCAATATCTTTTAAAACATTAACAAAGTTTTTAGCTATCAACTGTGGTCTTGTGATTGCTGAACCGACAATCGCACCAAAAGCACCACATTCATAAGCTATTTTTAAATCTTCTGGTGTATTTATTCTACCTTCTGCAAAAACTGGAATATCGAGTCTATCTACCATTCTTGCTACTAGACCAAAATCAGGGCCTTTCAATTTTGGTGTATAATCTGTGTAACCAGATAATGTTGTAGATACACAATCAAAACCAATTTTTTGAGCAAAAATACCTTCTTCATCATTAGAGATATCAGCTAAAGCGATTTTACCATTATCTTTTATCAATTTAACTAAATCCTCTAATTTTTCATCATTTGGACGTTTGCGTAATGTTGCATCTAAAGCTATTATTTCACAGCCACTTTCTAATAATTCTTCTACTTCTTTTTTTGTAGCTGTAATATAGATTTCTGAATCGTCGTAATTGCGTTTAATCAAACCAATAACAGGTAATCCTGTTACTTTTTTTATTTCTTTTATATCTTCTACACCTTGTGCTCGAATACCAACTGCACCAGCTTGTTTTGCAGCTAAAGCCATACGACCCATAATAAATGGACTATGTAATGGTTCGTCAGGAAGAGCTTGACAAGAAATTATTAATTTTCCTTTAAATTGTTCTAACAAAATTGATAACTCCTCTCTTTATCCAAATTTATTCACTTACATTTAATGTCTTTTTCCTTACAAATTAATTATAATACTATATTTTAAAAAATGCAATATTATTTCAAATTATTTCATATATTTTTTTATAAATAGCAATTTTATCAAATCAATAACTGTTAAAAGCATTATTTAATCACTGTATTTTAAATCAATTTATTCTTCACTTAGACGAAAAACAAATTTTTATTAAAATAAATATATTCAATTTTTTGATATAAAATTTCATTTTTGTTTTAATTTATACTTATTTTATTGCTTTTAAACTTTATTCATGATATAATATATTAACTCTCGGGGATGTAATGGTTTCGACGGGGGTAGTTGGTGCATGGTAAGCGAGTCGGGAGGTCATCAACCCGTTAGTAAGGTGAAACTTTTATTTAAATATAAAAGCTAACAAAGATTACGCTTTAGCAGCTTAATGCTAACCTCTTTCTATTCTTTTCCCACGTGAATAGAAAAGAGGCCAACAGTGGGATACTTAAAAATCAATTCTCGGAGATTTTTAGGGAATTTCATCGAGATAGTAAAACTATAGCCTGTCTATAGGCGATAGTTTTATAAAATTAAAATATAGACTGCACTCGGAGAAAGCTGTGAAACAATACTTTCGGACAGGAGTTCGATTCTCCTCATCTCCACCAAAAT
>USPM01000050.1 GCA_900556715.1 uncultured Megamonas sp. | reverse complement strand
CTCCCCTACTCTCTGTAAGTGCATTTCATATTTTTATCTCCACCTCATAGGTTTCATTAAGGCAAGTATTAAATTTTTGAATTGATTTGCTCATATTATTGCACATCAATTATTTTTTGTCAATATTAAATTGTAAACTTTACACTATAAAATAAAAGCAATAACCACCGATATTGTTTTATGGTATAATAATTATACAAATTTTCACCCTGGAGTAAATTAATCATGAATGATGATAAATGGCAACGAACTGTTGCTAAACGAAGAAGACAACGTCGCATACAAAATTTATTTGCTTGTTTTATAGTTTTATTAGTATTATTAATTTTATCGATTATAGGAGGTTATTACTATTACCAACGCACTAATTCTCCTGAATATGCTTTAGAAGAATTGCAAACAGCCTTTGAACATCGTGATATTGATACTATTCATAAATACGTAGATTTAAAAACTTTATTACCACCAAATTATAAGATTTTGACTAATGATATATTTATCAATGACAAAATATATACGGAAAAAGAACATAGTATTTATCAAACCTTCTATGCCCTCATTGAACCCATCATTATTGATGGTACAATTCAGAGCATTGATAAATATATTCAAACTGGAAATTGGCAACGTTTCAATTATGATTCTATGCTTAAAGGTCGTCAATTAGGTATCGATTATACAGAATTAATCAATCGCTCTTTATTATTCAATATAAGCTTCAAAGAGATAAAATCCATAGAAACTATTGATGATAATTCAGTTATGGCAACGATTTTAGTTGCAGATAAATACACAGATACTAATTTTGATTTAAAATTGAAATTAGTCAAAAATGAAGAAGGCATTTGGCAAGTCAGTGAAGTTACTAATTATCAAGATTATCTAACTATGATATCTAATCTTTATCGCCAAGATATAAATACTTATTTGACTAATACTAAAGCCGATTTAGATAGAAATAATGCTCAATTCAAGCAATTACAAAGCGAATTTATAGTTTTAGCTGAAAACTTCAAAACTAATCCTTCATCAAGCCAAAGAGCATTATTAAAATCTTTTATTGATAATAAAATAGTGCCAACATATCAAGATTGGTATAATTATCTACAAAGTTATCAAATACCTACAGGCGCTCGCCATTTACATGAATTGCGCATGGAAAGTACGACATATACTATTCAAGCATGGAAAGCTTATGCTATCGGTATTCAAGATAATAAACCAAAAGATTTAGCTAAGGCTGAGCGACTACATCGAAAAGCTATGGAAACAGAGCAGAAAGTTACTGATACAATTAATAATATGCCTGCTTTATTTATGCCTACAGTTGATTAATTTTATACTTCGCGTAAGCGAAGCGATTTTTTTGAAAAAATTGCATATAAAAAAGGAGTACAATAATTTGTACTCCTTTTGTTTTTATCTTTGTCAAAATTATTTAGACATAGCTTCTAATAATACTTTGTTTTCTTCTTGAGTTAAAGGATATTTAGAAACACCATTTTCTATAGGTTTTACATATGTGCAAGAATCTTGACGTCCAAAAATAGAAGAGAATATCACACCATTATTTTGATTATCAAGTAAAGCTACAGCATAACTCAAATCGCCACCCATATCAGCAAAAGCACAGAAACGATGTACTGCTACTTTTTGAATGGATTTTGTAAATAAAGATTTCATTTCTGCATAATCTGCATCAATTTTATTATTTTTTACTACAAGTTCATTCATTTGAGCAATATTATCAGCGATGATATCTCCTAGATTTTCACCTGTTGCACCATTTACCAATGAATTATAACGTTTTTTAGCTTTGCTCAATTTTACAAGCATCACTATTGATAAAATTATTAATAAAACTAATAAGACTACGATTACAGTTAAAATAATTGCTAAATTATCTTGAAATATCTGATTTAGCATTGAAAAATCCATAAATATTCCCTCCTAAATTCTGTTAAAAAAGAATTGATTTATTCAATAAAGACTATCCTTTTTAACGTGCAACATTATAGCATTCATGTTTTTATTTGTAAAATCAAAACAGCATTTACTAAATGTTAAAACCCTTAATAATTCTCGATTTGTTCATCTGAGGACTTTCTTGTTTTTCCATCAATAATTCAACTAATCTAGCTAAATCATCATCATTATAAAATTCAATTTCTATACGAGATTTCTTTTTACCTTGCTTTATATTTACATTCGTTCCCAATATTTGTTTTAAGCGCTCTTGCACATCATTTAAATACATCTTAGCTTCTTTTACTTGTTCAATCTGCTCGATGACATTATCACCTGCTAAAACTTTTTTGACTAATGCTTCAGCTTTTCTAGCAGATAATTCTCTTTCAATTATCAAATTAGCTAATTTTACTTGAAGCTTTTCATCTTCTATCGCTAAAAGCGGTTTTGCCTGCCCCATATTGAGTTTATTATCTTGTAATAAGCACTGTACTTCTTTTGCTAAATTTAATAAGCGTACAAAATTCGCTATATGCGAACGACTTTTTCCCACTTTTTGCGCTACTTCTTCTTGTTTTAAATTAAATTTATGTAATAACAACTGATATGCATTTGCTTCTTCAATAACATTTAAATTACTGCGTTGGAGATTTTCAATTAAAGCTATTTGTGCTACCTTATCATCATCATAATCTTTTAAGATAATTGGCACTTTATCTAATCCTGCCATTTTAGCTGCACGAAGACGTCTTTCTCCTGCAATCAATTCAAATTCATCATTATCATTTATACGCACAATTAGTGGCTCAATTATGCCATATTCTTTTATCGATTTTGCTAGTTGAGCTAATTGCTCCATATCAAACTCCTTTCTCGGTTGAAATGGGTTTGGTAAAATTTCATCAATATTTAAAAATTCCATGTATTTCTCCTTTAAAATATTATAATAATTATTTTAACTTATTACTTTTATAAATTCATTATAATTTAAAACTATAATTAATCATAAAAAATTAATTTAACTAATAACAGTATAATTATACTAAAATTTATGATAAAATTCTTTTCTAGATATAATTATAAACACAAAACATTAAGGGAGATTTTACCATGCCTAAATATAATGCTGCTTTAATGTCCATTGACCCTAGTGAAACTAGACGTTATGCTGGACTTAACAAAGCTCCTAATTTCAATAAAAAAACTATTTTAGAAGCATGTCGTGAAGTCTTATATATTTCCGAACCTAAAGGAATTTGGGAAGTATATGACTATGACTCTAAAAATGGCATTGTACTTGCAGATAAGCCCTTTAAATTAGAAGGGAAAAAAGTAACTAAACATCTTTGTCGAGCTACAAAAGTTGCCATCATCGCTGTTACAATCGGCGAAACTGTTGAAGAAGAAATCTCCCGTCGTTTCAAAGATGGAGAATACACGCTAGCTGTTTTGATGGACGCTGCTGCAACTACAGCTGTTGAACATGTTGCTGATGGTATTGAACAAGCCATTGACCAAAAATTCAATATGCAAGGATTAGTTCGTCGTTGGCGATTTAGCCCAGGATATGGAGATTGGCCTATACAGGCACAACCTGAAATGCTCCGTTTAACTAAAGCTCATGAAATAGGTATCAGCCTCACTTCATCATTAATGCTTACACCGCGAAAATCCGTTACTGCAATCATTGGACTTATACCTAAAACACAAGATGTCGAACTTGAAAAACAATCTTGTAAATACTGTCCAAATCCTAATTGCAATTTCCGCATAAAACCTTTTGACCCTGAATTATTAAATAAAAATTCATGATGATAAACAAATACATTTTATCTTTTTTGCTCAATAAAAATTTCTAGGAGGTATCTTCTATGATACATATATTTGATGGTGCTACTG
>USPM01000049.1 GCA_900556715.1 uncultured Megamonas sp. | reverse complement strand
CTCCCCTACTCTCTGTAAGTGCATTTCATATTTTTATCTCCACCTCATAGGTTTCTTTAAGGCAAGTATTAAATTTTTGAATTGATTTGCTCATATTATTACACATTCAAAAAAAATTGTCAACAATAAATTGTAAACTTTACACAAGAATAAAAGCGATAACCACCGATATTTTTTTATGGTATAATAAACATACAAATTTTCACTTTGGAGTAACTTGATCATGAATGATGATAAATGGCAACGAACCGTTGCTAAACGAAGAAAACAACGTCGTGCACAAAATTTATTAGCTTGCTTTATAATCTTTTTTATTTTATTAATCTTATCATGTGCCGGTGGCTATTATTACTATCAACGCACACATTCTCCTGAATACACTTTAGAAGAATTACAAACAGCCTTTGAACATCGTGACATCAACACTATTCATAAATACGTTGATTTTAAAACATTATTACCACCAAATTATAAAATCTTAACTAATGATATCTTCACCAACGATAAAATCTATACAGAAAAAGAACATAGTATTTATCAAACTTTTTATGCTCTTATCGAGCCTATTATTGTTGATGGTACTATCCAAAGCATTGATAAATACATTCAAACAGGCAATTGGCAACGTTTCAATTATGACTCTATGCTTAAAGGTCGTCAATTAGGCATTGATTATACTGAATTAATCAATCGCTCTTTATTGTTTAATATTAATTTTAAAGAAGTTAAATCCATTGAAATGACCGATGATACTTCTGCAATAGCCACAATTTTAGTCGCTGATAAATATACAGATACAGATTTTGATTTAAAATTAAAATTAACTAAAAATGATGACAATATTTGGCAAGTTGTCGAAGTAACTAATTATCAAGATTATTTGACTTTAATTTCTAATCTTTATCGCCAAGATATAAATACTTATTTAACAAATACTAAAGCTGATTTAGATAGAAATAATGCCCAATTTAAACAATTACAGACTGAATTTACTGTACTTGCCGAAAACTTTAAAACAAATCCCACATCAAGTCAACGAGCATTATTAAAGTCCTTTATTGATAACAAAATCGTACCAACATATCAAGATTGGTATAATTATTTACAAAGTTATCAAATACCAACAGGAGCTCGCCATTTACATGAATTACGCATGGAAAGTACGACATATACTATTCAAGCATGGAAGGCTTATGCTATCGGAATTCAAGATAATAAACCAAAAGATTTAGCTAAGGCTGAAAGATTAAATCGCAAAGCTTTAGAAACAGAACAAAAAGTTACAGATACAATTAATAATATGCCTGCTTTATTTATGCCGACAGTTGATTGATTTTAAACTTCGTTTAAGCAAAATAATTTTTCTAAAAAATTGCAAATAAAAAGGAGTACAAATTTATTGTACTCCTTTTTATTATTTCTTCTTGTACCTCAGACAACAACTACCATCACTTAGCCATGGCTTCTACTAATACCTTATTTTCTTCTTGAGTCAAAGGATATTTAGAGACACCATTTTCTATAGGTTTTACATACGTACAAGAATCCTGACGTCCAAAAATAGAAGAGAATATTACACCATTATTTTGATTATCAAGTAGAGCTACAGCGTAACTCAAATCGCCACCCATATCAGCAAAAGCACAAAAACGATGTACAGCTACTTTTTGAATAGATTTAGAAAATAACGCTTTCATCTCTGCATAATCTGCATCAATTTTATTATTTTTTACTACAAGTTCATTCATTTGAGCAATATTATCAGCGATGATATCTCCTAGATTTTCACCTGTTGCACCATTTACCAATGAATTATAACGTTTTTTAGCTTTGCTCAATTTTACAAGCATCACTATTGATAAAATTATTAATAAAACTAATAAGACTACGATTACAGTTAAAATAATTGCTAAATTATCTTGAAATATCTGATTTAGCATTGAAAAATCCATAAATATTCCCTCCTAAATTCAGCTAAAAAAGAATTTATTTATTCCATAAAAATTATCTTTTTTAACGTGCAACATTATAGCATTCATGTTTTTATTTGTAAAATAAAAGACATTTTTATTAGATATTAAAATCCTTGATAATTCTCGCTTTTTTCACCGAAGGATTTTCTTGTTTTTCTATCAATAATTCAACTAATCTAGCTAAATCATCGTCATTGTAAAATTCAATTTCTATACGAGATTTTTTCTTACCCTGCTTTATGTTAACATTCGTTCCCAATATCTGTTTTAAACGTTCTTGCACATCATTTAAATACATCTTAGCTTCTTTTACTTGTTCAATCTGCTCAATGACATTATCACCTGCTAAGACTTTTTTAACTAAAGCTTCAGCCTTTCTAGCAGATAATTCTTTTTCACTTATTAAATTAGCTAATTTTACCTGAAGCGTTTCATCTTCTATCGCTAAAAGCGGTTTTGCCTGCCCCATATTAAGTTTATTATTTACTAATAATTGCTGTACCTCTTTTGCCAAATTTAACAAACGAACAAAATTAGCAATATATGAACGACTTTTTCCTACTTTTTGTGCTACTTCTTCCTGCTTTAATTTAAATTTATGTAATAATAGTTGATATCCATTTGCTTCTTCAATGACATTTAAATTACTGCGTTGGAGATTTTCAATTAAAGCTATTTGAGCTACCTTATCATCATCATAATCCTTCAAGATAATTGGCACTTTATCCAATCCTGCCATCTTGGCAGCTCGAAGACGTCTTTCCCCTGCAATTAATTCAAATTCATCATTATCGTTTATACGCACAATTAAAGGTTCAATTATACCGTACTCTTTTATCGATTTTGCCAGTTGAGCTAATTGCTCCATATCAAACTCCTTTCTCGGTTGAAATGGATTTGGTAAAATTTCATCAATATTTAAAAATTCCATGTGTTTCTCCTTAAAAATATTATAATAATTATTTTAACTTATTACTTTTATAAATTCATTATAATTTAAAACTATAATTAATCATAAAAAATTAATTTAACTAATAACAGTATAATTATACTAAAATTTATGATAAAATTCTTATCTAGATATAATTATAAATATAAACATTAAGGGAGATTTTAACATGCCAAAATACAACGCTGCTTTAATGTCTATTGACCCTAGTGAAACTAGACGCTACGCTGGACTTAATAAAGCTCCTAATTTCAACAATAAAACTATTTTAGAAGCATGTCGTGAAGTTTTATATATCTCTGAACCTAAAGGCATTTGGGAAGTATATGACTATGATGCCCAAAATGGTATTGTTCTTGCCGATAAACCATTTAAACTTGAAGGTAAAAAAGTCACTAAACATCTTTGCCGAGCTACTAAAGTCGCTATAATCGCTGTTACTATCGGAGAAACTGTAGAGGAAGAAATCTCCCGTCGTTTTAAAGATGGAGAATATACACTAGCTGTTTTAATGGATGCTGCCGCTACTACAGCTGTCGAACATGTCGCTGATGGTGTTGAACAGGCCATTGACCAAAAATTTAATATGCAAGGACTAGTTCGCCGTTGGCGATTTAGCCCAGGATATGGAGATTGGCCTATACAAGCACAACCTGAAATGCTCCGTTTAGCTAAAGCTCATGAAATAGGTATCAGCCTCACTTCATCATTGATGCTTACACCGCGAAAATCCGTCACTGCAATCATTGGACTTATACCTAAAACGCAAGATGTCGAACCTGAAAAACAATCTTGTAAATATTGTCCAAATCCTAATTGCAATTTCCGCATAAAACCTTTTGATCCTGAATTGTTAAATAAAAATTCATGATGATAAATAAATCCATTTCATTTTTTGCTTAATAAAAATTTCTAGGAGGTATCTTCTATGATACATATATTTGATGGTGCTACTG
>USPM01000048.1 GCA_900556715.1 uncultured Megamonas sp. | reverse complement strand
GATGTTAACGACTTAAAACGTTCTCGTATCGTAGATGTAACAGATGGCTGTAATGGTCAAATGGTTGCTAAATTACTTATCGATAATCCATTTGGTAACGCATCTCAAAAAACACCAATTGCTATAATTAAAAACTTTAAACAATATCAAGAACAAAATTCTTAATTCAATTATATATAGGCAAAATAAAAAGATGTTTTCAAAAGAAAACATCTTTTTTATTTATTGTCTATCAAAGTTTTTATAGTAATCTCTGAAAATTTTTCTTCAATTATATTTTGAAAATTAGTATAAAATTTTCTTATCGAACAATTATCAACAGCATCTCTACTGCAATAATTATCTTCTTCTAAACAACGATTTACATACATCGTTGGTTCCATTACTTTAACTATTTCTAATAAAGATATCTCTTCTGGCTTTTTAGCCAATAAAAAACCACCATATACACCCGAACGACGTTCTATCAACTCAGCAGCTACTAAACTGCGTGTTATTTTCAATACATATTTTTGAGGAATTTTCATTATCATAGAGATATCTTTTGAAGATACAACTTCGCCATCTCTATCTGCTAGGGCTAAAAGAATTCTAATAGCATAATCTGTTGTAATATTTAACTGCATCGCCTTCTATTTCTCCTTATATAACTCTATATAACTAAGTTTGTCAGTAAAATATTTTATCTAAAAATTAAAATATAAATCAATATACCAAAGGTTATTTTATTTATATTTTAATAATGTTTCATAATTATTTTTTATCTTTATTAAAATAATATAAAAAGACTCCACGATAAAGTGGAGCCTTTTTATATTTAAAATTAAAATTATTTAGCAGCAAAGAATTTTTTTGCAACTTCAGCATCGAGATTGTAAAGTAAAACATCTTCGTCAGTTGGGTTAGCAACACCAAGAGCTTTAAGAGTTTTAACAGTACGTTTTTTGAAGAATTCTTCAGCAACAGCTGGGAAGAGTGCATAAGATAATACATCTTCTTCACTAGCGTTAGGGAAGCCTTTAGCTGCAAGTTCTGCTCTAAATTTATCCATACCTGGTTCGAGAAGGTCTGCTGGACGGCAAGTAACCAAATCTTCTGGTTTAATACCGCATTTTTCAAGAACTTCTGGGTTAACAGGCTGTGGAGTACGACCGAATTCACCACGAGCAAGTTTTTTGAATTCATCTGGAACCATTTTATAACGTTCGCCAGTCATAACGTTGAATGTAGCCATTGTACCTACAATCTGGCTAGAAGGAGTAACGAGTGGTGGGTAACCAAGGTCAGCACGAACGCGTGGCATTTCATCAAGAAGATCTTGATATTTATCAGCCATACCCATTTCTTTTAACTGGTTAACGAGGTTGGATAACATACCACCAGGAATCTGGAAGTCAAGAACGTTAGGGTTAACATCGAAGTAACCTTTTAAACCAAATTCGTCAATGATTTCTTTTTTAACACCAAGGAAGTGTTTAGCAATTGGAGTCATAGCCTGACGGTCAAGACCTGTATCATATTCAGTACCTTCAAGTGCAGCAACCATAGTTTCTGTACAAGGCTGGGAAGTATCCATAGCAAATGGAGAAAGTGCACAGTCAACTACATCTACGCCAGCTTCGATAGCTTTTAAGTAAGTCATAGAACCAAAACCGCTAGTGTAATGAGTGTGTAACTGAATAGGAAGTTTTGTAGCTGCTTTTAATTCTTTAACGAGTTCATAAGCATCATATGGTTTTAATAAGCCAGACATATCTTTAATGCAGATGGAATCAACGCCCATAGCATCAAGTTCTTTTGCTAATTTACCAAATTCAGCAATAGTATGAGGACCACCAACAGTATAAACTAAGCAACCTTGAACTTCTACAGAATGTTCAACTTCAGCTTTAGCTTCTTTAGCAGCATCTATAGCTGTTTTGAGGTTACGAGTATCGTTAAGTGCATCGAAAATACGGAATACACCAATACCATGTTGAGCAGCTTTTTTAACGAAAGCACGAACAACATCATCTGGATATTGGTAATAACCTAAAAGGTTCTGACCACGAAGCAACATCTGAATAGGAGTTTTGAGATGAGCTTTTAATGTGTCAAGACGTTCCCATGGATCTTCATCGAGGAAACGAAGGCAGCTATCAAATGTAGCTCCGCCCCAAGCTTCTAAAGATTTGTAGCCAATAGCATCGAGAGCTTCGAGCTGTGGAAGCATCTGGGAAAGACGCATACGTGTAGCAAGCAAGGACTGATGGCCATCGCGTAATACTGTTTCAGTAATTTTTACTTTTGCCATAATAAAATAAACACTCCTTCATATATATGCAATTGACAATTCACATATTTATGTGATTTTAAGACATAATGACACTACCTATATTAAATAATAATATAGGATTTAAATATCTATCTTAGAGGTTGTTGCCCCAACCTTTTATATTCATACGCCCTTAAAATAAGGGCATTATGTTATACCAAAACATACAACACATACAATATTAATTATATCTATTATATCATATTTTAGGTTTTTATAAAGCATTCTCAAAAATAAATCTTTAATATTTATTACTTATCAAATACCCAAAGTTTAACCTATATTAAGATATAAAAATAGTATATAACATTCTATTTACAGTATAGGTACTAATAAAACTATTGTCAATGACTTTATGTGATTTTTTTAACATATTTAATACTATCATAAACAAAATTTATGATAGTGAGTTTTTATACATAATTTAATAAATAATTAATAATTACTTATGCCTGATTGTCAATTATTTTTTGCAACCAATCCGGCAAATCCAATCCATAGATACAAATAAAACAATATGCTGTAATATAAGTATCAATCAAACTATTATGAGCCTTACCTAAATTAGGACATCTACAATAGTCAGCACAAGATTTCAAGCTAGGCATATTATTATCATTGCTATAGACTCGCGAAAAAGATTTTTGCAAATCATAAATAATAGTATTTTTACCTACAAAAATCTTATCTTTTTTCATAAATCGTAAATCATTTTCTATACCATAACCAATAACCATATCCGCATGTTTAAATAAATTTTTTATCGTTGCTTGATACGCATTAATAGTGAAACAATCCTTGACCATCGCTGGTGTTATATGATGTATTGCTTCCGTATCTTTCCATGATTTACATTTTCTAGGTTTTATATATTCATTAAATACTACACCTTTATATAAATCCACAATACTAAATTGCAAAATTTCATCATATCGTGTGTTTCCACCAGTCATTTCTAAATCAAAAAATAATATTGATGGATTTTTTTCTATTGATGCAATATACTCTTGCTCAAAAAACAAATTCTACACATCCTAATTTACTAAAACTCTTTATTTATATTCCTTCTTTTTATATAAAATCATAGCTAAGATAAAGGCCAATATTAAAATACCACTTTCAAATATAACGATACCATTCCAGCCATAATTGCTCAAGAAAGTGCCACCTATAGTACCAAAGGTACTGGCACCAACATAATAAAATAACATATACATAGCTGATACTTGAGCTTTATCATTTTGACAACTCTGTGGAGCCCATGCACATGCATTAGAATGAACACCAAAAAATCCATAAGTAAATATAGCAAGACCTATGATTTTTACAATTAAAGGCATAAATACAGTCAATAAAATACCAACTAATTGAATGATTACAGAGATTACAATTATGATTCCATGTCCATAACGGTCAGATAAGCTACCCATAACAGCAGAACTTATTGAGCCTACAAAATAAAGTACAAAAATAAATCCTATTACTGTCTGACTTAAATTATAAGGCTCTGCCATCAATACGTAAGAAATAAAATTATAAGTACATACAAAACAGCCCATTACACAAAAAGCTATTAAATATATCATAATTATTT
>USPM01000047.1 GCA_900556715.1 uncultured Megamonas sp. | reverse complement strand
CCTCTAATCTATAAACTAGGAACATTATCCATTCTTATATAATAATCGCTCAAATGTCTTTTTTCAACACATATTTATAAATAGCCTCAGCTACTCCATCATGTTCACAATCGCCCACTACAACATCACCACAAGCTTTTACATCATCTTTAGCACTACCCATTACTGCACTAAAACCAGCTGTTTTAAGCATTGGCACATCATTATTAGCATCACCAATAGCCATTACTTCATCTATACTCAAATTTAATTTTTCTGCCAAATGAATAAGTCCACTAGCTTTACTTATATTAGGAGCCATTATCTCTACATAATTAAATTGTGATTTTGCCGCATGAGCTTTTCCTGAAAATTTTTCATTAAAAAGTCTTGCTACTTCATCACTTTCTTCATTACTACTAGTAATAACTAATATTTTAGGTATTCTTTCTAATAATGTATAAATTTTATCTCCTATAACATAACCTTTTATATTAATACCTTCTTCATATCCCTTTGTCTTATCTGTATAAACTTCATAATATAATTTATCATCTTGATAAGTTTGAAAATAATAATTCATTTCTTTACAATAATTATAAATTTCATCAACAATTTTAGGCGGTAAAAATCCTTCAAAATAAACTTTTCCCGATACAGATTTTATTAAAGCCCCATTGTAAGTGATAATCGGTACATCTAATTTCAATTGTTCAGCAAATCTACGAGAAGCATCATACATTCTTCCTGTGGCAATTGTTGGTATTATCCCATTTTCAGCCATTTCTTTTATGGCCATTTTATTTTTTTCAGATATCTCACCTTTTTTATTTAATAATGTTCCATCTAAATCTGTAGCAAATAATTTTATGCCCACAAAATCACATCCTATTTTTATTAATAATTTATTCAATTATATCATAAACTTTCATTTTTATTCATTTTTTATTGCCAAGATATACCATTTCCCGAAATGATCTGATTTTCATTATTAGAACTAATTTGCACATTCAAAATAATAGGCATATTAGCTTCACTTTCCATCCATGATTTCAATTTTACTACATCTTGGCTAGATAATTGTTCTTTTACATATACGATTACCATAAATTTTAAAGCTTTTACCTCTCCTTTTTCATTGATATTATTGATTGTTCCTCCTTCAATCTTATCAATTTGAGGAAATAAAATCTTTCCTTTTGTATTAAAAGCTTTTAATATAGTTTGATTATCAGTTATTCTTTGATAAGCTGGATAATATTGTACACTTAAATTTTGATATTTTATCAAATCATTATCCTTATTATTAGCACTTAAAACACCATCACGCTGTTGAATACTACTATTAATTAAGTTTTCAATATCCTGTTTTGTATAACCTTCATCATAAACATTTTGAATAACTTTTAAATTTAAATCTTTGAGCTGACTATAATTTAACAAGTCCTTTTTCAATTTATCAATTTGCGTTTCTTCCAAAGTTTTACCTATCAAGACTACTTCAAAAGTCTTACTATCATCTCGTATATGATAAGCTACTACCTGTCTATTATCATAATTAAAATATTCATTTATATAACTATTAGCTTGAGCATTTTCTATATTGGTCTTCACACTTTGATAAGCCGTATATACACTAGGGAGAATTGTTATAATACCAATAATTGCTAGATAAAATTTCTGTCTACGCAATATTTGAATAGATACATATTGTTTTACAGGAATCTTAATAAACTTCAAGACTATAAAAGTTGATAAACAAATAAATACACCATTTATACAAAATAAATATAAGGCACCACTAAAAAATTTTAAAGAATGTGTGGCGATACCATAACCTGCTGTACAAAGCGGTGGCATCAAAGCTGTGGCAATAGCTACACCTGGAATAACATTGCTTTTTTCTTTGCGAGTTATACCTATTATTCCAGCAAGACCACCAAATAGAGCAATTAAAACATCCCATATTGTAGGTTCTGTACGTGCTAATAATTCTGAAGAAGCTGTAGAAATTGGTGATAGATAAAAATAAATCGTCGATGTTAAAATACAAAATCCTACTTGAAACAATAATTTTAAAAATGATTTTCGTACATAAGCTGTATCATAAGTAGCTATACCATAGCCAATAGCCATAATAACGCCCATTAATGGAGAAATTAACATTGCCCCAATGATTACAGCTGTACTATTCATATTCAAACCGATAGAAGCAATGAACATAGCTAATATTAAAATAGCCATATTAGTTCCTTTTAATAAAGCACCACTTTCAATCCGTTCAGCAATTTCTTGCATAGATGCTCTATCTGCGTTTAAATCGAATACATCCAACAATACTTTTTTTAAATTATCCATATATATCACCCTTTCTATAAGTATATAACTTTTCTTTCATTATAAATATTTTTGCAACAATAATCAAAAAATTTAGACTAAAATCTCATAAATAAAGGGAATAGATAAATCTATCTATCCCCTTTATTAAAATCATAATATGATTATCTTTTACTATTAAATTTCATAAAAATCAATTTTAGCTTTTATTTCACCATTAGGTTCAAAGACAATACCAGTTGCCTCTTGTGTAGGATAAATACGTGTGCTTATTACATATTCGCCACCATTAATGAAAATTTCTAAAGATGAATAATCACTAAATATTTGTAAAGATATTTTTTCATCTTGTAAATTAACTTTAACTTCACGTTCACCAGTTACAGCTTTACCGGATTTATCACGATTTAATTTAAACACTTTACTATTTTTATCATAGCTAATAATAGTTTCTTCATTTTCAGAAACACGCAATTTCAAATTAAAACCATTAGCTTTTGTCAAATCAAAAGTAGTATTTAACTCATAACAATCGCCATTTATTCCTTCTAAAATACAATTTTGAATTAAATCAACATCATATTTTACATTAGTTTTTCTTAATTTTTCCAATTCAGGTGCTGGCAAACTGTATACTTTATTATTTTTAACTTCCAATACTCGAGGAATACTCATCATACCAGCCCAACCTTCTTCTTGTTCTGGCATTTCACTTTCCCACATAGCAAGCCATCCAATCATAAGACAACGATGATTAATCTCATCTTGCATTATCTGCGGAGCATAGAAATCAAAACCATAATCTAACATCTCAAAATCAGTTTCACGTTCAAATACCCCTGTATCATAATCCATTTGCCCTATAAAATATCCTGATTGATGAAGATTTAAAAATTTATTTCCTTCAGGTTCAACACCTTGAGGTGATAAAATCAATACTTCATGATCACCTATTTCCGCAAAATTAGGACATTCCCACATAAATCCTAAATTTTCATCTGTGGTAGACATAGCCATAACATTTACAAAATCCCAGTTTAGTAAATCCTTGGATTTATAAATAAGTACCTGTCCTGTTTTTTCATTTGTTTGAGCACCTACTACTTTGTAATACATATCTTTGTATTTCCAAACTTTCGGATCTCTAAAATGTTCTTTACGAATATTTAAATCATCTGGGAAACTATCTATATTTATAATCGGATTATTTTCCAATTTTTCAAAGTTTATACCGTCTTTACTAATTGCTACACATTGAGTTTGTAATTGTGCATCATCGTCATCAGTATTTTTATCTAAAACTACATGACCTGTATAAAAAATATACAAATCATCATCTTTTTCTATTGCACTACCAGAAAAACAGCCATCTTTATCATATTCATCAGTAGGTGCAAGTGCTATTGGTTTAGTCTTCCAATTAACTAAATCTTTACTTGCTACATGACCCCAGTGCATAGGCCCCCATTGGCTAGAATATGGATGATATTGATAAAATACGTGATATTCTCCTTTAAAATAACAAAAACCATTAGGATCATTAATCCAATTTGCTGGAGCACTAATATGATATTTAGGTTTCCAATAACTTTTCTTAGCAATTTTTGCCATTTTATGTTGATGTTGTTCTGCTTTTGCTAAAGCTTCTAAATGTGTCAAAATCTCTCTCCTTTATTTCACATTCATGAAATTCATTAAAATTTATCGGATTTTATAAAACCCGTTTGATATTTTTATATAATAGCACTATATCAAAAAAAAAAGCAAACTTTTTATAAATAATATTAATACCTAAAGATATTTAAAATTTATATTTTATATCACAAATGTTAAATAAATGTCAAATTTCATAAAAAAAAGAACTACCTTTTGAGTAGTTCTAAAAAATAAATTTATAATTATTATTAATATTATTAGAAGTAAAATTCCATTTGTGCACGGAAGATATCTACATCTTGTCTACCTTCTGTACTTG
>USPM01000046.1 GCA_900556715.1 uncultured Megamonas sp. | reverse complement strand
GCTTTTGTAAGTTTACTGCCTGCATTTGCCCCTGCAATTACATAAGATGTCTTTTTCGATACGGAACCAGAAGCTTTTCCGCCTAGAGATTGAATAATTTCACTAGCTTCACTTCTGCCCATGGTTTCTAATGTTCCTGTCAATACAAAAGTCAAACCTTGGAATTTATCAGATGTTTTTTCTGTCTTTTCCTCTGCCATATTGACATTTGCTTCTTTTAATTTATTTAATAAAGCAATATTTTCTTCATCATGGAAAAATTCATATACAAGTTTTGCACTTATTTCTCCAATATCTGCCACTTGTTTTATCTCTTCTTCTGTAGCTTTAGCTATATCATCAAAAGAATGAAAATGATTTATCAAGGAACGACTTGCTGATTTACCTATATTCAAAATGCCCAGTCCTGTAAGCAATCTCCATGGTGCATTTTGCTTACTTTTTTCGATTGCATTTAAAAGTTTATCAGTATTTTTTTCCTTGCCAATCAATCCTTTTGCTATTAATTCATCGCGATAATTGTGTAAATAATATATATCTGCTGGATCTTTTAAATATCCATTTTCAATCAAAGTTTTTATATACATCATGCCAAAACCTTTGATATCCATAGCATCTCGACCGACAAAATTTATTATCCAGCGTTCAATCTGTGCTGGGCAATGTGGATTACTACAGCGAATATCTGCTTTATCATCGCGAATAGTATGAGCATTACATACAGGGCAAGTATCGCCAATGATAAAAGGCTTGCTATCTTGAGGTCGTTTTTCTTTGATTACACAACGAACTTTTGGAATAATTTCCCCCGATTTATATACTTTTATCGTATCACCAATACGTATATCTAAATCATCAATAAAATCTTGATTGTGTAATGTAGCTCTTTCTACTTTTGTTCCACAGAGCCAAACTGGTTCAAATACTGCTGTCGGCGTAATTCTTCCTGTACGACCTACGGATAATTCTATATTCAATAATTTAGTTTCTTTTTCTTCTGGTGGATATTTATAAGCTATTGCCCATTTAGGAACTTTAGATGTTGTACCCAATTTTTCTCTTTGTGCAAAATCATTTATTTTTACAACAGCTCCATCAATATCATAGTCTAAATCACCACGGCGATTTCCAATTTCTTCTATAGCTTGTAAAACTTCTTCTTTAGTTTTACATACTTTATATGAATGTATAATCTTCATTCCTTGTTTGTGCATAAATTCATATGCCTGTGTATGCGATTTTAATTCCATGCCTTCCACTTTTTGCAAATTAAAAATAAACATGGATAAATTGCGTTCTTTAGTGATTTTACTGTCTAATTGGCGAAGTGTACCTGCTGCACAGTTTCGAGGATTAGCAAATAATCTTTTCCCCAATAATTCTTGTTTTTCATTCACTAAGGAAAAAGCTTCTCGCGTCATATATACTTCTCCACGAACTTCAAAATAAGGCAATTTTTCTTTTAGTTTTTTCTTAATATCTTTTATCTGCATAGCATTGGCTGTTACATCTTCACCTTGTACAACACCATCACCACGAGTAACAGCTAATTTCAATTCACCATCTACATAACGAAGTGCTAAAGACAAACCATCTATTTTTTCTTCTACTACAAATTCTGGATTATCTAATTCTTTTTGCATATTATCTACAAAAGTTTCCACTTCTTCAGCAGAAAATACATCTTGCAAGCTAAGCATTGGCACATCATGTTTTACGAGAACGCCAGCTTCACGCTTTGCCACTCCGCCTACTTTTTGCGTTGGTGAATCTTTTGTAATTAATTCTGGATTTTCAGCTTCCAATTTTTTTAATTGTCGCATCAATTCATCATATTGAGCATCTTCTATTTCTGGATTATCTTGATTGTAATATAAATCATTATGATATAAGATTTTTTTCTTTAAATCATCTATTTGTTTTTTTATATCTTCCATATTTTCACCTTTTCAAATATTAATTTTACTATCTCTACTATCTTAAATCTAATTTTTATATTTATCTTCTATATTTTATCTTTATCAAAATAATAAGTCAGCTATTACTATTTTATTGTTAATAGTAGCTGACTTATTTATATTATATCAAATTTTATTTTTAGATTAAATCTTATACTTTAATAATAGGAGCATATTTTTGCATCAAAGCTTTTATGCCTTGACCTGGAAAAGCTATTTTCAATTCTACTTCTTCACCAGTTCCTTTTACAGATACAATTGTACCAATTCCCCATTTATTATGTTTAGCTTTATCACCGACTTTCCATTTTATGGATAAATCAGGACGAATTACATTCCCTGCTGGTTTAACTGTTTGTGACCTTTGTGCAAAGCCTCCACCTAAAAGTGAATTTGGTCTACCTGTAGAATTACTATTACCTAAAATACTTCCGCCAAAATTATTTCTACCACTTTGACCATATCCTGAACCATAACTATTCATACTACCCATACCAAATTTATTTTTTGCTTCACGTTCTTCTAAATATTCCGCAGGAATTTCACTGATAAATCGTGAAGGTTCATAAGATAACGCTTTACCATAAATCATACGGGCTTTTGCATTTGTAATATATAATTTTCGCTCAGCTCTAGTTATACCTACATAACAAGTACGACGTTCTTCTTCAATTTCAGTTTCATTCATTAAAGTTCTAGCATGTGGGAATAATCCTTCTTCCATGCCAGCTAAAAATACCACTGGAAACTCTAATCCCTTAGCTGAATGCATAGTCATGAGCGTAACTCTATCATCTTCCATATCTGCATTATCAATATCAGATACTAAAGACACTGTACTTAAAAAGTTTTCTAAAGTTGGTTCTTCATTTGTCTTTTCAAAATCTCTTGCTACGCTCAATAATTCTTTGATATTTTCTAAACGAGTCTGATTTTCTACTGTATTTTCTTTTTCTAATTCAGCAATATATCCAGATTTATGCATCACTTGTTCAATTAAATCATGAACTGATAATACCACCGAATTATTCAACATTTCTAAGATAAATTCAGCAAAATTAGCCAAAGATTGTTTTGCTTTTGGTGTGATTGGTGCCGTTTCTGGAGCAGATATAGCATCAAATAAAGTCATATTGTACATATCAGCAAATTCAGCTAATTTATTCATAGTTACAGCCCCTAATGAACGCTTAGGCACATTGATTATACGCATTAAACTTATTGTATCTTCTGGATTATAAATAACTCTCAAATAAGCTAAAATATCTTTAATTTCTTTTCTATCATAGAATTTCAATCCGCCAACCATAGTATAAGGAACGCCAGCTTTCATAAAGCCTTCTTCTAATGCACGAGATTGAGCATTTGTACGATATAATACTGCCATATCTCCATAAGATACATTGAATAATGTCTTTTGTTTTACAGCTTCTTCTGCGATAAATCTAGCTTCATCACGTTCATCACTTGCCGTATAATGAATTATTTTTTCACCTTGAGGATTATTCGTCCATAATTTTTTAGGTTTACGGTCAAGATTATGTTCAATAACCATATTAGCAGCATTTAAAATAGTTTTTGTTGAACGATAATTTTGTTCCAATTTTATAACTGTAGCTTCAGGATAATCTTTTTCAAAATCCATGATATTTCTGATATCAGCACCACGCCAGCCATAAATAGATTGGTCTGCATCGCCTACGACGCAAAGATTGCGATACATTCCGGCTAAAAGTGAAGTCAATTGATATTGAGCCCCATTTGTATCTTGATACTCATCAACTAAAATATATTGGAAACGCTGTTGATATTTCATTTTTATATCTTCATGTTCTTTTAAAACTTTAACTGCAAGCATCAATAAATCATCAAAATCTAAAGCATTATTTTCGATTAAATTCGCTTGATACATAGTGTAAATTTCTGCAATTTTTTTAGCAAAAAAATCACTTGCTGATTGTGTATATTCTTGGGGAGTCATCATCATATTTTTAGCATTGGAAATAGCTGACTGTACTGCATATGGTGCATATTGTTTTTCATCAAGATTTAATTCTTTTAAACAATTTTTTATTAAAGTTTGAGCATCTTGTGTGTCATAGATGACAAAATTTTTCTTATAAATGCCTAAAGCTTCGATTTCAAAACGCAAGAATTTCGCACAAAATGAATGAAATGTACTGAGCCAAACATATTTTGCTTTATCGCCAATCATTCTATCTACACGTTCACGCATTTCTGTCGCAGCTTTATTTGTAAAAGTTATCGCCAAAATATTATATGGAGATACTCCTTTATCTAATAAATTAGCTATTCTACAAGTCAATACTTTCGTTTTTCCAGAACCTGCTCCTGCCATGATAAGAAGTGGCCCTTCTGTATGAGCTACAGCTTGAGCTTGTGCTGGATTTAAACCATCATATATATTCAAA
>USPM01000045.1 GCA_900556715.1 uncultured Megamonas sp. | reverse complement strand
TTACTTATGGACTTATCTTCAATTCTGTACAATCCAATACAATTTCCTTATCTTTACAAACTGCATTCAATTTCGATGCAACTATGATCGGTATTGTAATTGCAATATTATCAGGTATTGTTGTATTTGGTGGTTTACATCGTATTGCTAAAGTTACTGAATATATGGTACCTATTATGGCTGGTATCTATTTACTCATAGCTTTAGGTATTACATTGTATAATATCACTGAATTGCCAACTGTTTTATCCATCATCTTCAAAGATGCTTGGGGTATCGAATCTGTTGCTGGTGGTAGCTTTGGTGCTGCTATCATGACTGGTATTAAACGTGGTTTATTCTCCAATGAAGCTGGTATGGGTTCTGTACCAAATGCAGCAGCAACAGCTGAAGTAAGTCATCCTGTAAAACAAGGTCTTATCCAAGCTTTTGGTGTATTTGTTGATACATTATTTATTTGTACAGCTTCTGCATTCATCGTATTATTCAGCAGTGACTATCAAGCAAGTGGTTTAACTGGTATACAGCTTATCCAATATGACTTAAGTCTATATTTCGGTGATATTGCCTCCACAGGTATAGCAATCATTGTATTATTATTTGCCTTCACTTCTATTGTAGGTAATTACTATTATGGTGAAATCAATATAAAACATCTATCTGATAACCCATTATATTTAAATATCTTCCGCATTTTTGTTGTTGCTATGGTATTCTTTGGTTCCATTGCTGAATTAAGTTTAGTTTGGAATTTAGCCGACTTATTCATGGCTCTAATGGCAATCACAAATATTATCGCTATCTTACTTTTAGGTAAATATGCATTCATTGCTTTAGATGACTATACTCAACAGAAAAAACAAGGTATTAAAGATCCTGTATTTAAAGCTAGTATCTTACCAAAACAAGACGGTATTTATTGGTGGAAAGACAATAATAAATAATTATTAAATATAAAAAGACTTGATTTCAAAATTGATAAATCAAGTCTTTTTTATTTAAATTTATATCATTATAATTACACAAAACATATAAAATCTCTTTATTAAGCTAAAAATTCTATTATTTTTTAAACATATTCAAATATATCTTTTAATTTTACTATTAAGTTATCACAAATAGATACCTTGATAAAATCCGTATATTCTTTTATTTTATCTATATCACTATCTGACATATTATTATTTTCAGCTATTTCTTCATCTGTTAAATAATAATATATATTATCTAGTACAAACCAACTATCTTGATTATAATAAACTTCAACTGACTTACTCCATACATCTACAATCCAATATTCTTTTACACCATATTTAGCATAAGTATATTTCTTCTTACTTCTATCATTTTTTGCTGTAGTTTTAGATAAAACTTCAACTACTAAATCAGGTGCTCCATATATACCATCATGTTTTATTATATCTGGATTACATACAATCATTGTATCTGGCACAAATCTATTATTTTCATCTAAAAATACATCAACACCATCACAAAATGCACGACATGTTTTACCTTTTAAGTATGACCTAAATTCACTAGCAATATTTGTACAAACAGTAGCATGTTTAATTTTAGGACGTGGAGCTATTGTAAAGATTTTGCCATCAATCAATTCAGTTTTTATTTTCATATTTCTATCATCAATATAATCTAAGTTATCCATAATATTATTTCTCCTTTAATAGAAAAATAAAACTACAATAAGATTATAGCATAAAACTATTAATAAACTTTTACTATATCTTATATAATATTAACCCCTTTAAAAATTATTCTATTCACTCATTTTTTAATTTTATTAATTAATAGATATACATATTCTTATACTATATTTAATATCAAATAAATATAATATATATACTTTCATGATTTGTTATACAAATAATAAAAAAGTTATAACATTACAATAATAAAAAATAAAAATACAGAAAAATGTTTTAAAATCATGCACAAAATTAAAATATTATAGACAATACAAATTTTTACCTGTATAATCATAAATAACTACATCAAACGATGTCATTAAGGAGGCTTTCTTTATGAAGAAAGATGCAATATTTAAAGGTGCAGGTGTAGCTATTGCTACTCCATTTTATGAAAACGGAAATGGTATTAATTATGATGAACTAACTCGTTTAATTGACTTTAACTTAAATAATGGTACAGATGCCATTATTATTGCTGGCACAAGTGGTGAATCCGCTACTATGACAGATGAAGAACATGAAGACATCATTAAATTTACTGTTGATTATGTAAATAAACGTGTTCCTGTTATTGCAGGTACTGGTTCTAATGATACTAGATATGCTATTAATTTATCTCAACATGCAGATAAAGCAGGTGCTGATGCTTTATTAGTAGTTACTCCATACTATAATAAATGCACACAAAAAGGTCTTATTAAACATTTTACATCTATCGCTGATAACGTAAATGTTCCAATTATTCTTTATGATGTGCCATCTCGTACTGGCGTAGGTATCAAGCCAGAAACATATGCTGTTTTAGCAGAACATCCACGTATCGCAGCTGTAAAAGAAGCAAGCGGAAATATCAGTCAAGTCGCTGAAACAATGTCTCTTTGCGGTGACAAACTTACATTCTATTCTGGTAATGATGATCAAGTTATTCCATTAATGTCATTAGGTGCACAAGGCGTTATTTCTGTACTCTCTAATATTATGCCACAGCAAACACATGATATGTGTCAATTGTTCTTTGATGGCAAAGTTGCAGAAGCTGCAAAAAAACAAATTGAATACATCCCATTAATTCAAGCTTTATTCTGTGAAGTAAACCCTATTCCTGTAAAAGTTGCTCTTCGTTTAATGGGCTTTAATATGGGACCATTACGTATGCCACTTTGCGAAATGGAAGATGCTCATCTTGAACAATTAAAAACTGCAATGCGTAAATTTAACTTAATAAAATAATTAATACTTAAATAAAAAACACTTTCTAACTTAGAAATATCTAAAATTAGAAAGTGTTTTTTTTAATTTCTATCGCCAGCAGCATATTTACCAGTATTTATATCTAACACTGGACGAAGTGGCTCAATTAAAGAATCTTCATATCTACAAATCCATTGAACATCTGGTGTCATTTTACCTTCATCATTCATACCGTCAATTGTATCGCCATCTTTTATCAAAACATCATCATTATTTAAAACATAACGAGCTAAACTATATGCTAAATTAGCAACTTTATTTGGATTCATACCTTTAAAATGAAATTGTACGTCACTCAAACCAATATTTGCTAAACCTACGCTATCCACGATAAATTCATTCGTATGCGGTACATTAAAGAAACGAATATTTACCATGCTAAATAAATATTTAACAATACCATTTTCCTTAAGATTTTTTATAGATTGTGCCAATTGGAATTTTCCTGCTGATTTTATCCATATAGCCTGACATTTAGGAAATAATTTTAAAGCAATATTTAACCAATCGACAAGCATAACAGCACGTTCTTTTGGTATTTGTCTTTGAGCATTAACATCCCATATCTTAACACAATACTTATATTTACTTAATAATTCATCGCTATTAGCCACATTCCAAATCTGTGTACGTTCAAATTCACTTACAGATTTCTTATCGTCAAAAGATAATACATTTCCCATAGCGAGACCAACAGCAGACGTTGTATTATCTTTATTATATGCTACAAATTTATCCATACTAAATTCTGTATCATTTTCATCTCTATTAATAATATTTATTTCGCCAAACACATTTCTAGCCTCACGAAAAATAGCATTTGCCGTCGGTCTGATAGGTTTTTCTTCAAAAAGTAACTCAATAACTACTGATTTACTTATATCTTCAACTAAATTTTCCATTAATTTAATCTACCTCAATTAAAATATATATTCACAAAAAAGAAGATACCATTATTATGGTACCTTCTTTAACACTTATAGAATTAAAATCATTTTAGATGATTATTCTTCAGCTTCAAGTTTATCCATTAATTCTTCATAAGCTTTTTGAGCTAAATCGAATTCTTCATCTGTTGGTTCAATATATTCAACTTCACCATTTTCATCTTTAACAATTTTTGCTAAGATTACATCTACTTCTTCATCGCAGCCACATTCTTCATCATGTTCATGGCATTCACATTCTTCGTCGCCATCAATGCTAACTAAAATCGCATATTTATCGCTACCTGCATCGAAAACCATTTCTTCTACGTAATTGTATTCATTACCTTCTTCGTCAGTAATAACAACTACAGTACCTTCATTATCTTCTTCAACAACGGAATTGTTTTTTAATTCTTCCATTATATAATCCTCCTAAGATTTAACTTTAATCTAATGATACCATATTTCTTTCTTCTTGCCAAAATATTTATCGTAAAAAGCAGATAAAATTTTTATAAAGAAAAATATCAGCTAATACCAAAATCCTTAAACAAACGTTTAACATAACGCCATCCTTTTTGAATAGTATTCATAGCTGCTGGCATAAGTTCTGGATTTTTAACTACAAGATTAATAATTCTACGACGCAATTGTCTATAATCTGCATCAATATCCACAAAGAATTCTTCCATATCTTTCTGTACAGATACTTGAGGAATATTTGCAGCTTTAATTTCACATGCAGTTTTGCTCATAATTGCTCTATCTGCATAAAATGGGATATATGCATTCCAGCCAAATTCTTCTTCTATCATTTCTTTTACAGCTTTACTTGCAGTAGCTTCACCATGCACTACAAATACCTGCTTAGCATTATACATAGTTAAATGTTGTAACCATTCTTCCATCTGTGAATAATCAGCATGAGCAGAAAATCCATCCATATTTACAATTCTAGCTTTTACGCTGATTTCTTCGCCTAATACTTTTACTTTCTTGGCACCATCTAGCAATCTTCTGCCTAAACTTCCTTCAGCTTGATAACCTACAAATAAAATTGTAGATTCTGGACGCCAAAGATTATGTTTTAAATGATGAAGTACACG
>USPM01000044.1 GCA_900556715.1 uncultured Megamonas sp. | reverse complement strand
GCTATTTCCGATACATTTATTTTCATCATTGCAATCAACCTCAATTCATTATAGCTGTAGCTATATATTTTGTCAAACAATCCAAGTAAATTTTTTAGGAAAAATTCTTCTTCTATGCTAAAATATTTTTTATTACTGAAAAAATTATAAAATAAAAAATCAAGAAAGTGAATTAAAAATGTCAATAACTGGAATTATTAGCGAATACAATCCATTTCATAATGGTCATAAATATCTCATAAAAAAACATAAAGAAAAATTCCCCGATAGCTATTTTATAGCTGTCATGAGTGGCAATTTTACCCAACGTGGTGAAACGGCCCTAGTTAACAAATGGCAAAGGGCAAAACTTGCCGTAGCGAATGGCATAGATTTAGTCATCGAACTTCCTTTTGTTTTTACCGTTCGCAGTGCTCAATACTTCGCCAAAGGTGGCATTGATTTATTACAAAAATTACACTGTGTAGATTCTATTTGTTTTGGTAGCGAATACACTAATGAAAAAGAGTTAACATTTATTGCCCAGACTGCCCAAAGCGAAAAATTTCAACAATTGTTGAAAACTAGCCTTTCTGACGGTCAATCATATGCTGCCACAACTAGTAAAATTTTGAGTAATCTTACAGGTATTTCTGAAAATATATTAAAAGCACCCAACGCTATTTTAGGCATTGAATATTTAAAAGCCAATTTAAATTATCCCCAACCCTTACAAGTAAATATCATCCAACGTGTAAAAGCAGAACATAACGATTTAAATTATCAGGAAAATTTTGCCAGTGGTACAGCTATTCGCCATTCTTTATATACAAATAATAACAATTTTTCTAAGCTTAAACAAGTTGTACCTAATGAAACATTTTCACTTTTACAAGAAATCCATCAAAAACAAGATTTACCGTATTTAGATTATATTTTTACCACTTTAATCACTAAACTTAGATTAGCTAAAATTGAAGAATTGTCTAATATCTATGGTATTCGTGAAGGATTAGAATATAAATTATTAAAAGCTGCCAATGAAGCTACCGATTTAGCTGATTTCTATCAACAATTAAAGTCAAAAAGATATCCTTTAACTAATCTACAGCGTTTATGTTTATATCTACTATTAAATATTACCAAAGAAATGATACAAACATTTGATGATACAGGTGTTTTATATGCCCGTATATTAGCTTTTAATGATAAAGGTACTCAAATAATCAAACAAATGAAAAAGAATGCTTCTATTCCTATCATAACTAAAACAACATCATATTTAGACAGTAAAAAACGTTGTCAACAAAAATTGACAACGTTTGAAGAAATGTTAGCTATAGATACTTACGCTACAGAATTATATAATTTATGTTTTAAACCATTTAAACCATATGGCCAAGATTTTACAACTTCACCATACTATCTACAAAGATAACTAAATTTTAAAAATGTAAACTTTGTTGTTTTAAATGAATATTCATCAATAAACCAAGACAAGTTATATTCGTCAATAACGAACTTACACCATAACTCATAAGAGGAAGCGGTATACCTGTTACAGGCATAATCCCCATTGTCATGCCTACATTTACTAATAAATGGAATGCCAACATAGATGTTATACCTGATGCTAATAACATGCCAAAAGTATCCTTACATTCACGTGCAATTTTTACGCCACGCCATAATACAATCAAATATAAACACAGTAAAAATACTGCACCAATAAAACCAAATTCTTCACCGACAACGGCAAAAATAAAGTCTGTATGATTTTCTGGCAAGAAATTTAATTGACTTTGTGTACCACCAAAAAGACCTTTACCAAAAAGCATTCCCGAACCAATCGCTATTTTAGACTGAATAATATGATATCCCGAACCTAATGGATCAACATTTGGATCAATAAATACCATGATACGCATTTTTTGGTAATCATGTAAAAACTGCCATATTATCGGTAACATTGCTAAAAAAGCACCAAATACAATACCTAATATTTTTAAACTAATACCAGCTACAAAAATCATACCTAAGAAAATAGCTAAAAATACTAATCCTGTACCTAAATCCGGCTGTTTAGCAACTAACAAAAATGGTACTAAAACAAATAAAGCTACAGGTGCTACCTCTCGCCATTTATTTAGATGTCCAATCCTGCTTTCTAACAATGTTGCCAAAGCAATAATCATAATTACTTTAGAAAATTCCGATGGCTGAATACTGATAGGGCCTATCTGTATCCAACGCTGTGCTCCTAAAGCAGCATGACCAAAAAACATAACAGCAAGCAACATAATCAAATTAAAAATGTAAATCTTATTGCCCCAATTTTTCAAAGCACGATAATCAAAAAAATTCGTTATCATAAATGCCCAAATCAATCCACCAATGGCAAACATACCTTGTCTTTGTAAATACCAATATCTATCATCACTAGGTGTATTTACATGAGTCGCACTAGCGATTGTAATAAGACCTACTATTAAAATTCCAATGACTGCTAAAGTCAAAGGCAAATCCAACCGACGTAATGTCCGATTCTCTCTAATATTGAACATAATTACCTACCATTTCTTCTTTTCATTTTCGTTAACAAATCCATTTAGTTTTACAAAATAATAGAGGATACAATATCATTTGTATCCTCACTTATTATAGCAATTCTCATCATAATGTCAAAGCCATTATCACTTCATCAGTATCTATATCAACAATTTTAATAGTTTTATCTTCTAATATAGCCACTGTTGCTCTCTTATCTTCTCGTTTACTAAGTGATGGTGAGCCTGGATTCAAAAATACTGTATTTCCTCTTTTTTCTAAAACATTGATATGCACATGACCAGAAATAAAAATATCTGCTTTTAAAGCTCTAGCCATTTTATCTTTTGCTTCATCTGTTTCTACATAATGACCATGAGTAGTAACTATTTTTAAACCTTCTGCTACTACATAAGTATATGGTGCTTGAATTGGCATATCTAATACTAAAGTATCAACTTCACTATCGCAATTACCACGACAAATAACGACAGGCATACTACAAGCATTTAATTTTTCTGCGAGTTTTGCAGGATTATAATCTGAAAGCATTGGATTACGTGGACCATGATATAATACATCGCCTGCATGAATAATCATATCTGCATCTTTAAAATATTTATCAAAAGCAAGAGAAAATCGTTCATGACAACCATGTGTATCGCTAATAATTCCAATTTTCATATCTAAGCACCTCTTTATCATTATAATAAAATTATTCTAGCATTTTTCTAAAAAAAAATACATACTTGGCATATTCATTCTTAAAAATATCTCCAAAAGAAAAAAGATTTCTTGAAAAAATCCAAGAAATCTTTTTTTTATTAAATATTACTCATTGTTTTCTTTTCACCACAAAGAATTTCAAAATCCTTTACGAATACATCAACTGCACATCTTGCTGCATCAACTTTGATGAGATTTTCAATAACATCTGGAGCTATTGTACTTGCACCTACACCATATTTAGCAAGTTCTAATACTTGCTGAGAATTTTTAAAGCTTGCAGCTAAAACTTCAGTTTCAAGACCTGCATTTTTCAACATATCATAAATATCTTTTGCAACTTGAATACCATTTGCCCCTAGATTATCAATACGATTTACATATGGAGCTACATATTTGGCACCAGCTTTACCTGCTAAAAAGCCTTGCATCTGATTATAAACAGCAGTGCCTGTGATATTTACGCCTTCTTTAGCTAAAGCTTTGATTGCTTTTAATCCTTCTGGAATTACAGGAATTTTGATAAAAGTATTTTCACCTAATACTTCACGCATTTTATAAGCCTCTTCAATCATGCCTTGAGCATCTTTTGATATTACTTGTGCATGAAGTTCAGACTCACTGCCGATAAAAGCTCTAATTTCACTTAAAACATCAAAAGGATTTCTTCCTGCTTTTTTCAAAATTGAAGGATTTGTTGTAACACCATCTACTGGATAATATTCATACATTTTCTTAATAGCATCAATGTCTGCATGGTCAACTAAAATTTTCATTCTCATCGCTCCTATTCAATAATTAAATTTTTTATTCCATTTTGCTTAGCAATATCATAAAAAAACTGTAATTGTGCATTGCTATACAATTTAGGATTTTCTGTAAAATAATATTTTTTATCTAAATAACTGTATTTTGCTTTTGCCAAAGGATTATAGTTTAACAATTCATATTTTACATCATGATAACAATTACTGATAAACTTACTAATCTGTGCAATATTTTCTTTTGTAGCTGTTAAGGTTGGAATAAGTGGTGTTCTTACAATCACACAATCTTTCTTATCAGTTTGCAATAAATACTTTAAATTATCTTTTATTATCTCATTATCTACATTCGTACAATTTTTATGCCAATCATTATCAAAAATTTTTAAATCAGTATAAAACTCATCAACATATGGCAATATTTTTGCTAAAATCTCTCGTTTAGTAAATAATGAGGTCTCTATTGCTGTATGCAAATTTTTCCGTTTACAAGCCTTTAATATAGCTAAAGCAAATTCATACTGAAATAATGGTTCTCCACCGGAAAGAGTAACTCCTCCATCATATTTAAAAAAAGCTTCATCTTTCATTATTTCTTGCATAATTTCCACTAAATTATAGTATTTACTATCAAATTGCAAAGCTCGTGTTGGACATTCTTCTATTATCTGCAACCAATTACTATCTTGCTGACGATTTATATTCATCTTATCATCTACAAATTTTATCGCATTATTGTTAGCAATATGCTCACAAGTCTTGCACTTTATACATTTATTTTCTAAATATAATATTTGCTGTTTATAATCCAATCCTTCCGGATTTTGACACCATTTACAACGAAGGGGACAGCCCTTCAAAAATACAGTTGTACGAATTCCTGCCCCGTCATGCACAGCAAAACGCTTAATATCAAAAACTAAGCCTTTATCTTCAGACATTGTCATATGTTGTTCTGGCGATGATTTCATTTTGTAACTCCCCTGCAAGCTCTGTAA
>USPM01000043.1 GCA_900556715.1 uncultured Megamonas sp. | reverse complement strand
TTGCTAACGTGAGGGATATTTGGTTATTATGTTACTTTTTCCGCATTATAAAATTTAGCGGTAATCGTAAGATTATTGAAAAACATTATCATTGAATACGTCTTTTGCTTAACTGTCTGAGCGTAGCGAGTTTTAAGCATTGTATGAAATGATAATTTTTTTCAAAGTTAAAATTTTATCTGCGGTGGCTTTCTTTTGGTTCGTTTCTTTGCCACTAAAGAAATGAACAAACATATTTACGTTCCGCATTTTAAAATTTTAATAAAGGTATAAAAAAAGACAAGCCTTTCACTTGTCTTTATGATACAATATCCTGCGGAGAATAAATTGATGTGTCGGCTCTCTCTCTTTTGAGGGAGGTGGTAAATATGACTGATTATGAAGTATTATCTTTGATAATTTCTTTTTTAACGCTTATATTTACTATTCTTTCTTATTTCAATTAATTTTGATATAAAAAAAGAAGCCGTCTTAACGGACAGCCTCTTCTTTCAATCACACAAACTATGCAGAAGAGGGCTGACGTAGCCAACATCAGTTTATTCTCTTCTTTTTTTATATTATACTATAGCACTAAAACAAAATCAATTTTCATATATCGCCTCTTTTGTATTAAAAATTTTTATTTACAATGACTTTCTTTTGATCCATTTTCTTTACCACCAAAGAAAATAAATATATTTTATACTATAAAGAAAGTCTTTAATAACACCAAACTTTTCCCGCATTTTAGCATCTTTTTACGGTAGCTTTAGCTATTGGCAAAGATAAAAATATAGCTACGCTTTTAGTTCTACTGTTTGAGCCTTGCGAGTTTAGAACGTTGTTGATATATTTTTATCTTTGACAAAGTAAAAAGTGCGTGAGCGGGTGATTTCTTTGGTTCGTTTCTTTATCACTAAAGAAATGAACAATTATATTTGCTAACGTGAGGGATATTTGGTTATTATGTTACTTTTTCCGCATTATAAAATTCAGCGGTAATCGTAAGATTATTGAAAAACATTATCATTAAATACGTTTTTTACTTAATTGTTTGAGCGTAGCGAGTTTCTAAGCGTTGTATGCAATGATAATTTTTTCAAAGCTAAAATTTTATCTGCAGTGGCTTTCTTTGGTTCGTTTCTTTGTCACCAAAGAAAATAAACCCTCTTTTATGTATTTTGAAATGCAACTTTAGATATAGTATAATAAAAGACAAAAAGACTATTTCCTAATGATTAGGAGTAGTCTTTCTTTGTATATTCCTTAAAATTTATATTTTTAGATATACTATATACTACATAAATTTTAGTAAATTAAAATTAAATCTAACATAGAAAGGTATTTTATCATGCAGTTACAAAGTGAAAAAGATTTAGAGAACGAACTTATCAAACAATTATCCAGCCAATACAAAAAAGTTAAAATCAATAATGCTGATGATTTATTCATTAATTTTCGCAAACAAATAAATAAACTCAACCAAGAAACACTCAATGGCAAAGATTTGTCAGATAAAGAATTTGATCGTTTATTGACTAAAATTGGTGGTAAAAGCATCCAGCAATCCGCTAAATTTTTACATGATAAATTCACTATAGAACGTGACGATAGTAGTCAAATCTATCTAAAATTATTAGATACAAAAAATTTTAGCAATAATAATTTCCAAATCACTCATCAAATAAAAGTGCATAATGCAACTACAAAAAATGATGCTCGCTATGATGTAACACTTCTTATCAATGGCTTGCCACTGGTACAAATTGAACTAAAAAAACGTGGTCAAGATATCAAAAAAGCTTTTAATCAAATTAATCGCTACAAAATACATTCTTATTGTAATCTCTTTCGCTTCATTCAGATTTTCGTCATCTCCAATGGTGTCGATACTAAATATTATGCCAACAGCGATTACAATCCTCTATATAATCTTACTTTCTTTTGGACTGATGAAAACAATAAACGCATAACAAAATTAGCTGATTTTGCACAAAGCTTTTTAAACCCCAATCATCTATTAGACATGATTTATAATTATATGATTATCAATGATACAGATAAAAACTTAATGATCATGCGACCATATCAAGTATATGCTACACAAAAATTAATTCAACAAGCACTCAATACTAATGAAGGTGGCTATATCTGGCATACTACAGGCTCAGGAAAAACACTCACTTCTTTTAAATGCGGGCAATTATTAGCTAAACAACCATCCATCAAAAAAGTATTATTCGTAGTCGACCGCTCTGACCTTGACCGCCAGACTACACAGGAATTCAATAAATTTGAAGCTAACTCCATAGACGCTACAGATAATACAGCCATACTAGCTAAACAAATAAAAGATGAACATACAAATTTCATCGTTACTACTATTCAAAAATTAGCCAAAGCCACTACTACGCCAAGATATAACGATTATTTCGCCAAATACGCTCAAGAAAAAGTAATCATCATCTTTGATGAATGTCATCGCTCTACATTTGGCAAACAGCTAACTAATATCAAAAAAGCATTTACTAAAGCTCAAATCTTCGGTTTTACTGGTACACCACGTTTTATAGAAAATAAATCACAAGACAACCGCACTACAGCAGATATCTTCGGCAAATGTCTACACACTTATTTAATCAAAGACGCTATCTTCGACCATAATGTATTGGGCTTTAATGTAGAATATATCAAAACATTTGAAGGTAAATACGATCCTACAGATGATACCAAAGTAGAAGACATCGACAAAGAAGAAGTTTTCTCCGATCCTAAAAGATTAAGATTAGTAGCTCAACATATCATAAAAAATCATGATAAAAAAACTAATAATCGCAGATATAATGCTTTATTTGCCGTAGCTAATATAAAAACATTAATAGCTTATTACAATATTTTTAAAGAATTGAATACAGATTTAAAAATATCCGCTATCTTCACTTATGAAGAAAATGAAGACCTAGAATTCAAACAAGAACATTCTAAAGACAGCCTTGAAAAAATCATCACTGACTATAATAAAATGTATAATACAAATTACCATGTAACTACATTCCCTGCTTTTGCCAACGATTTGATGAAAAAAATCAAAACAGCTCAAATAGATATTGTAATCGTAGTCGGCATGATGTTAACTGGTTTTGATGCCAAAGTATTGAATACTTTATATGTAGATAAAAATTTAGAATATCACAATCTATTACAAGCTTATTCTCGTACCAATCGCGTGGAACATACTACAAAACCATTTGGCAATATCGTTTGTTATCGCAATTTAAAAGAAAAAACAGATAATGCTATTCGCTTATTCTCACAAACAGATAATATAGATGATGTATTAACTAAAGACTTTGATTTTTACTTAAACCAATTCCGCGAAAAAATTAAAACATTATTATCTGTCGCTTCAAGACCAGAAAATGTAGACGATTTAATGACTGAAAAAGAACAAAAAGCATTCGTTTTAGCTTTCCGTGATTTAATCAAAACAAGAAATATCTTAAATAACTTCACTGAATTCGACTTTGATAAACAAATTCAGGATATTAATACACAGGATTTTGAAGACTATAAATCAAAGTATCTTTTAATCCATGAAGATTTAAAATATGCTTATGACAAAACTAAAACTTCTATCTTAGATGATATAGATTTTTGTATTGAACTTGTCGCTACAGACCGCATTGATTTAGATTATATTATGAACCTCATCCATAATATAGAACGTCATGATCAATCCAAGCAAAAATTGGAGATTGAACAGATAAAAACAGAACTAAATCGCAGTGGCAATCAAAAATTACGTTATAAAATAGATTTAATTGAAAAATTCTTAGATGAAGTCATTCCAAACTTAAATCCAGACAGCTCTATTGATGATGCCCTTAAAAACTTTGAAGACGAACAACAACAACAAGAAATCAAAAACTTTGCTACAGAATACGACCTAGAACCAGCTTTTATAGCTGAACAAATTCAAGAATACAATTATAGCGGACTCACTAATAGAATGAATATCGCTAGTAAAATTAATAAAGGGTATTTACAGAAAAAAACTATATCTAAAAAAGCTATAGACTTCATTAAAGAACATGTAGCAAAGTATTTTTAATCTATAATTTTATTTTCAAAAATTTATCTGCAATGGCTTTCTTTAATTCATTTCTTTGTCATTAAAGAAATGAACAAACACCCTATTTTATACTTACTTTTCTTTCATGAGCAAGAAAAGTAACAAAAGAACTCTACCTCCCGATACCAATTTTTCTTTGTCAATTATAAAATCATGATTATAACGCTCTAAACTCGCTTCGCTCAAACAGTAGAGCTAAATTCATCGTCATGATTTTATCCTTGCCAATAGCCTACGGCTACCGCAAAATTTGCTAACGTGAGGGACATTTGGTTTTTATTTTATTTATCGTTTTTTCGCATTTTAAAATTTTAATAGTAACGCTAGTTATTGAAAATCTTTAATAACACCAAACTTTTTCCCGCATTTTAGCATCTTTTTACGGTAGCTATTAGCTATTGGCAAAGATAAAAATATAGCTACGCTTTTAGTTCTACTGTTTGAGCCTTGCGAGTTTAGAACGTTGTTGATATATTTTTATCTTTGTCAAAGTAAAAAGTGCGTGAGCGGATGATTTCTTTGGTTCGTTTCTTTGCCACCAAAGAAATGAACAAACATATTTACGTTTCGCATTTTAAAATTTTAATAAAGGCATAAAAAAAGACAAGCCTTTCGCTTGCCTTTATGATACAATATCCTGCGGAGAATAAATTGATGTGTCGGCTCTCTCTCATTTGAGGGAGGTGGTAAATATGACCGATTATGAAGTATTATCTTTGATAATTTCTTTTTTAACTCTTATATTTACTATACTTTCTTATCTCAACTAAAATTGAAATAAAAAAGAAGCCGTCTTAACGGACAGCCTCTTCTCCATTTTTGCAGAATTCTCAGAAGAGGGCTGACGTAGCGAACATCAGTTTATTCTCTTCTTTTGCCTATATTATACTATAGCACAAAAACAAAATCAATTTTCATATATCGCCTCTTTTATATTAAAAATTTTTATTTACAATGACTTTCTTTTGATCCATTTTCTTTACCACCAAAGAAAATAAATATATTTTATACTATAAAGAAAGTCTTTAATAACACCAAACTTTTCCCGCATTTTAGCATCTTTTTACGGTAGCTTTAGCTATTGGCAAAGAT
>USPM01000042.1 GCA_900556715.1 uncultured Megamonas sp. | reverse complement strand
CGGTCAGTCCAGTTTTCCCAGTCTTTATTCACTACACGTAAAGTAATAGGGTCGCCCATTGTTTCACCAAAACGTACACCAGATAAAATATCAACTTTGTCTGTTTCTATAGACATACGACCACCACGACCATAGCCTTTTTGACGGCGAGCCATTTGTCTATTTACTTCATCGAGATTTATTTTAAGACCGGCAGGAATGCCCTCAACTAATGCTGTTAGGCATTGTCCATGAGACTCGCCAGCAGTTAAAAATCTAAACATTATGTTCAACCCCTTATATTTTCAAGTTTACAAGTTATCAATAGATATTATAACTAAAAAAATAAAATCATGCTAGAAAAATATTATTTTGAAGTCAAAAGTAAACAGGTCTTGACACTATTGCTAAAATTTGTGAAAATGAATGTATATTATGCCCTTTTGAGGTGAGTATTATGTATGATAATGTAAATATAACGTATTTATTAAATAGTGGTTTTATTTTGGAAATAGGAGATTGTGCGATAGTTTTTGACTATTATCAAGATCCTAAAAATTTAGTGAGTAAAATCATTCAAGATAAAAAAGAAGTTTATTTTTTTGTATCTCATATTCATTATGACCATTTTAATCCTAAAATAAGTGAGTTTCAGGATAAAGTAACAAAATATTTTATCAGCTATGATGTAGTGACTGATGTGTTACCTGAAGAAAAGACTGTTATTTTAGATGAGTATATGACATATGATGATGAAAATATACATGTACGTTCATTTAGTTCTACAGATGAAGGAATTTCTTTTTTTGTAGAGAAATATGGTTGGAAAATTTTCCATGCAGGTGATTTTAATTGGTGGCATTGGAAAGGTGATACAAAAGAAAATAATGCATTTGCAAAAAATGGTTTTACTAAACAATTAAAGCGATTAGCTGGATTAAAGATGGATATTGCTTTTTTCCCAGTGGATAGTAGATTAGAAGAATTTTTGGATTTAGGTGTGACAGAATTTTGTAAGGTCACTGAAGTAAAAAATTTAGTCACTATGCATAATGTCGGTAAAAAAGATTGGATAATACCAGATGATTTTCCTAATAGAGATAAAATGAAAGATGTATGGTGTCCTAAGAACTCTGGAGATAATCATTTAATAGAAAAATAAAAATATGGGAGAAGCATGTATGAAAAAATTTATATTTTTATGTTTATTGGCTTCTGTATTTACCTTATCTTTATTCACAAGTAATGGTATTGCAGAGCAACAAATAAATTCTAATGAACAAATAGGAAAGGAAGTTCAATCAATGAGCAAAAATCGTATAGCAGTATTTGAAACAAATATGGGTACTTTTGAAATTGAATTATTCGAAGATAAAGCACCAATCACAACAGGAAATTTTATTGATTTAGCAGAACATAATTTTTATGATGGTTTAATTTTCCATCGTGTAATTGATGGTTTCATGATTCAAGGTGGAGACCCTAATGGTAATGGTACAGGTGGCCCTGGATATACTATTAAAGATGAATTTCATAAAGATTTAAGACATGATGGCCCTGGCGTGTTATCCATGGCAAATGCTGGCCCTAATACAGGTGGTTCTCAGTTCTTTATCACTTTAGATAAAACTCCATGGCTTGATGGTCATCATGCTGTTTTTGGTAAAGTGATAAAAGGCATGGACGTAGTGGAAGCTATTGGTCATGTACAGACTGATTTCATGGATAAACCTATTGAAGATGTAGTTATTAATAAAATAGAAATCAAAGATGCTGAATAATGAATTGTTATACGTATATGGTACAATGTAGCGATGGTACTTTATATACAGGTTGGACAAATGATTTAAAAAAGCGTCTAAAAACACACAATGCCGGCAAAGGTGCTCGCTATACACGCGGGCGTTTGCCGGTTAAATTAGTTTATTATGAAGTTTTTGCTACAAAAAGTGAAGCTATGAAGCGTGAAGCTCAGATAAAAAAATTATCACGCAAGCAAAAATTATCATTTATAATCAATCCCTAATGATTTAGTATGGATTTTATGGTATACTAAAATAAGATTTAGATTAAATTTTGAAAAGAGATTTTTCTTTTAGGAGGATTAAAATGGCAAAGTCTATTACTGAAGTTTTAGGTATAAAATATCCAATTATTCAAGGCGGTATGGCTTGGATTTCTGATGCAAAACTTGCAGCTGCAGTTTCTAATGCTGGTGGTGCAGGCATTATTTCTTGTGGTGGTAGAACTACAGAATATGTTCGTGAAGAAATTCGCAAAGCAAAACAATTAACAGATAAACCTTTTGGTGTAAATGTAATGCTCATGGCACCAAATAAAGATGAAATCGTAGATGTTATCTGCGAAGAAAAACCTGCTTTTGTTACTTTAGGTGCAGGAAATCCAGTTCCATATTTTGCAAAATTGAAAGAAGCTGGCATAAAAGTAATTCCTGTAATTCCAAATGTAAAACTTGCAAAACGTGTAGCAGCTGCTGGTGCTGATGCTATGGTAGCAGAAGGTATGGAAGCTGGCGGTCATATTGGTGTATTGACTACAATGGCTCTTATGACACAGGTAATTCCAGAGATAAAAGATATTCCAGTTGTTATGGCTGGTGGCTTCGGCGATGGTCGTGGCTTAGCAGCAGCTATGCTCATGGGTGCTGGCGGTGTACAGATGGGTACTCGTTTCTTAGTAGCTGAAGAATGTCCTGTTCATGAAAATATGAAACAGAAATTAATTGAAGCTATTGATACAGATACAATTGTTACAGGTCTTACTCTTGGCGGTGCTGTACGTGGTATCAAAAATAAATTCTCTACAGAATTTGTACAAAAAGAAAATGAAGGCAAAACTCCAAAAGAAGAGCTCATTCGCTTGGCAACAGGTACAAATAAATTGGCAGCTGTTGATGGTGATGTAGTAAATGGTATGATGCAAGCTGGTCAATCTTTAACTGTATTGCAAAAAGTAGAACCTGTAGTGACAATCATTGAAAACATCATGAAACAAGCTCGTGAAACTTTAGCTTCGGCAGCAAATATTAAACTTTGATATGATATTTTTGTGGCGAGTATATCGAAGATTTTATCTTTGGTAGTATCGCCACATTTTATATAATTGTGTATATATTGGTGATGATTGAGGAAAAATAAAATCTTAAAGGAGTTTTTATTTTGAAAAAATTATTATTAGTGGTTTTGAGTTTGATGACAATGATGGTGTTTACAGCTTGTGGTAGTGAAAAGACAAGTACAAGTCAAGAGGATAAAGCAAATTCAGAGGATAAAATAAAAATTGTTACATCTTTTTATCCAATTTATATAGAAACTTTGAATATTACAAAAGGAATTGACGGTGTCGTTGTAGAAAATATGACTAAGCCACAAACTGGTTGTTTACATGATTATCAGATGACTCCAGCTGATATGAAAAAATTGGAAAATGCAGATTTTTTCATAGCTAATGGAGCGGGGATGGAATCTTTTTTACAAGATGTCATCGATAATCAAAAACAACTCAAGGTAATTGAAGCTACTAAAAATATTGATTTAATTGAAGATGAACATGGAAAAAATCCTCATGTATGGGTTAGTGTATCGAATTGTATAATTCAGGTACAAACTATTGCTGATGAATTGAGCAGATTGGATCCTAAGCATGCAGATGCTTATCAAAAAAATGCAAAGGAATATATTGCAAAATTAGAAGATTTAAAACAAGATATGCATGAACAAATCGATAATTTGCCAAATAAAGATATTGTTACTTTCCATGAGGCTTTTCCTTATTTTGCCAAAGAGTTTAATTTAAATATTGTTGGAGTAATTGAACGTGAACCAGGAACAACACCAACACCTAGTGAATTAGATGAAATTATTGCACAAGTAAATAATTTACAGGCAAAAGCTTTATTTGCAGAGCCACAATATTCATCAACAGCAGCGAAAACAATTGCTAATGAAACAGGAGCTAAAGTATATATATTAGACCCTGGTGTTACAGGAGAAAATGACCTTGATGCTTATATTAAGGCTATGAAACAAAATGCACTTACATTACAAGAGGCATTAAAATAAAATAAAGGGTGAAGTATAAATGATAAAGGGTACAGGTGTTGATATCATAGAAATATCGAGAATAAAAAAATCCTTAGCCAATGAAAAATTTATCGAACGTATTTTTACAAAAAAAGAGCAAGAATATTGTAATAGTAGAAAACAAATGGCAGTATCTTCTTATGCAGCTAGGTTTGCGGCTAAAGAAGCTGTAGTGAAAGCGTTGGGTACAGGTATATCTGGTGGAGGATTATGGACTGATATTGAGATATTGCCTGATGATGATGGAGCACCACATGTAAAACTTCATGGATATTTTGCTTATATAGCTACAAAAAGAAAAATATATAATATTTTTATCTCCTTGAGTCATTGCAAAGAATATGCAGTAGCTCAAGCTACGTTGGAGGGATAATGATAAGATGAAAATTGCATCTGCCGAACAAATGAGACAAATTGATACTGAAGCCATCAATCATTTTGGTATACCCGAGATTGCATTGATGGAAAATGCAGGACATGAAGTAGCAAAAGAAGCTATGCGTCTTTGTGAAGATATACCAACGGATAGACAGAGTTTTTGTATCTTGACAGGCTGTGGAAATAATGGCGGAGATGGCTTTGTAGCAGCTAGACATTTGATGAATAGTGGAGCCAAAGTAAAAATTTTTCTTTTAGGAAATACAGAACATTTTACACCATCAGCAAAAATAAATTATGATGTTTTAGTGAATATGCAAGCCGAAATATACCATATTATTTCTGAACGTGATTGGAACCGTTTGCAAATATCTATAACTTTTTCTGATTGTATTATAGATGCTTTGTTAGGTACAGGTATTCATGGACAATTACGTGAAGATGCTAAAAAATGTATCCAAATAGTAAATACTTCGAATAGACCTGTTTTATCTGTTGATATTCCAAGTGGTGTAAATGCCAGTACTGGTGCAGTGGAAAGTGATGCTATATTTGCCACTGCTACAATTACTTTTGGACTACCAAAAATTGGTTTGATTATGTATCCTGGTTGTAAACATACAGGTGATATCATAGTTAAGACCATTGGTATACCAAATAGTTTATTGGCTAAAGATGATATTAAGCAAGAAGCTATTGATAAGAATTTTGTAAAAGCACATCTGGCTTCAAGAGCTGATGATGTATATAAAGGCTCTTGTGGAAAGGTTTTAGTTGTTGCTGGTTCAACTGGTTATACAGGTGCGGCTTGTTTATCTAGTCAAGCTGTATTAAAAATAGGGGCTGGAATTTCTACACTCATTTCAGCTGAAAGTTTATATGATATTTTATCCATGAAAAATACAGAAGTCATGGTAAAACCATTGCC
>USPM01000041.1 GCA_900556715.1 uncultured Megamonas sp. | reverse complement strand
TTTTATGTTAAAATAAAAATGATTATAAAGTTAGGTGGTGAAGTGATGAAAAATTATTTTAAATATTTTTTGAGTATATGTTTGATTATCGGTTTGTGTTTGTATAGTGAAAGTGTTTTTGCTGAAAGTTTGAAGGGTAATGCCCTAAAACAAGGCGATTGTATAGGTATAGTAGCACCTGCTTCAGGTATTGAAGATATGAATATAGCTGACGCTATTAATAAATTACAAAATTGGGGCTATAAGGTGAAATTATCGCCGAATTTGTATCAGCAATCAGGATATTTGGCAGGTAGCGACCAAATGAGAGCTGATGATTTAAATAATTTTTTTGCTGATGATGAAGTCGATGCGATACTTTGTCTGCGTGGCGGTTATGGTAGCGGTAGAATACTTGATTTATTGAATTATGAAATGATAAAACAGCATCCTAAAATGGTGATTGGCTATAGTGATATAACGGCATTGCATATGGCATTGATAAAAAAAGCGGATTTAGTGCCAGTGCATGGGGCTATGGTTATAGATATCAACGATAATGGCTATAATTATACAGATAATCAATTAAAATTGGGTTTAGCAAATGAAAGTTTAGGTGCGAATAATGAATTTGTTTTGCCAAGCAATCATAAATTAAAAGTGTTAAAAGAAGGTTATGCTAAAGGTAAAATCATTGGCGGTAATCTATCTGTATTAGCTTCTTTATCTGGCAGTGAATATCAGCCAAATGGTGAAAATTGTATTTTATTCATTGAAGAAGTCGGCGAAGACTCTTATGTAATAGATAGATGTTTTCAGCAATTATGGCAAAGTGGAGTGTTAAAGCAAGTGAAGGGCTTAATCATTGGTAATATGCGAAGATGTGAACCAACAGAGCCGACACAATTTGATTATTCTGTGATGCAGGTAATCAAGCAATATGCAGATAAAGCCAATATTCCTGTAGTCTATGATATGCCAGTAGGTCATGGAGCGATAAATGGATTTTTGCCTTTGAATGTAGAAATAACACTTGATGCAAATACAGCTAATCCGCAGATAATTTTTGATGAAAGTTATGTAAAATAAAAAAAGAGTAGTTTGATAAATATAATATCAAACTACTTTTTTATTTTGAAGACTTTTATAAAATTTCTTTTAATGTATCAATAGATGATTGTGGTGTTGCCCAGCTAGTAGCAAAACGCACTACTGTATGTGTATCGTCATATTTTTCCCAGAAGCTACAGCTGATTTTTTGGCGGAGTTCTTTTAATTTAGTATCTTCTAAAATGATGAATTGCTGATTAGTATCTGTTTCTAAGAAGAATTTATAATTTTTTTCTTTGAAGATAGCTTTTAATTGTTCAGCTTTTTCAATGGCATTTTTAGCGATATTAAGATAGAGATTATCGGTAAATAAAGTATCAAATTGAATACCGAGCAGTCTACCTTTAGCAAGTAATGCACCATGTTGTTTGATGATAGTGAAGAAATGAGGTATTAAATTTGGTTTGGTGATAACTACTGCTTCACCGAATAATGCACCAACTTTTGTACCGCCAATATAGAATACATCACAATATTTAGCGATATCTTGCATAGTAACATCAGTATTTAAAGCAGCAAGACCATAACCGAGTCTAGCACCGTCTAAAAATAATGGTAGATTGTATTTGTGGCAGATAGCGGATAAATCAGCTAATTCTTGTTTAGTATATAAAGTACCCCATTCAGTAGGGTGGGAGATATACACAGCTCCAGGAATAGTCATATGTTCAAAACTTTCATCACCATAAAATTTAGTGAGATATTTTTCTACGTCACTTGCTTTAAGTTTGCCTTCTTCTTGAGGCAAAGTGATGACCTTATGACCGCCAAATTCAATAGCACCAGCTTCATGAAGCTCGATATGGGCACTATCAGCAGCGAGAATACCTTCATAAGTTTTTAATAAGCCGTCGATTACAGTGGCATTTGTCTGTGTACCGCCAACGAGAAAATGAACTTGTGCTTCAGGGCAGTCACAAGCTTTGCGGATTTTTTCACGGGCAGATTCACAATATGTATCATTGCCATAGCCAGGAGTTTGTTCAAAATTAGTAGTCACTAATTTTTCAAGAATGGAAGAATGAGCTCCTTCTAAATAATCGCTGTCAAAATATAACATCATATCACCCTTTAGTATAAAATTAGATAATCTATATTATATCGTAAAGAAATAAAAAAATGAATATTTAAAGTTATTGTCAATTTTCTATATTATATGTTATGATAATAAATCATATAGAAATAGTATGAAAGGTGGTATGATTATGAATGGCGATTTTTGGCAATCATTTTTGATGATAAGTGATATGTATACAGTAGGATTTTTGATACTGTTATTTATCTTCTTTGGCATCATACATTATTTGTACCGTAAACGTAATATGGATTTTTCCTTAGTGGTATTAGTGGGTATGGGTCTTGGCTGTGTACTTGGGATATTTATGCAATATATGGCAGGTTTTCCAGATGATCCGATGAAGACTACATTTATTAAGGAAACTACAAATTGGTTGCAATTGTTTGGTAATGGTTATATTGACCTGATTAAGATGATAGTAGTGCCACTAGTTATAGTTTCTATTGCTCATGTTATTGTGAATATGAATTCTGAACAAAAAATGAGCAGTTTGGTGAAAAAGACTATTTTGGTCACTATGTCTATGGTAGCAATTGCCTCTATTGTAGGTATAGGACTAGGCATATTTTTCAATGTTGGTGGCGATGCTTTGACAAATGTGGCAACAGAAGCCAAAGCAAAAGAAGTTGTCAGTGTAGCGACTACTCTTAGAGGTTTGATACCAGGAAATTTAGTTGATGCTATGGTAAAAAATAATATCATTGGCATGGTTATTTTTGGTGCATTTTTAGGCAGAGCTATTTGGTGGATAAAAGCGGATGAACCAAAAGTTGAAGAATTTATGCGAAAATTAGTCAATGGTTTGCACAAAGCTTTGATGAATATGGCACTTTTGATTTTAGATTATATGCCATGGGCAGTAATTGCATTACTTGCAAATACTATTGCTCAAAAAGGTTTAGATAGTATTTTGAGTGTAGTTCAATTTATTTTAGTATTGTATTTAGCAATTATTGTTCAGTTTATTATTCAATTGATAGCATTGAGTGTAAATGGCATTAATCCAATTATTTATTTGAAAAAATCTTTGGCATTACTCATATTGGCATTTACATCTCGCTCTAGTGTAGGTTGTTTACCTGTTACCATTGAGACTTTGACGCAAAAATTGGGAGTAAATCAAGCAACAGCAAGTTTTGTAGCTGGTTTTGGAACAACAGCAGGTATGCAAGGTTGTGCAGGTATTTTCCCTTCATTATTAATTGTATATGTATGTAATTTAACAGGAACACCTATGGATTTTAGCATGATCGTCATGACTGTGATCGTGGTGAGCTTGGGTTCATTGGGTATAGCAGGGATTCCAGGTACAGCTACAATGGCGGCATCAGTAGGTTTGTCTGGTGTGGGCATGGCCTCTTCATTTAGCTTGATTGGCCCAATCTTGGCTATAGATCCATTGATTGATATGGCTAGAACTATGTTGAATGTAGCAGGTTCAGTAGTTAATGCTTTGATTATTGACAAAAAAATGGGTGGCTTAGACCAAAATATATACAATGATGTAAGTAAAAATAAAAAGTAAGATATAAGAAAAAGGCAATGTATTAGAAATTTATTTTAATATGTTGTCTTTTTTGCTATAGTTTTGCGATATTTTTGTGAATATATGATATAATTTTTCATGTATTAAATATAAATAGATTTTAAATTTTGTAGAAAGGTTGAAGTAATACGATGGAGCAGAGAATATACGATAATTATATAAATATTTTAAAAGAAGAATTAGTGCCAGCTTTAGGTTGTACAGAGCCTATCGCTATAGCTTACGCTGGGGCAAAGGCACGTGAGATTTTAGGAGAATTTCCACAAAAAGTCATTGTAAAATGCAGTGGCAATATTATAAAAAATGTAAAAGGGGTAACTGTTCCTAATTCTGGAAATTTGAAAGGTATAGATACTGCAGCACTACTTGGAATTATCGGTGGTAAATCTGATATGCAGTTAGAAGTCTTAGAGTCTGTGACTGATGAAGATAGAGCAAAATTAAAAGAATTATTAAAAGCAAAAATTTGTGTTTGTGATTTAGTGGAGAATACAGATAATCTCTATATAGATATAACAGTAGTTGGCAGTGAGCATACAGCGGAAGTAATCGTATCTGATTATCATACAAATATCATAAAGATAGTAAAAGATGATGAAGTATTATATGATAAAATAAATAAAATTGACAGTAAAAATGATGAAGTTGAAGCAGATAGAAATTTATTGAATGTAAAAGATATTATTGAATTTGCTAATACTGTAGATTTAGATGATATAAGAGATGTATTATCAAGACAGATAAATTGTAATATGGCTATTGCTAAAGAAGGCATAAAAAATAATTTTGGTGCTAATGTAGGGCTTAATTTATTGGCATTGTATGGGGATTGTTTACCTGTTCGAGCTAGAGCGATGGCAGCTGCTGGTTCGGATGCACGTATGAGTGGATGTTCACTTCCTGTAGTGATCAATTCAGGTAGTGGCAATCAGGGCATGACAGTAACTATACCATTGGTAGTATATGCAAATGAATATAAGATTCCAGAGGAAAAATTATATAGAGCATTGATCGTAAGCAATTTGTTGGCTATTCATCAGAAAAAATATATCGGTAAATTATCAGCATTTTGTGGTGCCGTAAGTGCAGGTTATGCTTGTGGTGCAGCTATAACATATATGCTTGGCGGTAATTTCAATCAGATTGCCAATACTATAATTAACACATTAGCGAATACAAGTGGTATTATTTGTGATGGTGCAAAACCTTCTTGTGCAGCGAAAATTTCTTCAGCTTTAGATGCGGCATTTTTAGCACACACTATGAGTATGCATGATGATGTATTCCACGCTGATGAAGGTATAGTAAAAGATGACTTAGAAAAAACTATTCGAGCTATTGGTTATATTGGACGTGAAGGTATGAAACGAACAGACATTGAAGTATTAAATGTTATGATTGATAAAGTCTGCCCGTGAAAATAAAAAATAATAAAAGAGGTCTTAAAGAAAATGGCAAGATTAATAGACAAGGGAACTAGAGAATATACCTGTGCGTTAGTTATGATGTTTTTTGGGAGCTTAGCAGCTTTTGGGGCGGAATACTGTTTACAACCAGTTATTCCTATTTTGGCACAAGATTTCAATTTATCTCCGACTGTAGCAAGCTTATCCATGTCTTTTGGAACTATAGGTATGGCTATTTCAATGATATTGATAGCTAGTATTTCTAAACATCTAGAACGTAAAAAAGTTATGGTAATAGCATTGGGAATTTCTTCTATATTAATATTATTGATGTCTATCACAGAAGAATTCACTTTGATTTTGGCTTTGCGTTTTGTACAGGGAATATTATTAGCAGGTTTTCCTTCATTGGCAGTGGCTTATATAAACGAAGAGTTTAATCCTAAAATAATCGGTGCTGCTATCGGTGTGTATGTAGCCGCTACTCCTCTTGGTGGACTTGTAGGTCGTATTTTAATCAGTACATTGACAGATGTGGCATCATGGCGACTTGGTTTGATGATAGCTGGTGTGTTATATTTATTGAGTGCGATAATGATGTGGATTTTCTTGCCACCATCTTTAAATAAAAAAATTGAACATGGTAAGATTAAGATTCAATGGAAAGATTTCTTGAATTTGTTAAGAAATAAAAAAATAATTATGATATATTTAATAGCTTTTTGTGTAATGGGCTGTTTTGTATGTAC
>USPM01000040.1 GCA_900556715.1 uncultured Megamonas sp. | reverse complement strand
CAAAACCTGCTACTGGAAGTGGAGAAATACAAGCTTCTGTACCACCAGCAACCATCACATCAGCTTCACCACGCTGAATAACACGCATAGCATCACCAATAGCATTTGTACCAGTTGCACAAGCAGTTACAGGGCAAATACTAGGGCCTTGAAGACCAAAAGTAATAGAAGTCATTCCAGCTGCCATATTACTAATCATCATAGGTACGCAGAAAGGACTTACACGATTTGGCCCTTTAGTAAAAATAGTATTATATTGATCGTGTAGTGTTTCAATACCACCGATACCACTACCAATAAATACACCAATACGTTCTTTATCTTCTTTGGATAAATCCATATTTGCATCATCAAATGCAAGTCTAGTTGCTGCAATAGCAAACTGAGTATATCTATCCATGCGTTTTGCTTCTTTTTTATCAATAAAATCAGAAGCATTAAAATCTTTTACTTCTGCTGCAATCTGTGCTTTAAAATCGCTAGCATCAAAATGTGTAATTTTATCTATCCCGCTTTTACCAGCAAGAAGACCTTGCCAAAAAGCGTCTTTACCAATACCGATAGGAGATATTGCTCCTAAACCAGTAATTACCACTCTATTTGTCAAAACAAACACCTCTCATTTAATCTATTGCCGCAACTTCTGATTTTATTCTAGAAATTATTTCCTTAACTGGCAATATTTCTTTGATTCTGTGTATATATTCGCCTGTAAATACCAGACCATTTTCTACGTCTCCCTGTTCTGCACGAATCAATGAATCAATTATACAGAAATTATGCTTACAGTTCTTTAGACATGCCCTACATCCTTTTGGAGGAACTGGACCCACCATTATTTTATCTGCAAATGGATTTCTTACAGCACGTCCTGGAAGACCTACTGGACTGTGTATAACTACAATGTCGTCCGGTTTAGATTTCAAATAAAAATTCTTCAATGCCGGAGCAGCATTGGATTCTTCACTGGCAGCAAAGCGTGAACCCATTTGTACACCACTTGCGCCCATCTTTATAAGATCAACAATGTCTTGGCCAGAAAGTACTCCGCCTGCCGCAATAACAGGAATATCTACCGCTTTTGTAATATCCGGAATTAATTCACGTATAGATGTGCTAGTTCCTAAATGTCCACCAGCTTCTTTTCCTTCAACCACAATAGCAGTAGCACCAAGACGTTGGGATATTTTCGCTAATTTAACAGATGAAACAATCGGTACGATTGGTGTACCAGATTCTTGTCCAAGACCAAACATATCGCGGGAAAATCCTGCACCAGCTACTACAAGGTCAATACCTTCGTCAATAGCAGTTTTTACAACTTCACTAAAACCTCTAGCTGCAACCATGATGTTAATACCAATAATTCCAGACGTTAAAGATCGCGCCAAGCGAATTTCATACCTTAATTCATCAGTAGGCATACCAGATGCAGCAATTAAACCAATACCGCCTTCATTGGCGACAGCAGCTGCAAGTCTTGCCGTTGATAATCTAACAGCCATACCACCCTGAATAATCGGTACTTTTGCAATTTTATTGCCAATTTTCAATTCAGGAAGTTTCAAAATAACTCCTCCAATCCGCTTTTCTTCTATTATCTTTAGAAAGTCCCGTGGAGTAACCACGGGACTTTTCTAAGAAAACGCTAAAATTATTTATTTTGGTCTATATAGGATACAACATCCTGAACTGTTTTAATTTTTTCAGCAGCTTCGTCTGGAATTTCAATACCGAATTCTTCTTCAAAAGCCATGATTAATTCAACAATATCAAGAGAATCTGCACCTAAATCGTCGATGAAAGTAGAATCAATATTAACTTCATCAGCTTCAACGCCTAACTGATCAACAACGATATCTCTTACTTTATCAAAAGTAGCCATTCCTCGTCACCTCCTCCTCAGAATAACCTTTTTTTATTTATTTATTCATTATTACATTACCATACCGCCATCTACATTGACAACCTGTCCTGTAATATATGAAGCCTTATCAGATGCCAAAAATACTACTGCATTTGCAATATCTTCTGGCTGACCCATTTTACCAAGTGGTATAGAACCTACTACTTGGGCTTGTGCTTTTTCTGGCATAGCTGCTGTCATATCAGTAGCAATAAAACCAGGAGCTACAGCATTAACGGTAATACCACGACTAGCCATTTCACGAGCTAAAGATTTTGTAAAACCAATTACACCAGCTTTAGCAGCAGAATAATTTGTCTGACCTATATTTCCCATTATACCAGAAACAGAACTCATATTGATGATTTTTCCAGAACGTTTTTTCATCATATATTTTGCTACTACTTTTGTACAGTTAAAAATACCTGTCAAATTAGTATTGATAACAGCATTCCAATCCTGAGATTTCATGCGAATGAATAAACCATCACGAGTTATACCTGCATTGTTAACTAAAATATCAATCTGACCAAATTCAGCTATTACTTTTTCTACCATTTCACTAGCAGCCTGTTCATCACTAACGTCAGCTTGAACAATCATGGCCTTACCGCCCATATCAGTAATTATATTCTTTACTTCTTCGGCAGCAGCCACATTTCCTGCATAATTGATAGCTACAGTAGCACCTTCTTTTGCAAGTTCAATAGCAACTGCACGACCAATTCCACGAGATGCTCCTGTTACTAATGCAACCTTACCATCTAAAAGCATATTATCGAACCTCCTTGAAATAGTCAAGAGTTTTTTCAAGAGATTCTATATTTTCTACGTTTAAAGATTTCAATTTACGGTCAATACGTTTATTAAATCCACATAAAACTTTACCTGGACCTACTTCAACATAAGTATCTGCACCAAAATCTTTCATTGTTGCGATACAATCTTCCCATTTTACAGGGCTTGCTGCTTGTTTTACAAGACTTACTTTAATATCTTCTGCTTTTGTTAAAGCTTCTGCTGTAACATTTGTTACTACAGGAATAGTAGCATCAGATACAACTACTTTATCAAGTTCTACAGCGAGTTTAGCTGCTGCAGGTTCCATTAATTTACTATGGAATGGGGCACTAACTGGTAAAATAACACATTTTTTAGCACCAGCTTTTGTCATTTCTTCACTAGCTTTTTCTACACCTTTAGCAGTACCTGCAATTACAATCTGACCAGGGCAATTGAAGTTTACAGCCTGTACTAAAGAAGTTGTGTTACTTACTTCTTCGCAAATTTCCACAATTTTATCACGATCAAGACCAATTACAGCTGCCATTCCGCCTTCGCCAACAGGAACAGCTTCTTGCATGTACATACCACGTTTATGAACGAGATATACTGCATCTGCAAATTTCAAAGAACCTGCTGCTACTAGTGCAGAATATTCTCCTAAACTATGACCGCCTACAATTTCTGGAGTAATTCCATTTTCTTTTAATAATTCATTGCAGATAACACTCATAGTTAAAATAGCAGGTTGAGTATTTGCTGTAAGTTTTAAATCTTCTGCTGGGCCATTAAAGCACATGTCCATGATAGAATATCCAAGTGCTTCGTCAGCTTCTTTAAATAACTTTTTCGCAATATCGTATTTGTCATAAAAATCTTTACCCATTCCCACTACTTGAGAACCTTGTCCTGGAAATAAAAATGCGAGTTTACTCATTTAGTAATCACCCTTTCACCATTATTTTTATAAATTTATTATTTATTTGCAAGAATTCTGTGCGTTTTCCATCACTTTAGCAAGATTATTTACAATATCATCTATAATTTCTTGAACTGGTTTAATTTCATTAAGCATACCTGCAATCTGTCCAATCATTACAGAACCCATTTCTACATCGCCTTTTCTTGCTGCGAGATTTAATCCGCCTGCACCTAATTTTTCAATTTCTTCAACTGGTGCATTTGCTTTTTCTAATTCATCAAATTTACGTGTTAATTTATTCGCTATAACGCGTACAGGATGTCCTGTAGAACGGCCTGTTACTACAGTAGAGCGATCTTTTGCACGTAAAACTAATTTTTTATAATTTTCATGAGCAATACATTCACTAGATACTACAAATCTTGAACCCATTTGTACACCACTAGCACCAAGTGCAAATGCTGCCATCATTCCACGGGCATCACCAATACCACCAGCTGCAATAACTGGAATATCCACTGCATCTACTACTTGTGGTACAAGTGCCATAGTAGTGATTTCACCTACGTGTCCACCACTTTCTGTTCCTTCAGCAATGATTGCATCAACGCCAGTACGAACTAAACGTTTTGCAAGTGCGACTGATGCAACAACTGGTATTACTTTAGTACCAATTTCTTTAAATGCAGGTATATATTCACCTGGATTACCTGCACCTGTTGTTACAACTGGTACACGTTCATCAAGCACCACTTGAATGACTTCTTTAACAAATGGAGACATAAGCATTATATTTACACCAAATGGTTTATCTGTCCATTGTTTTACTTTTTGTATTTCGGCTCTCAAAAGATCAGGAGGCATATGTCCTGCTCCAATAATACCAAGACCACCAGCATTAGAAACGGCAGCAGCTAATTCTGCTGTACCAAGCCAAGCCATACCGCCTTGAAATATTGGATATTTTATATTTAATAATTTACAGATAGGATTATTTTCGAACATTATTTAGTCCTCCTTAGCCCATTTCATAATGCAAGATGCCCATGTAAGACCTGCACCGAAACCAGAAAGAGCTATGATTTCACCTTTTTTCAATTTCCCAGATTGATAAGCTTCTGCCATTGCAATTGGAATTGATGCTGCTGATGCATTTCCATACTTTTCTATATTTACAAATACCTTATCCATTGGTAAATGCAAACGTTTCGCCGCAGATTCAATGATACGAATATTAGCTTGATGTGGAATTAAATAATCAATATCTTCTTTTTGCAATCCTGCACGTTCTAAAGATTTCAATACTGTAGAACCCATTGCCTTTACAGCAAAACGGAAGGTTTCTTTTCCGTTCATATGCAAGCAATGCATATGATTATCTATAGATTCTTGATCAGCTGGATGTTTACTTCCACCACCAGGAATTTCAATAGTTGTAGCACCGCTTCCATCGGCACCTAAATCAAAAGATAACATACCATAACCTTGTTCAACTTCACCGAATACAGCAGCACCTGCTCCATCAGCAAAAATGATACAAGTATTTCTATCCTGCCAATTTACAAATTTAGATAATGTTTCAGCACCTACAACTAATACTTTTTTATACACACCAGTTTCAATAAACTGTGTCGCTATTGCAGACCCATATACAAATCCAGAACATGCTGCTGATAAATCAAAAGCTGCTGCATTTTTAGCTCCCAATTTATCTTGTAAAATACATGCTGTTGAAGGTGTATTACAGTCAGCAGAAATAGTTGCCACTATAATCATATCTAACTCTTCAGCAGATATCTTAGCATCTTCTAAAGCTTTAAGAGCAGCTTTATATGCTAATTCTGATGTTGGCTCATCTTTTGCAGAAATACGTCTTTCTTTGATACCTGTACGTTCTGTAATCCATTCGTCATTAGTATCTACTAATTTTTCAATATCTGCATTAGTGAGGATTTTTTCTGGAACATGATATCCTATTCCAATAATGCCTGCACTATTTAACTTCAGTGTCATGGCTCCAAATCTCCTCCTTATCTATATTATCCCTAATTTGAGTTAATACATCGTTTTTTACAAATTCACAGGCTTGTCTAATAGCACTACAGATAGATTTTGCATTAGAACTACCATGAGATATTATACAACAACCATTAACTCCTAGTAAAGGAGCTCCACCATATTCAGAAACATCTATATCTTTTCCTAATTTCTTTAAAGCTGGCATCAATAACAATGCACCTAATTTAGCTAATATACCACCTTTTTTTATAGCATCTTTAGCCAAACCTACTAATGTTTTTGCCAAACCTTCAGCAAATTTTAAAACAATATTTCCGACAAACCCATCGCAAACTACTACATCAAAATGACCTGTTGGTATATCTCTACCTTCAGCATTTCCTTGGAAATTAATAGTATTCATACCTTTTAACATAGGATATGTGGCTTGGGCTTGCTCATTTCCTTTTGTTGCTTCTTCACCAATATTTAATAAACCTACTGCTGGATTTTCTTTTCCTAGCATACATTTAGCATAGATAGAACCCATTAATGCACTTTGACATAAATGTTTTGGTTTACAATCTACATTAGCACCTGAATCTAATAATAAAGTAACGCTACCTTTTCCTGTAGGTATAGGTGTAGCAATTGAAGGTCTAT
>USPM01000039.1 GCA_900556715.1 uncultured Megamonas sp. | reverse complement strand
TGATAGCGAAAGAGTCGCGGAAATTTTTGATTACACGTTTATTAATTACAGGTTTTGCTTCGGGGCAAAGAGGCAAAATTTCTTTAAAAGTATTGTCTTCATTGTAATGAACTTCATATAATGAAGGAACATAGATGCCATCTAATTTTGCAAGTGTTTTTAAAAATCCTTGTCTACCACCAATTTTACCTTGTTTTTTCCAAGTGATAAAAGTTTCTACAATTTCATTTAAAACTTCTTCACCTTCACCAATGACAAAGAAATCAAAGAAATCAGCTACAGGTTCAACATTATATACGCAAGGGCCACCACCGACGATGAATGGATCATCTTCTGTACGGTCTTTTTGCCAAAGTGGAATATTGGCTAAGTCTAACATATTTAAGACATTGGTGTAAATCATTTCATATTGAAGAGAAAAGCCGACAAAATCAAATTCTTTGATTGGTGTAAAAGATTCTAAAGCATAGAGCGGTATATTATGTTCTCTCATTTTAGCTTCCATATCAAGCCAAGGAGCATAAACGCGTTCAGCTACAGTATCTTGACGTTCGTTTAATACTTCATAGAGAATTTTTAAACCTAGATTAGACATACCTACTTCATAAACATCAGGCATGGATAAAGCAAAGCGACAATCTACTTCATCGTGATTTTTGTGTACAGCATTTAATTCACCGCCAGTATAACGAGCAGGTTTAGTAACGGTTTGTAAAATAGAAGGGTCTAATTTAATCAATTTAATATCCTTTCTTCATGAAAAAAGCTGCTGTATAAGAAAGATTGTTTTTTATACAGTAGCTTTAAAATATAATATATACAAGTAATAATCAATTTTATTGTTCAGTAGTTTTTTGCTTTTCGTCAGTTTCTTCTTTTTCAGGAATTCCTACATGTTGAAGTCCATTTTTAGCTACTTGAACAGTATTTAAAATGTTTTGGATATAAACACTCATATGGTCAAATACTTGTTCAGCATATTGAACAGAATCATTACGCATGGATTCTGAATGTTTATATGTTTTTTCTAAGATTTCTTTAGCTTTAGCTTCAGCAGCTAAAGTGATTTCATTTTCAGAAGCTTTCTTTTGAGCATATACTTTTGCTTGTTCAATGATATTTTTTGCTTCTGTACGGGCATCTTCGATTATTTTATCTCGATTAGCATTGATTTCTTCTGCTTCTTTTAGTGCAGATGGCCATTCTTTGCGAATATTATCTATAAGACGAATGAGTTCTTCTTCGTTTACTAAACATTTATTAGTTAAAAGAAAGCGAGAGGAATTAGCTACAAGTTCTTGTAATTCATTAAGGGAGTCTAATAAATCCATAATAATTTTACCTCTATAATTTATAATTATTTTATTGATGTAGGTACTCGTTTGATTTTTTCATGAATAGCGAGTTCTACACAATGAGGAACTAAATGAGTGATATCTCCACCGAATTGTGCTAATTCGCGAATTGCAGATGAAGATACATGATAATATTTATTATCAGTAGTCAAAAAGATATTTTCAATATCTGGAGCCATGTTTTTAATGAGCATAGCACGTGGAAATTCATAGAGAAAGTCATTGGCATCGCGTAGACCGCGAACAATTACATGAGCATTTTTTTGATGTGCATAATCAGCGAGCAGACCAGCGAAACAATCGACTTTAACATTTGGTATATGAGCAGTAGCTTGTTTTAATAATGCCACACGTTCATCAACTGTAAATAAAGGATGTTTATTTATATTATTGAAAACGCCGACAATTACTTCATCAAACATTTTAGAAGCTCGTTCAAATATATCAATATGCCCATTGGTTACAGGGTCAAAACTTCCAGGACAGATAGCAATAGTCATAAGTTAATCCTCACTTTTATTTGATTTTAATTCATAAATACTGATTTGTGTAGTGGAACCATATTTTTGATTACGCAATAAAGTATATTGGTGAAAATCTGAAGGAAGATTATCTTCAATAGCATGTTCCATGATAATTATACCATCTTCAGTTAATAAAGGATATTCATGGAGCATTTGCAAAACTTTTAAGCATAAATCTTGATGATATGGTGGGTCACAAAATATTATATCAAATTTTTTTTGCTTTAGATGTAATTTTTTTATCGTAGAAAATACATCAGCTTTTAAAATAGTAGATTTATCTATGAGCTTTGTATGTGTAGCATTAAATTTAATAGTAGAAATACTATCTAATGAGCAATCTACCATAATGGCATGATTAGCACCTCGGCTGAGTGCTTCTAAAGATAAATTACCAGTTCCAGAAAATAAATCTAAAACATTTTTATCATAAATAAAAGAGCCTAATATATTGAATAAAGATTCTTTTATTCTATCAGCTGTAGGTCGTGTATTTTGCCCTTTAGGGGCTTTTAATTTTGCCCCACGAGCTGAACCTGTGATTATTCTCATAAGTTATCACCTAATAGTTTAGCTTTTAATTGTTTATATGCTCTTGTATAATATGGGCCATTTTGAGATTCGCGATGATCAAAGCCATAAGCACGACGACTTATAGCTAAAATAGGTGGTGCTTGAATGCGTTTAGCTATAGCCATTCCTGTGAATAAATTCCACCAGCGTTCTAAATCGCTGATGAAATCTTTAGCTGTAGCAAAATATTTATCTACAAGACCTATTTCACAACCAATATGTTCTTCTAATGTTTTTTCACTATACCAAAGAAGAATATCTTCTGGAGTGATTTTTTGCCAGCTTTCGACAAAAGCACGGAATAGATAATCATGATATGGATATTTAATAGGATCGCCTTTGCCAGCATCTACATCTTGTTCACTAGAAAGTTCAGCACTAGGGACGATATCAATGATGCCTTGAGGGATTACCTCACGTTTATATACATGTTCATTTAGATAATGTGCTAATTCATATACTTGATATTTCCATAAATCGGCAAGACCAGCTAAAAATCCAGATTGGTCACCATATAAAGTGGAATAGCCGACTGTAGTTTCTGCTTTATTAGCATTACAAGTAAAGCCACCACCAATGCTAGCTGCCATGCCAGCTAAAATGCGAGCTGAGCGGTCACGAGCTTGGATATTTTCTTTGACAAAAGAAGATACTTGTACTTTATGAACATCATTAGTAGCTAAATTAGTAATATCAGTATGTTCAAATTGATTTACAGTAAAATCAACAACTTCTTGAATTGGCACGATAGCATAATTACAGCCTAAATTATTAGCTAATTGACTAGAAAGACCTTTTGTTGTAGCAGAGTTAAACTTACTAGGCATATTAATTAGAGTGATATTTTCAGCACCTAAGATATCTGCATAAAGAGCAGAGGCAACGGCAGAATCAATACCACCAGAGATACCGATGACTACCTTTTGCATATGAATATTTTTAAGGAATTTTTTGATACCATAATGTAATGCTTGATAAATATTAGAAATATCATCTTTTTGAGGTACTGGAAGTGGATTATAAGTATTATTATGAAGTAATTCTATATAATTATTTTTAGTTTTGTAAGCAGGGCAAGCTGCAATGATATTTCCGTTTTCATCATAAACAGTACTAGAACCATCAAAAGTATAAATAGTCTTACCATTATTTTGAATACCAATATTATTTACATATATTAAAGGAATATTATTGTCTTTTGCCTGTTTTGCGAATACACGATGGCGTTTATTATTTTTGCCAAAAGTATAAGGAGAGGCAGATATATTGATCAACATATCTAATTTATAATTCTGACAGAGTATATCAATTGGAGCAAAAGCATAATCATCACTCCAACCATCTTCACATAAGATACAGCCTAAATTTAGATCTTGACCTTTGATATTTACTTTTACAGGAGATAAAATATCAGTCAAATCAGTTTTTAATTCATTAGCTAAACTTTGAAGACTAAAGAAATAGCGACTATCATCAAATTCACGATAATTTGGAAATAGAGTTTTGATGACAAATGGATATGGAGATTTTTCAGGTTTGATTAATTTACCATTATAGGCTGTATATAAAGCATTATATTTACGAACGCGACCATCAGTATTTTTCTTATCCCAGTCAACAGCAATATTACCAAAAATGATACAAATATCTTGAGAAGCTGCGATAATATCGTCACCATAGCTCAAGCAATCCTTTAAAAATGCTGTTTGTTCCCAAGTATCACCTAATAAATATCCAGGGATACACATTTCAGAGAAAATTATAATATCTGTATTATTTTTTTTAGCTTCAGCAATTGCTTGAAGCATACGCTCTACATTTAGGTCAGGATGACCTGGTTCAACATCAATTTGGCTGAAACAGATTTTTACCATAAAATAACCGCCTTTATTATTTAAATAATTATGTTACTACAATAGCACGAATTGTATTGATTTACAAGTAATTGGGCAGATAAATAGAGATATATGTAAATAAAATGCTTGCAATTTAAATTCCTTCTATGATATAATGTTAGCACTGTGTTTTTTAAAAGTACGACATGATTTTTATTAGATATAATAAATATGTAGTCGTCAAGACAATAGGGCACGAACAACCCGAATTTAAGCTTGTGGAGATAGTAGGTAACGAATTTGATGAAGCAAGAAGTCAACTATAATAATATATAATGCAAATTATGGTTATTATTATAGAAGGCAGTTCATGACTTAGTAATTATTTTCTATCTTCCATTCCTTAAGGAGGTGTGCTAAATGGCAAATGTTTGCGAAATCTGCGCTAAAGGTGAAAGAGCAGGAATGAATGTAAGCCATTCTCATTTAAAAACTAAACGCACTTGGAAACCAAACATTCAGCGTGTACGTGCTGTTGTTGACGGTGAAGTTAAACGTGTTAATGTTTGCACTAGCTGCATGCGTTCTGGTAAAATCCAGCGTGCTTAATGGTCTTAACGGACATTATAAAAAATAAGCTGCTTAATATTAAGCAGCTTATTTTTTATTGCTAACATAAAATTAATATTATAAGTAAAATAAATATTGGATAATTAATAAAAAAGAATAGTAGGAGAAAAAAATGGCATTTTCTGAAAAAATTATTGAAACTAGACAAAAAGCTTTAGCTTTATGTAAAGAATATTTTGCACGTCCTGATGAAATTGCAGAAGTTAATACTTTAAAAATTCTTGATGCTATGAGAAAAGTAAAAGTGTCTGAAGCACATTTTAATACAACATCTGGATATGCTTATGATGATATTGGTAGAAATAAAATTGAAGAATTATATGCAGAAGTCTTCAAAGCAGAAGCGGCTTTAGTACGTACACAATTTGTATCTGGTACACATGCTTTAGCCACTGTTTTATTTGGTATATTGCGTCCTGGTGATCAATTGATATATATTACAGGAACACCATATGATACTATGCAAACAGTAATTGGTTATGCAACAGATAGCCCAGGTTCACTTAAAGAATTTGGCATTTTGTATGATGAAGTTCCTTTAAAAGATGGCAGAGTTGATTTTGAAGTAGCTAAGGAAAAAATTACTACAAAAACAAAAATGGTAGTTATTCAGCGTTCTTGTGGCTATATGATGCGTCCAAGTTTAAGCGTTGATGAAATTGGTGAAATTTGCAAATTTGTCAAAGCAATCAATCCTGATTGTATTTGTTATGTAGATAATTGTTACGGTGAATTTACGGATACAAAAGAACCTATTGAAGTAGGTGCTGATATCATAGCAGGTTCTTTAATTAAAAATCCAGGTGGCGGGATTGCACCGACAGGTGGCTATATTGTAGGTAGAAAAGATTTAGTAGAGCTTGCTTCTTATCGTATGACTGCTCCAGGTATGGGAGCAGAACTTGGTGCTTCTCTTGCAAATAATCGCTTATTATTCCAGGGCTTGTTTTTAGCTCCTCATGTAGTGGCACAGGCTGTAAAATCTGCTATTTTTGCCGCTGCGTTCTTTGATTTATTAGGATTTAAAACATTACCTGCACCAGATACAAAGAGAAATGATATTATTCAGGCTATTGAAATGGGTAGCAAAGAAAAATTAGTTGCTTTTTGTCAGGGAATTCAAAAATATTCTCCAGTTGATTCTTATGCAGCTCCAGAACCTTGGGATATGCCAGGATATGAAGATCAAGTTATCATGGCAGCAGGTACTTTTGTACAAGGTGCTTCTATTGAACTCAGTGCAGATGGCCCTATTCGTGAACCATATAATGTATATCTTCAAGGTGCCTTGACTTTTGAACATTCTTTAGTTGCTATAATGGGTGCAGGTCAAGCGGTAGAAGATTTAAATAAATGAGTTTATAAATAATATATGAAGTAAATGCAATATAAATACAAAAAAAGACACGTTTTTTCGTGTCTTTTTTTGTGTGTATATATTATATTGGAGAGCTAAGGAAAAGCTTG
>USPM01000038.1 GCA_900556715.1 uncultured Megamonas sp. | reverse complement strand
AAAGATTCAGGATACTATTTAGTAAAAGAAGATATTTTACCTTCTGCAATCAAAAAAACAATCAAGGTAAAAGAAATGCTACGTCGTCATGACAATATGACGATAAACGATGCCGTTTCTAAAATGGGACTAAGTCGTAGTGCTTATTATAAATATAAAGATTTTGTTTTACCATTTTATGAAGCTAGTATCAATAAAATTGTTTCTGTTTCTTTTGTTCTTGATAATAAGCAAGGAGTACTTTCTAATGTGTTAAATATGATTTCCGAAGATAAAGGAAATGTATTAACTATTAACCAAGGAATTCCTCTTCAAGGCGTAGCAGTAGCAACAATTTCTATTGAAACTAAAAATATGAATATTGACCTTGAGGCATTGCTCGATAAATTACGTCTTGTAAATGGTGTAAGACGTTTAGAAGTTATTGGTCAAGTGTAAAAGTTTAGTCTTGGAAGAGGGATATTTATGGCAAAGAAGATAAAATTAGGTTTATTAGGTTGTGGCACAGTAGGCACAGGAGTTTTAAAAGTTTTACAAGAAAATTATCATGATATCAAAGCAAAAATCGGCAATGATATTGAAGTGAGTAAAGTTTTAGTTCGCAATTTAAATAAAAAACGTGATTTTACTGGAAATGTAGTTTTCACAGATAATATTGATGATATCTTAAATGATGAAAGCATTGATATTATCGTAGAATTATTGGGTGGTATACATCCGGCTCGTGAATATATGTTAAAAGCCATGGAAAAAGGTAAACATGTAGTTACAGCAAATAAAGATGTCTTAGCACAGTTTGGTAAAGATATGTTTGATGCAGCAGAAAAACATGATGTAGATTTTATGTTTGAAGCAAGCGTTGCTGGCGGTATACCTATTATCACTCCTTTAAAACAATGTTTAACAGCAAATAAAATCACAGAGTTAATCGGTATTGTAAACGGGACAACTAATTATATGTTGACTAAAATGACAGAGCAAGGTATGGACTATGATACTGCTCTAGCAAAAGCTCAAGCTAAAGGTTATGCAGAAGCAGATCCTACAGCAGATGTTGCTGGATTAGATGCCGCAAGAAAAGCCGCTATTTTATCTTCAATTGCATTTAATACGCGTGTAAGTTTAGATGATGTAAAAGTAGAAGGAATTACTAATATTACACCAGAAGATATAACTTATGCTAAGGAGTTAGGTTATATCATAAAATTATTAGCTATAGCTAAACATACTGAAGATGGTATTGATGTTCGTGTACATCCAACATTTATCAGTAAAGATCATCCATTGGCATCAGTTCGCAATGTATTTAATGCTATATTCATTCATGGTAATGCCGTTGGTGATACTATGTTCTATGGTCAAGGAGCAGGTGAACGTCCAACAGCTTCAGCAGTTTTAGCAGATATTATTGATGTAGCACGTGATATGGGTAAAGATCGTTTTGGTAAAATCCGTTGCACTTGTTATGAAGAAAAACAATTATGTCCACCTGATAAAGTTTTATCAGCATATTATGTTCGTTTATTAGTAGAAGATAAATCTGGTGTATTAGGTGCGATTGCTACAGCTTTTGGTGAAAGTAATGTAAGTTTATATTCTGTAATTCAAAAACGTAAAGTCGGAGAATTTTCCGAAATAGTAGCAATTACTCATAATGTGAATAATAATCAAATTGAAGACCTCAAAATTCGTTTAAATAATTTAGATGTGGTACATGAGATCTCTAATATTATCCGAGTAGTAATGCCTCAGGAGGTTTAATTATGAGTGATTTTGTCAAAGTAAGAGTACCAGGTACTACTGCTAATTGTGGCCCTGGTTTTGATGTTATGGGTATTGCCTGTAGTATTTACAATGAATTGGAATTAAAACTTTTAGAAGAAAAAAATCTATGTATAGAAATATATGGTGATGGTGCTGCTAATATACCTTGTGATGAAAGAAATATGGTATGGCGTTCTATTGAAAAATTATTAGCTAAAGCTCACTTGGATAAAAAATATCAAGGGGCATATATAAAGATGACAAATAATGTGCCATTATCACGTGGTCTTGGTAGTAGTGCTACTGCTATAGTAGCGGGATTATTTGCAGCTAATGTATTTTTGAATAATAGATTTTCTATACAGGATATATTTGAGTTAGCTACTGAGATTGAAGGACACCCTGATAATGTAGCACCTGCTTTATTTGGCGGAATAACAGTCAGCACAAAAACTGATTATAAATTAGAATATGTATCTTTTATGCCAAATTTTGATTTAAAAATGGTAGTGGCTATACCTGACTTTTATTTACCAACTAAAAAAGCTAGAGCAGCTTTAAAACAAGAAGTGCCATTAAAAGATGCTATTTTTAACATTGGTCATACAGCTATGATTATTGCAGCTATTTGTCAAGGAAAAATAGAAGCTTTAAAAGGTGCTTTTGCAGATAAATTACATCAACCATATAGAGCAGATTTAATTCCTGGTATGTATGATGTATTTGCAGCAGCAAATTCTAAAGGTGCACTTGGTACAACTATAAGTGGAGCAGGCCCAACACTTATTGCTTATACGATAGAAAATGGTGAAGAAATCGGTAAAGCAATGGTTGAGGCTTTTGCAAAACATAATATTAGCTCTAAATACTTAGTATTAGATATTGATAATAAAGGTGCTATGGTAATAGAATAAATTAAAATAAAACCCAGTAGATATTATATCTAACTGGGTTTTTTTATAAGTAGGTGATTTAAAATTATGAATGAAATGGAGTTTTCACAGAAGATAGATGATTTAGGTGGCACTTTATATATTGTAGGTGGCTGGGTGCGTGATAAAATACGAGGTGTTATTCCTAAAGATAAAGATTTTGTCATTTGTCATGTAAAAGAAGATGATTTTAAACAAAATTTTCCAAAGGCAAAAAAAGTAGGAAAATCTTTTCCTGTGTATTTAGTAAAAATTGAAGACAAAGAATGCGAAGTAGCTTTTGCCCGTAAGGAAAGAAAAACAGGTATAGGTTATACAGGTTTTATTGTAGATTATGATGAAAAAGTAACGATTGAAGAAGATTTATATCGTAGAGATACGACTATGAATAGCATAGCTTACCGCGTACGTGATGGAAAAATAATTGACCCATATAAAGGACGAGAAGATATTGAAAAAAGATGTATCAAAGCAGTATCACATCATTTTAAAGAGGACCCTGTGAGAGCGCTTCGAGCTGCGCGTCAGGCTTGTGAATTAAATTTTAAAATCAATGAAGATACTGTAAATTTGATGCGAGCATGTAGAGAGGAAATAAAATCAGAGCCACAAGAACGCATTTTTAATGAATTACAACGTGCATTAAAAACAAAGAAACCCTCAATATTTTTCCGCAGTCTAGTGAAAGCGGATTTATTGGAAATCTTATTTCCTGAAATCTATGCCTTGATAGGGAAAACTCAACCTGTAGCATTTCATCCAGAAGGTGATGCGTTTGAGCATACTATGGAGATTGTGGATTTAGTTGCTGATATGACAGATGATGTCGCTGTGCGTTTTGCAGGTCTTGTGCATGATTTGGGCAAAGGTGTAACGCCAAAAGAAATGTTACCTCATCATTATGGACATGAAGAAAAAGGTTTAGCTGTATTAAAAGCATGGAATAAACGCATGACGCTTCCTAAAAAATGGTTGCAAGGTGGATTATTTGTCATCAAAGAACATATGCGAGCAGCTAGACTAGGAAAAGTAGGAAAAATTGTCGATTTTTTATTGACGGTAGAGAAAAATCCTTTAGGCTTTGCTGGCTTTAATTGTGTGATTTTGGCAGATAGTAAATCATTGCCCTATTATTTAGCAGATTATCATAGTTATCTCCAAAAAATTCATAGTGTATCTATGAAAAATTGTCCAGCAAATTTGAAAGGCAAAGCGATTGGTGATTGGATAAGAAATGAGCAAATTAAATTATTTAAGCAGAATATAGAAGTAGAAGCTTAGAAAATTTTACAAAGATTTAACATTTCTTATATTTAATTTTCTTATTTTTATACTATAATATTATTAAAGGTGAAATTAATCTATTATTGAAGTAGATAATAAATAAAATTTATAAATACAGCATTCTAAGTTGTGAAACGAAGAATGCTATTATTTTTGTCTATTTTAGTAAAAAGATTGTATTTTGTAATATTTTTGTAAAATAGTGAAGGAAAAACGAGGGGATATATAGAATTTAGCATAAAAAAATATTATATTTAAAATAGAGTAGGAGGGATTTAGATGTATGGTATTGTAGATATTGGTTCAAATACAATGCGTCTTGTTATTTATAAAGTAGAAGGTGGTAAACCAAGAGTACTTTTAAATAAAAAAGAAATGGCAGAATTAGCATCATTTATTCAAGATGGTATGATGGTAGCAGACGGTATCAATAGAGCTTGCTATATCTTGGATAGTTTTAATTTATTAGCTAAAGATTTAGGTGTAAATAATTTACATGTTTTTGCTACTGCATCTTTAAGAAATATTTCTAATAGTCAAGCAGCAGTTAGTGAAATTGAAGATAGAACAGGATTAGCTATTAATTTATTAAGTGGTGCTCAAGAAGCTGAATATGATTTTGTTGGTGCAGCTAGAACTATTGATTTAAAAAGTGGTTTATTAGTAGATATTGGTGGCGGTAGTACAGAATTAGTTATGTATAATAATATGCAAATACAAAATTCTATAAGCTTACCAATCGGTTCTTTAAGCATGTATACAAAATTTGTAAAACATTTATTCCCAACAAAAAAAGAACGCAAAAAAATTGAAGAATGCGTAAGAGAAATGATAGTTCGTTACGATGTAGACCAATGGGGCGATTGTCCATATGTTTGTGGTGTAGGTGGAACTATTCGTAATGTAGATAGATTAAATAGTTATTTTTATGATTTAAGTAAAAATAATCGTTTTGTCATTGCTGAAAATTTAAATTGGATGGTTAAAAAACTAGAAAACCGTGAAAATAAAAAATTAGTACCTCGTGAAACTTTAGAAACATTATTAAAAGTCGTACCTGAACGTGTGCGTACAATTATGCCAGGTATGATAATCTTAAATACTATTGTTAAATATTTTAACGTACAAAGCATTTATGTAAGTCGTGCAGGCGTACGTGAAGGATATTTATATAAGCAAGTATTAACTAAAGAGGGAGAACAGAATGCATAAAAAGATAGATACATCATATACACAAAATAGAGAATTATCATGGCTTCGTTTTGATGATAGAGTATTAGAAGAAGCCATAGATGAAAATGTACCTCTATATGAAAGACTAAAATTTATAGCAATTTATGCTAGTAATTTAGATGAGTTTTATCGAGTACGTGTAGGTAGTCTATATGAAATGGCTTCTGTGGATACAAATGGTTTTGATAATAAAAGTTTTATGACACCAAGTCAGCAATTAGATAAAATCTTTGTAGCTACAAAACAATTAAATCAAAAAGCTGATAAAATTTTTGCGACTGTAGAAAAACAGCTTAAAACATACGGCATTGAACGTAAAAAAGTAAAATCTTTAAATCAAAAAGATAAAACTTATGTTAAAACATATTTCGACAATCAAATTAGCCCATTCTTATCTCCACAAATTATAAATGTAAGACATCCATTTCCTCATTTGTTAAATAAAGCGTTATATGTAGGTATAATTTTAACACGCAAAAAGAAAAAAGTTTTTGGAATTATTCCAGTACCTAGCAATTTACCTAAAATCGTATATATACCAAATAAATCTAAAATTCGCTATGTGATGACAGAAGATATTATAGCTACATATGCTGATAAAATTTTTGATGGCTATGAAGTAGAAAATACAGCAATTTTATCTGTTACTAGAAGTGCAGATATCAGTTTAGATGATGAGCGATTAGATTTAGGGGAAGATTTCTTAGAACATGCACGTGAAGTCTTATTGAAAAGACAAAGACTTGCGCCTGTTCGTTTAGAAATAGAAGGCAATATAGATTCAACAATGATGAAATATGCCACAGAACAATTTAAAATCACATCAAAACAAATTTTTATCTATAAATCTCCTATCAATAAATCTTATATTTTCAGCTTAGGTAGTAAATTTAATGAAGAACAGAAAAATAGCTTGATGTATCCACCATTTGAGCCATCTCATATCTGCTGTGTTCCTGAAAATGCTAGTGTGATGGATTATGTGGCAAATAATGATGTAATGTTACAATATCCATATCAAAGCTTTGATATTTTCTTGAAGTTCATTAAAGAAGCTGTAACAGACGAAAAAGTATTTGCTATAAAGATTACTTTATATCGTGTAGGAAGTCATAGAGCTCAATTGATGAATTATTTATCGATGGCAGCTAAAATGGGGAAAGATGTAACTGTCTTGATGGAACTTAGAGCTCGTTTTGATGAAGAAAATAATATAAACTGGGCAGAATTTTTACAAGATGCTGGCTGTAAAGTTATTTATGGTATGGAAGGCTATAAAGTTCATTCCAAAATTTGCTTAGTTATGAAACAAGATAAAACAGGCATAAAATACTTTACACAAATAGGTACAGGTAACTATAATGCTTCTACATCTTCTTTATATACGGATATTTCTTTGATAACTAGCAATGAAGATATAGGTAAAGATGCTGTAGAATTTTTCCAAAATATGGGTATTGATAATCTCTATGGAGAATATAATAATCTATTAGTAGCACCTGTTAGTCTAAAAAATACTTTATTAGATTTAATTAAAGAAGAAATTGAAAAAGCTAAAGCTGGAGAAGAAACAAGCATTTTCTTGAAAATGAACTCTTTAACAGATAGACAGTTAATAGATGCATTAAAAGAAGCTTCTCAAGCTGGCGTTAAGATAAAAATGATTATTCGTGGTATCTGCTGTATTTTACCAGGAATAGAAGGAAAAACAGATAATATTGAAGTTATAAGTGTAGTAGGTAGATTTTTAGAGCATTCTCGTATTTTCTGCTTCGGTACAGG
>USPM01000037.1 GCA_900556715.1 uncultured Megamonas sp. | reverse complement strand
TATAAATCTTAGTTACTTCTAAAGCCTCTTGATATGTCATTTGCGGTAAAATTGTCGCTAAACGTTTGGCAAGCATCGTTTTTCCTGTTCCTGGTGCTCCCACCATCAAAACGTTATGTCCACCTGCTGCCGCTATTTCTAAAGCCTTTTTAGCCAAAAACTGCCCTTGTACATCAGCAAAATCTTCATTAAATTTTATATTTTGTGATATTTTATTTTCTCTTTTTGCCGGTTTTAATTTTTTTCTGCCTTGCAAAAAATCTATCAGTTCGGATAAATTCTCTATTGCATATACTTCAATACCATCTACCAATAAAGCTTCTTGTTCATTTCCTTTTGCTACCAAAAATCTTTTTAAATGCAAATCTCTACATAAAATAGCCATAGATAAAATACCTGTTATAGTTTTTACTTGACCATCTAACGATAATTCAGCAGCTAATAAACTATCACTGCAACAATCTTTAGGTAAAAATCCATATGCTTCTAAAAGAGCTATTGCTATCGGCAAATCCAAAGATGAACCATTTTTTCGTAAATCAGCAGGAGCTAAGTTTATAGTCACCTTTTTCGGCACCAAATTAACATTTGTATTTCTAATAGCAGGACGAACTCTCTCTTTTGCTTCCTTTATTGCCACATCAGCCAAACCAACTATTTCAAATTTTGGTAAACCATTTGCTACATCGGCTTCAACTTCTATAAGTACACCATCTATGCCCAATGTCGTCGCTCCATAAGTCTTAGCAAACATAAAATCACCCCATAAAATTTGGGGTGATTTATCAATTTTACTTTTCTAAGTTTTACTTTTATATAATTAATCTATTAATAAATTATCCCCAATAAAACTCTAAATCTCATCAGGTCCTGTCCAACGTTCAAATAAATCATTATCCACATTTAAAGCATCGCAAATTTTACCCACTAACATATCAACTAATTCTTCAATAGTTTTTGGTCGATGATAAAATCCTGGACATGCTGGCACTATTCTTGCTCCTGCATGTGATAATTTCAACATATTTTCTAAATGAATAGCATGTACTGGTGTTTCTCTTGTCACTAAAATAAGCTTACGACCTTCCTTTAAAGTTACATCAGCTGCTCTAGTAAGCAGATTTCCCGCAATGCCATTTGCTAGTGAACCCAATGTCTTCATCGAACAAGGTACAATAACCATTGATTCACAAGGAAATGAACCGCTTGCTATTGCACTATCAATTCGATTTACATCATAAATCTTATGAACCATTTGTGTCAATTGAACCATAGTTAAACCACATTCATACTCCAATACTTCAAGACCTGCTTTTGAAGCCACAAAATGCACCTCAATCCCGCTATTTGCAAGGACTTGTATCAATCTATAGGCATAAATTGCACCACTTGCTCCTGACACACCAACAATAATACGTCTTTTTTGTTCAAAACCCTTTGTTTTCAAACCTCAAACGCTCCTTTCAAATGATTAAATTTCACCTTATTATCATCATAGTGAAATACCTCTAGTATATCAAATCTATAATCAAATTCTGCATTAAAATTATCATTAATATACAATTGTGCTGTTTTCATGATTTTTTGCTGTTTTTGATAATTCACAAATTCAGCAGGAAATCCAAATGCAGTATTTTTTCTAGTTTTTACTTCAACAAAAATAATTGTATTTTGCTTTTTTGCTATAATATCTATTTCGCCAAATCTACTATGATAATTTCTAGCCAATATTGTATACTTTTTTGCCTTTAAAAATTCTACAGCCTTATCTTCTCCCCATAAACCCATATTTTTCATACAAATACCTTATTTCTGCGTCATCATTGATTTTATCGGTTCAAATGATCTTCGATGAATCTCACATGGTCCATATTTCCTCAAAGCTTCTAAATGTTCACTTGTACCATATCCTTTATTTTTGGCAAAACCATACTGTGGATAAATCCCATCAAATTCACTCATCATTCTATCTCTTTCCACTTTAGCGACAATGGAAGCCGCTGCAATAGAAGCAGATTTTGCATCACCTTTAATTATTGATTGATGATAGATATCCAAACTTTCTAAAGGCATAGCATCAATCAACACCGCATCAGGCTTGGGGTTTAATCCATAAATAGCTTCATACATACCATTCATAGCAGCTTGATAAATATTTACTCTATCTATAGTTTTTTCGTCAATAATCGCTCTATTTACAGCTATCGCATTTTCCATGATGATATCATAAATCTTCTCACGTGTTGCCTCGGATAATTTCTTAGAATCATTTATTTTCTCAATGAAAAAATTATCTGGTAAAATAACAGCGGCTATCACTACAGGTCCAGCTAAAGGTCCTCTACCCACTTCATCTACACCAGCAATTAATTTATAACCATTGGCTCTACATTCATTTTCGAAAGTATATAAATTAGCTACACGCTCACGTTCTTTCATTTCACGTTGGTAACTTTTATATATACTTTGCACACCTTTACGAGTATCATTTTTTATCGCTGTCAATAATTCTTCATTGCAGTCTTTAACAATTAAATCTTTTATCTGTTTTATAGATAATTTTCCAATATTCATATACTCACCTACTCAAACAAAAATTATATTTATTTTAAAATTATATCATAATGCATTTAACTATAATTCATTATAAAAAATATTTATAGATTACAAGAATTATCTGAATTAAATAATTTTCAGATTTTGATATACAAATAAACAAATTTTATGCTATAATAGTCTTGAAATTTAAATTTTGTCTATGGGGGTTTTTTTAATGCCATTAGTAACAACAAAAGAAATGTTTAAAAAAGCGTATGAAGGCCACTATGCTATTGGTGCATTCAACGTAAACAATATGGAAATTGTTCAGGGTATCACTGAAGCAGCTAAAGAATTAAACGCTCCTTTAATTCTTCAGTGCTCCGCTGGTGCTAGAAAATATGCTAAACATCAATACCTTGTACACCTTGTACAGGCTGCTATTGAAGACACTGGTCTTCCAATCGCTTTACACCTTGACCATGGTGCAGATTTCGAAACTTGCAAATCTTGTATCGATGGTGGTTTCACTTCCGTTATGTTCGACGGTTCCCACTACAGCTTCAAAGAAAATATTGAAAAAACAAAAGAAGTTGTTGAATATGCTCACGCTCATGGCGTAGTAGTTGAAGCAGAACTTGGTCAGTTAGCTGGTATCGAAGATGATGTTAAAGTAGCTGCTCATGAAGCTCATTACACTGATCCTAACGAAGTTGAAGAATTCGTTAAAGAAACAGGTGTTGACTCCTTAGCAATCGCTATCGGAACTAGCCATGGTGCTTACAAATTCACTCCTGACCAATGCACAAGAAATGAACAAGGCATTTTAGTACCACCTCCACTTCGTTTCGACATTCTTGAAGAAGTTGCTAAACGTCTTCCTAACTTCCCAATCGTTTTACATGGTGCTTCTTCCGTTCCTCAAGAATTCGTTAAAATCATTAACGAAAATGGCGGTCACATGCCAGATGCTGTTGGTGTTCCTGAAGAACAACTCCGCAAAGCTGCTTCTTTAGCTGTTTGCAAAATCAACATCGACTCCGACCTTCGTCTTGCAATGACTGCTGGTATTCGTAAACACTTCAACGAACATCCAGATCATTTTGACCCACGTCAATATGTTGCTGACGGCAGAGCTAACATCAAAGCATTAGTTGCTCACAAAATTAAAGAAGTTCTTGGTTGCGACGGTAAAGCTTAATTTTAAATTAAATTTCGCTTAATAAATAGCAACAAATATAAAAGCTCTCTTTACAGAAAAACTACTGTATAGTAAACTATTTTTGTAAAGAGAGCGTTTTTTATTATTAGGAGGTAAAAAATTGAGCACAATTCATGAAATGGTTCTCGTTATTGACTTTGGCGGTCAATATAACCAATTAATTGCACGTCGTGTTAGAGAATGCGGTGTTTACTGCGAAATTGTTCCTTATGACTATACAGTAGAAAAAATTAAAGCTAAAAATCCACAAGCTATTATTTTCACTGGCGGTCCTAGCAGTGTTTATGCTGATAATACACCACAGGCTGATCCAAAAATCTTTGAACTTGGTATTCCTGTACTTGGTATTTGCTATGGACATCAATTCATGGCTCATAATCTCGGTGGTAGCGTAGCTCATGCTGAAGCTGGCGAATATGGTAAAATGGATATCACTCTTGATACTAATAGCGTTTTATTCGATGGTATCAATGCTGATGAAATTTGCTGGATGAGCCATCGCGACTATGTAGAAAAAGTTCCAGAAGGCTTCAAAGCTATTGCTCATACTAAACATACTCCTGTCGCTGCTATGTGCGATGACAGTCGTAAATTATATGGTGTACAATTCCACCCAGAAGTTGAACATACTCCATTTGGTCAACAGATGATGAAAAACTTCTTATTCAAAATCTGTGGCTTAAAAGGCGATTGGACTATGAGTTCTTTTGCTCAAAGCAAAATTGCAGAAATTAAACAAATCGTTGGCGATAAAAAAGTATTATGTGCTTTAAGCGGCGGTGTTGATTCTTCTGTTGCTGCTGTTTTAGTTCACAAAGCTGTAGGCAAACAATTAACTTGCGTATTCGTTGACCATGGTTTACTCCGTAAAGATGAAGGCGACCAAGTAGAAACTATTTTCCGCAAACAATTCGATATGAACCTCATCCGTGTTGATGCTAAAGATCGTTTCTTAGGTAAATTAGCTGGCGTTTCTGACCCTGAAAGAAAACGTAAAATCATTGGTGAAGAATTCATTCGTGTATTTGAAGCTGAAGCTAATAAACTCGGCAAAATTGATTTCCTTGTTCAAGGTACAATCTATCCTGATATTGTTGAAAGCGGTACAAAAACTTCTGCAACAATCAAGAGCCATCACAATGTTGGCGGTCTTCCTGAAGATATTCAGTTCGACCTTATCGAACCACTTCGCGAACTCTTCAAAGATGAAGTTCGTGCAGTAGGTGAAGAACTCGGCATTCCTCATGACCTCGTATGGCGTCAACCATTCCCAGGTCCTGGTCTTGCTATCCGCGTTCTCGGCGAAGTAACTGAAGATAAACTCGCTGTTGTTCGTGAAGCAGATGCTATCTTCCGTGAAGAAGTCGCTAAAGCAGGTCTTTCCGAAAAAATTTGGCAGTATTTCGCTTGTCTTCCAAATATCCGCTCTGTAGGTGTTATGGGTGATAGCCGTACTTATTGCCACACTGTAGCACTTCGTGCTGTTACAAGTAGCGATGCTATGACTTCTGAATGGGCAAGAATTCCATATGAAGTATTAGACACAGTTTCTCGTAGAATTGTAAACGAAGTACCTGGTGTAAACAGAATAGTTTATGATATAACTTCTAAACCACCAGCTACAATTGAATGGGAATAAGATAAAAAATATAGCTAAGTCCTTATTTGAGGACTTAGCTTTTTTTATTTATCATATTATATTTATTAACAATAAAAAATAAAGACATTCTAAAGCAATCTTTCTAAAATAGATCACTATGTGTACCTGTTCTAGAAAGTACTAAAGTCAAGATATCTTTATCTATGCGATATATTAATAACCAATCAGGCAAAATATGACATTCTCTAAAATCTTAATAAATTCCAGTTAAAGAATGATCTTTATATTTGGCAGGTAAAGTTTTTTCTTCAGCTAATATTTCAATAACTTTTTGTAGCTTTGATAAATCATAGTTACGCTTTTTTATTGCCTTTATATCTTTCTTAAATTTAGAGTGATATTTTATTTTAAGCATCTAAATCGTCCATTAAATCTCTTACATTATCAAAAGTTCTACTTAAATTTTTGCCTGCTTTTACTTCATCAAGAACTTGCTTTGTTTCATTATTAGGATTTAATGTTAAAGCAAAAGGAATGCCATTATTTCTAACAACAGCATTTAAAAACATATTTACAGCTGTAGAAGTATTTAATCCCAATAAAGATAAAATTGCTTCAGATTGTTTTTTCAAATCTTTATTAACTCTTATATTTAACGTTGTAGTTTCAGACATATATATCACACCTCTCAATATTATTATATATAAATTTGACAAAAAATATATAATAAAGACAAAAATTGACAAAATTCATAGATTTTTCATCATATATTTATAAATATTCTTTAAAATAAAATTTACCAACCTAAAATTTATAAAATCTTCATAAAGCTTGATTTTATTGACCTACTCAAATCTAATATATTATCTATCATTTGCTGGTAAAAATTATAAAAATCTTGCAATATCAATAGTTTATAATTATAATGTAATTAATAAATCCTAATAACATTAGGGATAAATATCAACAGATGCTGTACGAATACCTATTTATTTTTTCTACATTATACATTTGTTTAAGATAAATATCAACAGATGCTGTACGAATACATCAAAGTCGGTCAAATTTTTTAAAAAATCCAGTGGATAAATATCAACAGATGCTGTACGAATACTGATTTTGTATAACCTTTATTCATCATGTTGCTGTATAAAGATAAATATCAACAGATGCTGTACGAATACTGGCGTACCGATTAACGATAGCTCTGGTCGTTGCGATAAATATCAACAGATGCTGTACGAATACTTCTTCTTTATATGCTTTTCTAAATACTTCATCATTTTGATAAATATCAACAGATGCTGTACGAATACCCCATACGCCAGTTTTATGGACCTTCTTCCCTGTATGATAAATATCAACAGATGCTGTACGAATACCAATATTTCTAGCTTTTATTAGAGATAATAATATTGATAAATATCAACAGATGCTGTACGAATACTCAATTTGAATAATAGAATTAGCATCAGTACCAGTGATAAATATCAACAGATGCTGTATTAAAAAAAGTCCTCTTATCTAATAAAGAGGACTTTTATTTTTATTCAAATTTAATTAATTTTTCTTTTCAATACTCACCTTTATAGGTTATAATTATATACATTATGCTTAGAAAGGTTTTTATCATTATGAAAAATTTCTTTATTGAGTTTAAAAAATTTGCTTTTAAAGGTAATAT
>USPM01000036.1 GCA_900556715.1 uncultured Megamonas sp. | reverse complement strand
ATAAAACAGCATTTTTCTTATTAGGTGAGTTAATCGAATACGGAGAAACTACAGAATTATTCGCTAATCCTAAAAATCCAAAAACAGAAGAATATATCACTGGTAGATTTGGTTGATTTAGTAGTATTTTCTATTTGAAGGAGATAAAAATGGCTAATAGAATAAATTATGTAAATGAATTAGAATGTTTGATTAGAGATGTAGAGTTGGTGGGGGCACAACTTCAAGAGACTTTAGATGAAGTTATTGGCAATTTAGCTGAAAAAAATGAAGTTTTAGCCAAAAAAATCATAAAAAATGATATATGGTTTAATAAAGCAGAACATGATATCAATGAAAAATGTTTGCGTTTAGTATTGACTCAAGCACCAGTAGCTACAGATTGGCGTGAAATAGCCTCTATCATGAAAATGATTGGTGATATTGAACGCATGGCTGACCATTGTGGAGATATTTCTAAATACACTATGAGTTTAGCAAAAGAAAATCCTGTTAATTTACCGGATTATTTTGGTGAAATGGTAAATGTAATGCGTGAAATGGTTTTTGATAGTGTAAAATGTTTTAGGGATTCTGATGTTGATTTAGCAAGAAAAATTATTGAAACAGATAGTACAGTAGATAATTATTTTAAAAACTTTAGTGAAGATATTGCTAATTTAATAAAAGAAAATCCGCAAAATGTAAAATCATATCTTGATTATTTAATGATCGGTAAATATGTAGAACGTATAGCAGACCATTCTACAAATGTAGCAGAATGGATTATTTATATCGTTAAAAATGAATTAAAATAAATTAAAATGAATATAGATAAACTCATAGTAAATACTTGATATAATTTTTAGAAAAAAAGCTATTTACTATGAGTTTTTTTATTGTCTTTATAAATATATAGGAATAAACTTAAGTTGAGGTGATAAATATGAAATTAAAATATTTAAGTTTAATTTTAAGTTCAATGTGTGTTATTCAATTTACAGCAACAGAGCAAGTAGTAAATGCTCAAGAACAAGTAGCTGATACAAAAGTGGTAGCTACTGGGCAGACGAATATAGGCGATATTCAAAATGTTAATGAATATAAAGGCTATATTTGGCGTATTGATGCAAAAGATGATGATAAATTGCCAAGGAGTTTCCGCACTTCTGAAGATGGTTTTAAAAAGGCAAGTGATAAGTATGGAATTGATATTAATTATGTGCCAACAAGAGAGGGCTTAGACAAATTGCATGCTTCAGGAAGTGCACAATTCTCCATAAATCAATTTGCGACATTGGTAAAAAATTTGCGTCAAAAGACAGATAAAGATATTTATATTGTAGATTTAAGACAAGAAAATCATGGATTTTTTAATGAAGATGCTGTCAGTTGGTATGGTGAAAGAGATTGGGCAAATATAGATAAATCAAGAAAAGAAATTATTCGTTTAGAACCTAAATTATTAAAAGCTAATTTAGATAAATATACAGAAAGAGCTACTTTAGATGATAATAAAAATGCTGATGAAGTGGATACTTCTTTAATAAAATCAGTAGGAACTGAAAAAAAGTTAGTGGAAAAGAATAATTTACATTATGTACGTATAACAGCAACAGATCATGTTTGGCCTAGTCCAGAAAATATAGATGAATTTATTAAACTTTATAAATCTTTACCTGAAGATGCATGGTTACATTTCCATTGTGAAGCTGGCAAGGGCAGAACAACAACTTTTTTAGCTATGTATGATATGATGAAAAATCCACAAGTACCATTGAAAGATATATTATATCGTCAATTGTTATTAGGTGGAAATTATGTAGCATATACAGAAGATGTTTCTACAAGCAGTAATTGGAAAGCTCCTTATTATAATCAAAAAGCTAAAATGATAAAAGTATTTTATCAATATGTACAAGAAAATCATCAAAATGGGTTTAAAGTTTTATGGTCAGATTGGTTAAAAAATCATAGCTTATAAATAGGATAAAATGTATTTTAAATATGTATTTAGAAAAACTTTTGATCAAGAAAAATAGATAATAAATTTTTATAAGGTCAATGATTTTAACAGGAGTATTGATATTGATTGACTTAATCAGCATTTTTTTATTTTAAAATTAAAACCTATTAATTTAATATGTAAATACTATCTATTAATAATTTTTTATTGTGATATAATTGTTGATGTTAAAAAGATTTAAAGCTTGTGAGAAAGAAGGCGACAAAAATGAGCACGGAATATGTATATAAGTCTACGAAAAAAATAGAAGAAATTTTAAATGCCGTTACACATGGTGTAGGAACGCTACTAGCTGTTATGGGTTTAATTGCCATGCTTTATTATGGCTATGATAAGGGAATTTTACATTTAACAAGTATAATAGTATATGGTGTTTCTATGATATTATTATATTTAGCTTCAACTTTATATCATAGTTTTAGTTTTTGTAGTCAAAAAGTACAATCAATATTTAAATGTATAGACCATTCAGCAATATATTTACTGATTGCGGGTAACTATACGCCATTTGCCTTGATAGCTCTATATGGTACTTTGGGCTGGGCTGTATTTGGCGTAGCTTGGGGATTGGCTTTGGCTGGAATAGTTTTTCAGATTTTCTTTTACAATCGTTTTCGTGTGGTTGGTACTATCTGTTATTTAGTCATGGGCTGGCTTGCTGTTACAATTGTAAATCCACTACTTGATACTTTATCTGTAGAAGCTATTTGGTGGCTTGTAGCTGGCGGTGTTTTATATAGCATTGGAGCAATTTTTTATTTAGTGCGTAAAATACCATATAATCATGTTATCTGGCATATATTTGTAATTTTGGGTAGTGCAGCTCATTTTATTACTATTTATTATTATGTATTGCCACTTAGTATAAATTAAATATTTTTTAGAAAATTTAAAGCTCAATTATCTAAAATAATTATAGATAGTTGAGCTTTTTCTTGTTTTCTGTTTTAATTAAAGATGAGAAATAATGAAGTTTAGTTGAATTTAATTATATATAAATAATTTAATCTAAAAATTTTTATAAAGGGAGTGTTTTTGATGAACGAAGATTTAGATTTAATGAAGGTAATAAAATCAGAAGAGGAAATAGAACAAGAAGTTGAGTCTTTGTGCCGTTGGGCTGCTGCTAGAGCTGGTGTAATTGTCGTAGCACCTATACTTGGACAGATTGCACTGGCTGCTAATGAAATTTATTTGATAAAACGCATAGCTGGTGTATATGATAAAAAATTTGATGAGACAGCTAGTTGTGCTTTTGTTGGAGCATTAGGTGGTACATTTGTAGGTCAAAGTTTAGCAACCTTGATACCATTTCCACCATTGCAAATTCCTATTGGTATGGGAGTAACTTATGCCGTAGGAAAAGCTGCTAATGCATGGATAAAGGATGATATGCCAGACATTAATGAATATGCGGATAAATATAAAGAAATTTTTAATAAAGCAAAAGAAGATGTAAAAAATATCATACCTAGTTTAAAAAATAACCCAGATAAAGATAAACCACTAGGAGATGAAGATAAAAAATTTAAATTTTAAATTAAAGGCTAAATATTACAGGATATTGGAGGAAATATAATGCGAAGTGCATTTGACATCATTGGACCAATAATGATAGGTCCATCAAGTTCTCATACAGCAGGAGCAGTGCGACTAGGATTGATGGCAAGAGCTATTTTAGGTGAAGAAGTAAAAGCTATAAATATAAAATTATATGGTTCATTTGCACAGACTTATAAAGGACATGGTACAGATAGAGCGTTGATTGCTGGAATTATGGGTTTTAAACCAGATGATGAAAGAATTCGTAATTCTTTAGAGATAGCAAAAGAAAAAAATATAGAATTTGCTTTTGGTACAGTAGAGTTAGAAGATGCTCATCCAAATACTGCTATTATAGAATTAACAGGTGTATCAAATCGAAAAGTACAAGTAACAGGTGCTTCTATTGGTGGTGGAAATATCATTATTTCAGCTATAGATAATTATGAAGTGCAATTGAGTGGAAAGTATCCATCGGTAATTATTGTGCATCAAGATATGCCAGGTGTGGTAAATGGTGTTACAGCGGCTTTAGCTCGATATAATATAAATATTGCTTATATGAAAGTATCGAGAAGTGAAAGAGGTGCAGAAGCTTTGATGAATATTGAAGTGGATGATACAATTTCTGATGAAGCAGTAAAAGCTTGTAGTAAAGTTATTGGTGTAAAAAAAGTATTGAGAATTGATGCAATTTAATTTAATGAGGTGATTTAGTGATAAATTTTTCTTGTATACAAGATTTGATAGATATGGCAAATGCTCAAGAGCGAACAATAGATGATATCATTGTAGAATATGAAGCTACGCACAGTTTTAAATCTGTGATTTATATTAAAGAAAATATGCAGACTATTTGGCAGGTCATGAAAGAGTCAGCGGAAAATGGCATAAATAATACGCAAAAATCTGTCAGTGGCATGGTAGGTGGAGATGCTCAAAAATTATTTACTTTTAAAAATAGTTTTGCTGGAGATTTTGTCAAAGAAGCAGCTTCTTATGCTGTGGCGGTAGCCGAGACCAACGCTTCTATGGGGAAAATAGCTGCTTGTCCGACGGCAGGTTCTTGTGGAATTGTTCCAGGGGCGTTGATTGCAGCTCAAAATCATTATGGTTATGATGATGAACAAATTTGCAATGCACTGTTTACGGCAACTGGTATTGGTATGGTCATTGAAAATAATGCAATGATTGCAGGGGCTCAAGGTGGGTGCCAAGCAGAATGTGGTTCAGCAGCAGGAATGGCAGCTGGAGCATTAGTTTATCTTGCAGGTGGTTCGCCAGAGCAAATCGGCAATGGTGTAGCTTTAGCGATTAAAAATTTATTAGGATTAGCTTGTGATCCAGTAGCAGGGCTTGTAGAAGTTCCTTGTGTAAAACGCAATGGATTTGCAACGACAGTGGCGATTTTAGCTGCAGATATGTCACTTGCTGGAATAAAATCAGTAATACCAGTAGATGAAGTAATTGATGCTATGTATCGAATTGGCAAATCTATGCCAGAGAGTATACGTGAAACAGCTACTGGCGGTTTAGCTACAACACCTACAGGTTTATCATTAAAAGAAAAAATTTATAGCAAATAATGAATTAATACAAGGAGAAGGGAAAATCAGTTGCATTCATATAAAAAAATTATCTATATTACATTAGGTATATATATGATGATGATATCTATGTGTTTTGCTTCACAAATAGATAATTTATCTAAAGAGTCATCAGAAAAAATAAATCTAGTATGGCAACCAGTAATTGATGAAGATAATGACTTATCAAAAATAGATAAAATACAAGGTGTAAATGTAGTATCACCGTCTTGGTTCGTCATTGATAGTGATCAGGGACATATTCAAAATAAGACGAATATAAATTATTTAAGGGATATAAAAACAAAAGGTTATAAAATATGGCCGTTAATTCATAATAATTTTGATGCTGAAATGACTCATAAATGGCTAAATGATGAGAAAGCAAAAGATTATATTATTCGTCAATTGATATTTTATGCACATCGCTATGATATAGAAGGTTATAATTTTGATTTAGAAAATATCTATGATGAAGATAAAGATAAATTGACACAGTTCATGCAAGAGGTGACAGAGGCTTTACATCAAGATAATATTGTAGTTTCTATGGACATAACAGTCAGCTCAGAGATGCAAAATTGGTCTAAATGCTACGACCGAAAAGCCTTAGGAGAATGTGTAGATTATCTAATTTTAATGGCATATGATGAACATGGAAGATTATCAGAAACATCTGGTTCAGTAGCTTCATTAAATTGGGTAGAAAATGGAATCGTGGATTTAGTAGAGCAAGTTCCTTCCGAGAAAATTATTTTAGGTATTCCTTTATATATGCGTTTATGGGAAGAAGATTATCAAGGCAATGTATCGGCTAAAAAATTGACTATGGAAGAAGCCAATAAATTGATGAAAGAAAAAGATAAGTATCCTATTTGGCTCAAAAATGAAGGTCAAATATATTTTGCTTATCGTGAAAATGGCAAAATATATCGCGTATGGAAAGAAGATGTAAATTCTTTGCGATTAAAAGTCGATTTGGTTAAAAAATATAAACTCGCAGGAGTAGCATCATGGCGAAAAGGTTTTGAGACAAAGGATATTTGGCCGATGATAAATAAACGTCTGCAAAAATAATAAAACTATTTGTTTATGAATTATGCATAAACAAATAGCTACATAATTATCGATATTTAGAATAAAAATATAAAATATAAAGGAGTAAAAATGTCAAATAAAGTATTAGGAGGAATTTTTCTAACTATAGCGGCTAGTATTTGGGGCGGTATGTTTGTAGCTGTAAAATTAGTAGTGGATATAATACCGCCAATTCCTTTAGTATGGTTTCGTTATTTAGTTGCCTTTGTTGTTTTATTGATTGTTGTAGTGTATGAAGGCATTAATTTAAAAATAGATAAAAAAGATATATTATTGTTGATCAGTATAGGTGTGATAGGACATACGATTTCTATTGTTACTCAAGAATATGGCACGATGTATTCTTCAGCACAGATGGGTTCGGTTGTTACTTCAGCAACTCCAGCATTTATGTTGATTTTTGCTATGTGGTTATTAAAAGAAAAGATTACTTTACGCAAAATTTTATCTATTATCTTAGCAACTGTCGGTGTTATCATGATTGCAGGTATTGATAACATGGATTTTGATAGACAATTAGGTGTAATGTTTTCGACTATAGCAGCTTTAACATGGGCATTGATGTCTGTAATGTTAAAATTAATACCTAGTAAATATCCGCCATTGTTGATAAATTTTTATGCAGTAATAACAGGAATTGTATGTTTAGCACCGCTTAATATACCTACATTAGATTTACTGCCATGGGACCAGATATTAAATCCAGTAGCAATTGGTTCTGTAGTTTATTTAGGAGCGATATCTACAGCAGGTGCATTTTTACTTTGGAATAAAGGCTTATTGCTTATGGAGGCAGGGGCTAGTGGTTTATTTTTCTTTTTTCAGCCAATAGTAGGGACTTTTTTAGGTTGGTTAGTTTTAGATGAACAAATTACTTTGAATTTTTGGATAGGAAGTATTTTGATTTTTATAGGTGTATTTTTAGTTACAGTTAGAAATGAGTAAAATATTATTGATTTTAAATAAAATACGAAGACCGCAAATAATTTAAAAAATTTGCGGTCTTTATTATTTAATGGATATAAAAAATAAACCAGTATTAAAAATAATACTGGTTTATATGTAAAGTTTATTGATTTTTATTTTGGTGGAGATGAGGAGAATCGAACTCCTGTCCGAAAGTATTGTTTCACAGC
>USPM01000035.1 GCA_900556715.1 uncultured Megamonas sp. | reverse complement strand
TCCAGTGTTTTCAAGGGCTTGTGGAGAATTTAATAACAAAATATAACAGTTATTATAAAATGTACCCTATAGATTGGACAGATTGAGTTTTTAAAACCCTTACCATTAGACAGTAAGTTTTAATGAAAACCCTTAAATCTATACAATGAGTTTACAGGGAACCCTTAACTTCGGACATGGTTTTGATGAACCCCTTCATTTTGGACAAAATCGCTTTTTGACTCCGATTCAGATTGATATTACAATAATAATGAATTGGAGGAAATTATGGCAAACAGAAAGTTTACAGAACAGGAAATGCTCACACTGAGAAATAGCAAATATGTGCTGGATGTATCACCGAGCATTGTACATTTCTCGGCAGAATTTAAAAAACTGTTTTGGGAGGAACTGTCAAAGGGCAGGCTTCCACGTGAGATTATTTCGACTCTTGGGATAGATCCAAATATCTTGGGGGATTCCAGAATAAATGGTCTGAAAACCATGATTGGAAATGAAGTAAAAAAGGGAAATGGTTTTCGAGATCTTAACACCTATGCACAGGGCTGCAACGGATATCTTTCGGCTGAAAATCGGATAAAATATTTAGAAATGCAACTGGCATATAAAGATCAGGAGATTGAGTTTCTAAAAAAAATTGTATCTTTAAATCCGGAGGCTCCGGAATAATGAAAATACCAGCCTATGCAAAGTATCAGATTATTTATGATACCATGCAAAAAAACGATAATCTATTGAATGTAGCTGCCATGTGCGAAATTGCAGGAGTATCCCGTTCGGGATATTACCATTATCTCTCAACAGAAGACCAGCGAATGGAAAGGGAGGAACAGGACAGACAGGATTTTCTTCTGATTCTGAAAGCATACCAGTACCGAGGATATCATAAAGGTGCCCGTAGCATATATATGAGGCTGTTACACATGGAACCGCCGATAGTGATGAATATCAAAAAAATCCGGCGGTTGATGAAGAAGTACAACTTACAGTGCCCTATCCGCAAGGCAAATCCCTATCGGAGAATGGCAAAAGTAATGGCAACTGCATATACCGCACCCAATATAGTAAACCGTGAATTCGAGGAACACGGACCAAGAAAAATTCTGTTAACGGATATCACGTATATTATAAATGGAAAAGCACCCCGGTGCTATATGTCGACAATTATAGATGCCTGTACCAAGGAACTGCTGTCATGGGTTCTCAGCGAATCACTAGAAATTGATTTTGTATTAGAAACAGTAAAGCAGTTAATAGAAAAACATGGAACTGATTTAAGCACAGAAACATTAATACATAGCGATCAGGGTTCCCACTATACCAGCATTAAATTTATCCAATTGTTAAAGGATAACGAACTGAGACAGTCTATGTCACGTAGAGCAAACTGTTGGGACAATGCTCCTCAGGAATCATTCTTTGGTCATATGAAAGATGAATTAGATCTATCAGAGTGCCACGGCTATGAGGAGATATTAAACGCAGTTAGGGATTGGACAGAATATTATAATACAGAACGTTATCAATGGGACTTAGCAAGGTTGTCACCTGTTGAATATTATCAATATCTGACAACAGGAATTTATCCACTGATAATCCCTAAAGCAAAAGGTAAAAACAATCAATCAGAGGCATCACTTTGATGCCTCTACACAACAAACAAATATAAAATAGAAATCTGAAAAGGAAAAGTCATAGTGTCCTTGACAAAGGGTACACTTTAATTAGAGGAATAAAAATGAAAATAGGAATTTTAACATTGTCAGCATCCGATAACTGTGGTTCTTTATTACAGGCATATGCATTACAAGAGGTTATAAAAAACAGATATGATTGTAAAGTTGAAATATTGAATTTAGAAACAGATCAGTCTAAAGAAATCTATGAATTATTTCCTAAAAAGTTTTATAAACATCCGAAAAAAAGTTTGTTTACTTTAAAATTTTTAAAAAGTATAAAACGGCAGAAGCTTGGTTATGCACAGTTTAGAAGCAAGTATTTAAATTTGACAGAAATAAAATATAAAAATAGTGAAGAACTTTCGAAAATAGAAAAAAATTATGATATTTTAATTGCAGGAAGTGATCAAATATGGAATATATATATGGCAGACTATAGTGAAGCATTTTTTCTGCCTTGGAAAGGAACTGCTAAAAAGATATCTTATGCGGCAAGTTTAGGAGCCGTGAATAAAATAGATGATACCAATGCTGAAAATATAAAAAAATGGTTAAAAGATTTTAATATGGTATCTGTCAGAGAAGATAGTGGAGCAAATACATTAGAAAAATTGACAGATAAAAAAATCCAGGTTACATTAGATCCAACTTTATTATTGAGCACATCAGATTGGAATAGAATTACAGGCGTTAGAATGATAAATAAGCCATATATATTTTATTATTCATGGGCTTATCCAGATGAAAAAATGAATGAGTTGGTACATCGTTTTGCTAAGGAAAAGAATTTGGAAGTTTATGTAATTAATTCATCAAGATGGTATAAATATCGTCCGGAAAAATTTGAATTTACTCTTTATAATGAAAGTGGTCCGATTGTTTTCTTAAATTTAATGAAATATGCAGAATACGTTTTCGTACAGTCTTTTCATGGTACAGTATTTGCTAATATTTTTCAAAAAAGATTCTTTTTCTTAAATGAAAAGGAAAGTGGGGAAATTGATTTTAGAAGTAGAAATTTAATAGAACTTCTTCACGAAGAAAAACAAGTTGTTCATTCATGGGATGATGTCGTTAGAGCACTTACATCAAATATAGAATATTCAAATGATGAATTTTTGGATAAATTGGATAAGTCATATCAGTTTTTAGACAAAGCAATTTTGGAGAAAGAAAATGAATAAGCATGCATATATGATAATGGCACATCACCGACCTGATTTATTACAATTACTTATTAATTCTTTAGATGATGAAAGAAATGATATAATAGTACATATAGATAAAAAAAGCAATATGAAACCAGAGCAATTTGAGACTCAATATGCGAAAATATTTTTTATTAACCAGATGTCTGTTAATTGGGCGGGTTACACGCAAATTCAGTGTGAATATGAATTGATGAAACATGCGGCGGCAATCGGGCATCATGCATATTACCATTTCTTGACAGGTGCAAATTATCCATTATGGAATCAGAATTATATATATGATTTTTTTGAAAAAAATAAGGGGTATGAATTTATTGGTTTTGATAATGCAATAGACTATAGTATAAGAGTCAAATATTATATTCCATTTTCAGAACATGGTAAGCTAAGAGGTGTTTCGGGGCATTTAATAGAGGGTGTTAGAGAATTTGCTAAATTAGTGCAAAAGGTACTGCATGTAAATAGAATAAAAAATCAAAATTTAATAATAAAAAAGGGATGTGCATATTTTTCAATAACAGAAGGGATGTTACTTGAAATTCTTAAACAGGAAAAAAAGGTAAAAGATATGTATGTGCACACGATATGCTGTGACGAAGTGTTTGTACAAACGATTGCTTATAATTCTGAGTTCAGGAACAAGATATATAATTTGGAAAATGAATACGATGGCTGTTTAAGAGAATTAGCGTGGCCTTCAAATATATCTGGTATACATCCTGGTTGGAATTTTTCTCAAAAGGATTTAGAATATTTGTTAAATAGTAAACGTTTATTTGCAATGAAATTTGAAGCGAGTGACAGTATTGATGTGATACAGGCAATAAAACAAAAAAGGGATATACAATGAAATTAGAAAGAACTAAAAATGCAATTAGAAATATGTTATGGGGAGTTCTAAATAGAATAGTTAATATAATTTTTCCGTTTGTACTTAGAACCGTTTTTATATATACTCTTGGTTCCATGTATCTGGGGCTGAATAGTTTGTTTACTTCAATATTAACGGTTTTAAATTTAGCCGAATTGGGATTTTCAAGTGCAATAGTATATAATATGTACAAACCGATTGCTGAAAATGATACGGAAAGTATATGCGCGCTTATGAATTACTATAAAAAAGTATATCGTGTGATTGGAAGTATTGTATTGATCGTAGGGGTGTCATTGATGCCATTTTTGAGATATTTAATTAATGGAGAATGCCCTAAAGATATTAATTTATCCATATTATATTTATTATTTCTTGGAAATACGGTTGTAAGCTATTTTATGTTTGCATATAAGACTTGTATTCTAACAGCACATCAAAGAGAAGATATTATTAGTAAAGTAAACATAGTATTAAAGTTAGGAATGTATTTTATACAGACTATTTCACTTATTGTATTTAAAAGTTATTATGGGTATATAATTTGTACAATATTGAACACGATATTTACTAACAGTATTACAGCATTTTATTCTAATAAGTATTATCCACAGTATCAGTGTAAGGGAGATATATCGTTACAAAGAAAATTAGGAATAAGAAAGAACATTCAAGGTTTAATGGTAGGAAAGATATGCATGGCGAGTAGAAATGCATTTGATAATATTTTTCTATCCATGTTTTTAGGTTTAAATATAGTAACCATTTATGGAAATTATTATTATATAATGAATGCAATAAGTGGTTTATTAATTATAGCTACAACATCTATTGGAGCAGGAATTGGCAATAGTATAGCAACAGAGTCAGTTGAAAAAAATTATAAAGATTATATGAAGTTTACGTTTATGTATGCATGGTTATCTGGTTGGTGTACGGTATGTTTATTTTGCTTATACCAACCGTTTATGTATATATGGGTGGGAGAAAAACTGCTCTTTCCGATGTTAGATGTTGTTTTGATATGTATCTATTTTTATTCATTAACAATGGGGGATGTAAGGAGTCAGTATTCTGCAGCAATAGGTTTGTTTTGGGAAAACAGAGTATATGTTTTGGTTGAAGCAATTGCTAATATAGTACTAAATTATTTTTTGGGTAAAAAGTTTGGAGTACATGGTATAATAATAGCCACGTGGCTCTCTATTTTTTTTATAAACTTTGGGTGGGGCTCTTCTATAATTTTTAAATACTATTTTGTTGAATATAATAAAATTGAATATTATGCAAAACAAATGCTATACTTTTTAAACACAATTATAGCTACTGTACTAACATACGTTATTACATATCACATTAATGGAAATATTTATGTAAAATTAATTGGCAGTGCGATTGTTTGTATGATAGTTCCTAATATATATTTTCTAATTGTTTATTATAGAACTAATATTGCAAAAGAAAGTTATGATTTTATAAAAACAAATATTCTTGTCAGATTAAAAAGAAATAAAGGAGTTTAGAATTTATGGTTTCAATTGTTCTTCCGGTTTATAATGGAGAAAAATATTTAAAAGAAGCTATTGATAGTATATTATCACAGACATATAGAAATATTGAATTGGTGGTTGTAAATGATTGTTCAACTGACAAATCTCTTTGTATAATTAAAGAATACATGGAAAAAGATGATAGGGTAAAACTGGTTAATAATGAAACAAATCAAAAGTTACCCAAATCACTTAATATTGGATTTGAACATTGCAGAGGGGATTACTATACATGGACATCGGATGATAATATTATGAAGCCAAATGCAATAAATAGAATGTTGGAGGTTATGAAAAAAGAGGATGCAGATTTGGTCTTTTCTAGGTGTGAAACAATTAATGCAGAAGGCAAGAAAATAGGAGAATCAGAATTATATAAGAATTTAGATGAAATATATTACAATAATATAGTACTTGCTAGTTTTTTATATAAAAAAGAAGTACATGAAAAATTACATGGATATGATACTACGAAATTTTTAGTTGAAGATTATGATTTTTGGTTAAGAGCATATCAAAAATTTAAATTTGTTTATATTCCAGAGATACTTTATAAAATAAGATTTCATGGAAAAAATCTCGGAGTGAAACATTTAGAAGAGGTTAAATTAAAGAAGATAGAGTTGCTTAAGGAAAACATAAGGTATGTTAATGACCAACAGATCCTAGATGGAATCTATAGAGAAATATCTAATTGCTATTTTGAAATATCAAATTCTTATTACTACAAATTAACAGATGTTAATAACAAAAATAGAATAAGAAAATATAGAATGAAAGATTTAATAAAGAAATTATTAAATAGGTAATATTAGAATGAAAAAAATCATGTTAGTTTTTGGTACACGACCAGAGGCTATTAAAATGTGCCCGTTAGTGAATGAACTAAAAAAGAGAGATGCAATAGAAACAATAGTTTGCGTTACCGGGCAACACAGACAAATGTTAGACCAAGTTTTAAAAACATTTAATGTCGTGCCGGATTATGATCTTTCTATTATGAAACAAGGACAGACACTGTTTGACATTACTATAGGAATTCTTGAAAAAATAAAAGAAGTGCTTGAAAAAGTTAGACCAGATATTGTGCTTGTTCATGGAGATACATCAACTACATTTGTTACGGCACTTGCATGTTTTTACTTACAAGTTCCAGTTGGACACGTAGAAGCAGGACTTCGTACATATGATATTTATTCTCCATATCCAGAAGAGTTTAATAGGCAGGCGGTTGGGATTGTATCACAGTATAATTTTGCACCCACGAGAATGGCTGCTGACAATCTCGTAAAAGAAGGAAAAGATACTGAAAAGATTTATATAACCGGAAATACTGTAATTGATGCAATGCAGCATACTGTTAGGGCAAATTATAATCATCCAGAACTTGAGTGGGTAGGTGACGATAAACTAATCTTTATTACGGCTCACAGAAGAGAAAATCTTGGACAGCCAATGCATAATATGTTTCGAGCTATTCGAAGGGTTCTGGATGAACATCAGGATTGCAAGGCTGTTTATCCAATTCATATGAATCCGATTGTGAGAAAAGCAGCAGAAGAAGAACTTAGTGGATGTGACAGAATACATATAATTGAACCTATTGAAGTGGTTGATTGTCACAATTTCGAAGCGAGATGTCATTTGTGCTTGACTGATTCAGGTGGAATTCAAGAAGAGGTACCTTCCTATGGCCGACCTGTTCTTGTTATGAGAGATACAACTGAGAGACCGGAAGGCGTAAATGCAGGAACATTAAGATTGGTTGGAACAGATGAAGAAGTGATTTATAAAAATTTTAAAGAGCTTCTCGAAAATAAAGAGGCATATGATAAAATGGCACATGCTTGTAATCCATATGGTGATGGACATGCTTGTGAAAGAATAGCGGATATTCTTGAGGGAAAAGAATACAAACCTTGGGTGACAGGCAATTGAAATAGGAGATAAATAATTATGTCAAAATACTTCGGAACAGACGGCTTCCGTGGCGAGGCCAATAAAGTACTTAAAGCAGATGATGCATATAAAATAGGACGATACTTAGGATGGTACTATAGCAGAGAACATAGAGGTCGTATCGTCATTGGAAAAGACACTAGAAGAAGCAGTTATATGTTTGAATATGCATTAGTTGCTGGAATCACAGCATCCGGATCAGATGCATTTCTTTTACATGTAACCACAACACCAAGTGTTGCTTATGTTGTCCGCACAGAGGAATTTGATTGTGGAATCATGGTGTCAGCCAGTCATAATCCGTATTATGATAATGGCATCAAGATTATAGACGGAAATGGGCATAAGATAGCTTCAGATATCGAAGAAGCAATGGAAAATTATATAGATGGTATAGTGGAAGAACTTCCTTTTGCTACAGGCGATGCGGTAGGAACAGCGACAGACTATGCAATCGGAAGAAATCGTTATATTGGATATCTGATCTCATTGGCAACAAGATCTTATAAAAATATGCGGGTAGGTTTGGACTGTTCCAATGGCAGCACTTCATCC
>USPM01000034.1 GCA_900556715.1 uncultured Megamonas sp. | reverse complement strand
CATAGGAAGTTTCGATTTCTTTAATTACAGGTAATACATATTTTTGATATAAAGGTTCATTCAATAAATTAAAAGCTGAATTATCTATAAAATTCATTAATAGATGATAACTAGCTAAAGAAAAATATTTTGCATCAGTAGAAGGATTCTCATATTGAGATATCATATCAAATAATTCTTTTGCAATAATAATACCTTGTTCTTTAGGAATAAAAATGATTTGTTTATTACCTAATGCTTGAGAAAGACTACTTTCCATAGTTCCTGTAAAGGTAATAAACATGGTAAACCATTCATCTGTTTTTTTAGCATAGGAATGAGGTATAAATGGAGCAATTAAAATACCTTCATTTTCATTTAATAAATACGATTTACCTTGAATTTCTATTTTACCAACACCTTTTTCTGTTTGGAGATAATGGTATAATGGATAACCATTTGGTCGATAGATTGGTACTTGATCCCAATGATTGCCAATTGTATCAAATGTAATTGGCTCATGAAGTAATGTTTTACGAATTTTTATAGGCATAAAATCACCTTGTTTCAAAATATTATATTATTTAGTTTAACATGTTACACATTTTTCTGTCTATTCATAATATAATTATTTTTGTCGCGTGGCAATGTTAAATTATCATTAATCATTGGAATAAATATTGATAGTTTATTAATAGTTTTTAGAAAAATCGTTTAATTGGATTATTTTATCAATTAGGGGGATTAAAATGCAAATTAGTATAAAAAATAGAAATTATTTTGCTTTAAGTGCAGTTAGCTTTTTACATTTATTTGCATGGTCAGCAGCTATGTCATTTTTTGCTATTTGGCTTGGTCAGCATTTAGGTATAGGAGCAACTAAGACAGGATTATTATATTCAGCTAATGCTCTAGCAGCATTATGTATGCAACCAGTTTTAGGATTTATTTCTGATAAAATTGGATTGAAAAAAACATTGTTATTTACTATTTTGATAATTTTATTATTAATTGGACCATTTTTTATTTATATTTATGGACCATTACTTGTTTCTAATTTTTATTTAGGCGCTATTTTAGGAGGTATTTATCTAGGTTTTATTTTTAATGCAGGATATGGTGTTATTGATTCATATATAAATAAAGTTTCTATTAAATATGGTTTTGAATATGGCCGTGCTAGAATGTGGGGATCTTTTGGATGGGCAGCAGCTACATATACAACTGGCATTGCTATGAACATTAATCCTAATTTAGCATTTGTATCAGCATCTTTAGCTGCCTTAATTGCAATTATTTGTTTATCAATGGCTAAAGTAGAAATATCTGATGTAGAAATGAAAAAAGCAAATTCTGTTTCACTAAAGGATATTAAACATTTATTACAAAATAAAGACTTTTTATTTTTATTATTTTTTATGATAGGTGTTGGTTGTGTATATGATGTATATGATCAACAGTTTGGAGTATATTTTGTATCACAATTTGAATCACAAGCTGAGGGAAATCGTTGGTTTGGAGATTTAGGAGCAATTCAGACTTTTTTTGAAGCTATTTTCTTATTCGTAACACCTGTAATAGCTAATAAATTAGGAGCAAAAAGAACATTAATTCTTGCAGGTACTATTATGTCTATACGTATAATTGGATCTTCTTTGGAATGGGGTCCACTTTGGATTGCGGCAGTAAAATGTATTCATTCGTTTGAAAAACCATTATTTTTAGTTGGACAATTTAAATATATTTCTAAAAATTTTGATTTAAGATTATCAGCTTCTATTTATCTTGGTTGTTTATGTACAAGTTCTATTTGTGCAAGTATATTTTCTCCATTTTTTGGCAGTATGTATGAAAGTATAGGGTTTTCACAATCATATTTGTATATTGGTATTGTAGCAGGAATTTGTACGTTAATTTCACAAAAATTATTAATTAGTGATAATAAGCGTGTTATTGATTATAAAGAAATAATTCTTGCAGAAGAAAAAATGCAAGAACAGCGAAATAAAAAATAGATAAATAGTGAAATTGAAAGAGGTTTTATTTTGAAAAATTATCAGATTAATTTAAAAAAAGAGTTAAATAGTATTTATCCAACTTTGGAGCATTTACAAGGTGTTAATCCTAATGGAGAACATATTAGTTTTACTAATCATTATATGATGAAAGATGAAAAACCATTTTTTGGTATTTGTGGTGAGTTTCACTATAGTAGATATGATTTTCATAAATGGGAAGATGAAATAATTAAAATGAAAATGGCAGGGATAAATATTATTCCTACTTATATCATTTGGAATCATCATGAAGAAATAAAAGGACAATTTAGATGGGATGGCTCATTTAATATTCGTTACTTTGTAGAACTTTGTAAAAAACATCAAGTAGAAGTTATTTTGCGTATAGGTCCATTTGTACATGGTGAGGCTAGAAATGGAGGACTTCCAGATTGGTTATATGGTGAGCCTTGTAATGTGCGTTCTAATGATGAAAGATATTTATTTTATGTAAAAAGATATTATCAAGAAATTGGCAATCAAGTACGTGGATTATTTTATAAAGATGGTGGTCCTATTATTGGTGTTCAATTGGATAATGAATATTGTCATGCTGGTGCACCTTGGGAGATGACTACAGGTACTAGCAATGAATGGATTAATAATGGTAGCTATGATACAAGTGTAGAAGAACATCATCATCATATAGAAATTTTAAAAGAATTTGCTATTGAAGCAGGAATGATAGCACCTATTTATACAGGAACTGGTTGGGGTGGAGCACAAGCATCACCAGATACTGTACTTCCATTGTGGGGTGGTTATGCTTTTTGGCCATGGATTTTTTACGATGAAAGTATAAAAGAACATCCAGTAACTCCAGAATTTATTTATCGTAATTATCGTAAGCCTACTTATAATTTTGAACCGACTTATGATCCGACTACAGTGCCTTTTGCTTGCTGTGAAATGGGTGGAGGGATGACGGTATTTTATAAATATCGTTTTCAATTACCATATCATAGTGTAGAAGCTATGGCTAATATAAAAGTTGCAGGGGGTTGTAACTTTGTTGGTTATTACGTATTTCATGGCGGATCTAATCCTTTGGGATTAAAAACACCATACTTAAATGAAAATGCTACCCCAAAAATTTCTTATGATTATCAAGCTGCAATTGGAGAATTTGGTCAAGTTCGTGAATCTTATGCTAGACTAAAGAGATTGCACTATTTCTTTAATAGTTTTCAAAAGGAATTTTGTCCTACTCAGACTATTTTACCAGAAGGGGCAGAAGACATTTTACCTACTGATGTGGAACAGTTACGTTATGCCGTACGTATAGATAAAAATAAAGGCTTTATATTCATTAATAACTATCAAGATCATTTAGTTTCTCCAGATAAAAATGATTTTAATTTAACTTTATCTTTATCTGATGAAACATTAACTATTTCAGAAAAGAATAATCTGAGTTTAGCTTCAGAAGAAAGTTGTATATTGCCATTTAATTTGACTTTAGCAGGATTGACTTTAAAATATGCTACTACACAATTAATTACAAAATTTGCTAAAGATGATGTGGAAAATTATTTCTTCTTTATGCCACAGGGTATGAAACCAGAATATTGTTTTGTTAATGATAGTATCAGCAACATAGAAATTTCTCAAGGAACAATTATTAAAGAAAATAATAAATTATTTATTGAACCGATTAGTACAGATTTATCTAAATTAGTAATTACTACAGTATCTGGTAAGATAATTAATATATATACTTTAACTAATTATCAAAGTTTAAATTTCTGGAAATTTGAAGTAGCAGGAGATACTAAGGTACTTTTATCTGAAAATCCAATTCTTGTAGATAATGATAATATTCGTGTAGAAGCAAATACAAATGCTATTATTATACAAACTATTGATGGATTAACAGACGATTTAATGAGAAATATTTGTAAAATAGATGAAACTGATTTATTAAAAACATATAAATTTACTAAATCAGCTAAATCTATACCATTTACTACAGAAAAAATTGGCAAAGGTAAGGTTTTATTGCATATAGATTATGCAAATATGCGAGATCTAAAAGAGGCTATTTTAAAAATAGATTATCAAGGTGATATTGGATATGCTTTTGTAAATAATGAATTAGTAGCAGATAATTTTAATAATGGTGCAAGTTGGGAAATTGGTTTGGATAATATCTATAGAAAAATTCCAAATGGCGATATTTATATTAGTATTTCTCCATTAAAAGAAAATCAAGTAATAAAAAGTGATTCACCAATGGCTGCTCGTAGTGAAGAAACTAGTAATGAAATTGTATCGATAGATAAAATTAGCATAGAAGCTATTTATGAATTTATTTTATAACTTTGAGCATAAGAATATATTTGGTTTAGAGAGGTTTTAACTTATGAGTTATATATTAAATAAAAAATTATTATGTTCATTAGCTATAGCTGGAACAATGATTAATTCTACAGCTTTTGCTAGTGAAAACCCTTTTGCTACAGTACCTAAAGATTATTGGGCATATACAGCAGTGGAACATTTAGTAGAAACAGGTCTAGTAGATGGTTATAATTTGACAGATTTTCATGATAAAAAAGTAGTGGCTCGTTATGATTTAGCACAATTTGTAGCTAGAGCAATGGCAAATGAAAATAGAGCAACAGCAGAAGATAAAGTAATACTCAATAAATTACAACAAGAGTATAGTAATGAATTAAAGATTATGATGGTAATGCCAGCAGAACCAGCGCCAGTAAAAGAAGAGCCACAAGCTACAAATAATTTCTTCGACAATGGAAAAATTAAGTGGTTTGGTGATGCACGTATTCGTTATCAAACAAATTATAAAGCTGATACTCCAAAGGGTTATACAGCTAATGTAACTGATAAAGATAGAAAAGATAAAAGAAGTAATCGTATTCAAGAACGTTTACGTTTAGGTTTTTATGCAGAACCAGATGAGAATTTATCTGTTTTAGGTAGAGTAAAATTAGAAAATACGACTAATGATGATAATGGATATACTAATAATGGTGATAGTGGAGCACATGGTAGTGCAAATTTAGATTTATTAGCATTGACTTGGAAACAGATGGATACATCTGTAACCTTAGGTCGTCAGAATTTAAATATTGGGCAAGGTCTTATTTGGTGGGATAATCCAGTTGATGGTATTATGGTAACTCAAGATTTGGGAAATAATTCGCTTATTTCTGCAGGATGGGGAAATTTAACTGCGGAAAATTGGAAAGATTATTCTATGAATGCTTTTATTGCTAATGCACAGATTGGAGTAGATGATAATACTAAATTTACTTTAGGTTATTTAAAAACAAATAGTAATGAAAATACATTGTGGAATAATCATAAAAATCAATGGAATTGGATTGAATCAAGTGAAAATCCATATATGTTAGAGCAAATTGCTTATGGTATCAACACACAACTCAGTGACAAATGGAATTTAACAGCAGAAGCTGTAACTAATAGAGCATCAGGTCTTCCAGATGGAGCACAAAAAAATGGTTGGTGGACTAGACTTACTTATGGTAATTTGAAATGGGATACCAAAGATACTTGGAAAGTTTATGCTGATTATATGAGTTTAGGAAATTATAGTGTAGATTCTACTGGTTGGGCACACATTTTAAATACTCCAGGTGGTGATGGTCTTGGTGGTAATGGTGAAAAAGGTTATGGATTAGGTATTAGTTATATGCTTGCGGATAATACTAATTTGGAATTTAACTGGTATAAATTGCGTCCATATGATAGTAATTACTCAGGGTTCTCTGATTATTATGATATGTATAATTTAGCACTTAATTATAGTTTCTAATAAAAGGTGTGTAGTTTATGAAAAATAATAAATTAAAAAAAGTAATTTTGTCAGCAATAACAGCTACAATGATTTCTTGTTCCTTACCGTTTACAGCACTAGCAGCAGTACAAGTAAATCCTATAGAAAATTTATCTACGGATTTTATCAAGGGTGCGGATGTTTCTATTATGCCAGAATTAGAACGAAATGGTACTAAATTTTATGATAATGGCATAGAACAAGATGGACTCACTATTTTAAAAAATCATGGTGTAAATTGGATTCGTGTTCGTATTTGGAATAATCCATATGTCGTAGGACCAGAAGGTGTCGGCGGTGGTAATACAGATGAAGCTAAGGCTATTGAAATGGCAAAACGGGCTAAAGCTTTAGGTATGAAAGTTCTTGTAGATTTTCATTACAGTGATTTTTGGGTGGACCCAGGTCAACAGAAAAAACCGGATGCTTGGAAAAATGATAGTGGTGATAAATTAGTAGATGATGTTTATGCTTATACTGCTAAAGTAATGCAAGATTTTAATGCTCAAGGTGTAACACCAGATATGGTACAAGTGGGCAATGAGCTAAATAATGGGATGTTATGGCCAGAAGCACAACTTACAGAGGATAATCCTAATGGATATAAATTCTTAGCAAAATTATTAAATGCAGGTTTACAAGCTGTACATGATAATGATAAAGATAATAAAGTTAAGACAATGATACATTTAGCTGGTGTAGATGTAAATTTATATCATACTTTTTTTGATAATTTAATTGTAAAAAATAAAGTGAATGACTTTGATATAATTGGTATGTCATTTTATCCATTTTGGCATGGTACAATGGACGATTTAAAAAATACAATGAATGATGTTAGTGCCAAATATAATAAAGATGTAATAGCTGTAGAAACTGCTTTTGGTTATACTTTAGAAGATGCCGATTTTGAGAAAAATAATTTTGGAACAAATGAAGAAAAAGTCGGTGGTTATAAAGCTACAGTGCAAGGACAAGCAACAGGATTGCGTGACGTTATGGCAACTGTTGCTAGTGTAAATGATAATCGTGGGTTGGGGATATTTTATTGGGCTCCAGATTGGGTTATCAATGAAAAAGTAGGTTGGAAGTCTAATGGTGGTGGTAATGGTTGGGATAATTTAACATTATTTGATACAAAGGGAAATGCACTTGAATCTATGGATACATTTAACTTAGTATCAGACCCAAATAATCAGTATATAGAGCCACAAGTTACAGCGATAAATACAGTTGATGTAAAAGATGTTAGTTTATATAGTAATGTAGATTTACCACAGACAGTAGGTGTGGTTTATTCTAATGATGCAGTAAAAAATATGTCTGTTAAATGGGATGTTGCCAAACCAATTTTTGCAAAACCTGGTAATTATACGATATCAGGAACTGTGGAAGGATTAGCACAAAAGGCTATAGCTAATATTGAAGTAAAAAATAAAATGAATTTAGTCTTAAATGGTAATTTTGAAAATGAAACATTAAATGGCTGGGATATTGTAGGTGATAGTTCAGCAATAAATTTAGCTTGGAATCAAGGAGATGTACGTGATAAATGTGCTATGCACTATTGGAATAATAAACCATTTAATGTGATTATTAAACAAAAATTAAAAGGTCTTTCTGATGGAAAATATACTTTATCTTGTTGGACACAAGGAAATGGTTTAGCTTCCAAATATCAATTATTTGTAAAACAAAATGGTGTAGAAATGACTACTGATATTAAAGATGATGGCTGGAATAGATGGCATCAGACTTCAATTAAAAATATTGAGGTTAAAAATGGTGAAGTAGAAATTGGCTTCATTTTAAATGGTAGACCTGACACATGGGGTTCTATAGATGATATAGAATTTTATGTTCAAAAATAAAATCCTAATAAAATTATTTTTGGAGAAGTTAGATAACTTCTCCTTTTTTTTGTTTCTAAATCTTATAATTTATAGTTCAACATCTTATATTTTTTTTGATAATATTAGTATATAATTAAATATATAATAAGAAAAAATTTTTTGATAATTTAATTATTTTTAGTTTAAATTTCAATGTAAACGTTTACGATAAAAATATTTTTCGAAAATAAAAATGAGGTGTTATTTATTTATGGAAGAAAAGATTTTTGATATAAGCAAATTGGCAGACTCAACATATTTTGCAGATAATCGTTTACCTGCACATAGCGACCATCATTATTATGCTAATGAAGAAGAAATGCTCAATGAAGAAATGTCCATGCGTCAATCTTTAAATGGATTATGGTATTTCTCTTATGCAAAAAATTTAGCATCTCGTATTGAAGGTTTTGAAAAAGCAGATTATAACTGCAAAATTTGGGATACAATTCGTGTTCCAGCACATATTCAAATGGAAGGTTACGGCAAACCTCAATATACAAATGTAGCTTATCCTTGGGACGGTCATGAAGAATTAA
>USPM01000033.1 GCA_900556715.1 uncultured Megamonas sp. | reverse complement strand
TATGATATCATTAACTTAAAAGGTTATACAAACACTGGTATCGCAATGGTAGCTGCTCGTTTCACAAAATCCTTCATGTACAATGAACATACAATCTTACCTATGTCCGCTGTATTAGAAGGCGAATATGGTTTAACTGATGTAGCACTCAGCATTCCTCGTATGATCTGTGCTGATGGTATCGTTCGTTCTTTCGCTCCACATCTTCCAAAAGAAGAACTTGACTTACTCTATGCTTCTGCTGAAAGTGTAAAAAAAGCTATCGCTAGTGCTAAAGAATAAATCATTTTAAAATTAAAGCCCTCAGATTAACTGAGGGCTTTTTTATTAATTCAAATCATCATTAAATTAAATAATATAAAAAAATGCGAACTCAAATTTAAGTTCGCATTTTTTATAACTCACTTTAATTAGCAAGTTTTACATTCTTCATAAATACCAGCTTTTTTAAGTGTATCTACCATAGTATCGCCCATATGAGCTACAGTTTTAGCAACTTCAATACCCACTTCATTTAAAGCTTTAATTTTGTCTGCAGCAGAGCCTTTGCCACCTGCAATGATTGCACCAGCATGGCCCATACGTTTACCTGGAGGAGCCTGCTGACCACTGATGAAAGCAGCTACAGGTTTTTTCATGTTTGCTTTAATCCATGCAGCAGCGTCTTCTTCAGCTGTACCGCCAATTTCACCAATCATCATAACAGCTTTAGTTTCTGGATCTTCATTAAATGCTTTTAATACATCAATGAAATCTGTGCCTTTTACAGGGTCTCCACCGATACCTACGATAGTTGTCTGACCAAGACCTGCTTTTGTCATCTGATCCATAGCTTCATAAGTCAATGTACCAGAGCGAGATACGATACCGATATGACCTTTACGATGAATTTTTCCTGGAATAATACCGATATTACATTCATCTGTTGTCATAATACCAGGGCAGTTTGGACCGATAAGACGAGTTTTCTTACCTTCTAAAGCACGATGAACTTTTACCATATCTAATACTGGAATATGTTCTGTTACACATACAACAATATCAAGTTCAGCATCGATAGCTTCTAAAATACTATCTGCTGCAAATCTTGCTGGTACGAATACTACAGAAGCATTTGCCCCTGTTTCTTTAACAGCTTCTTCTACTGTATTAAAAATTGGTACACCATTAACAACTTGTCCACCTTTACCAGGTGTTACCCCACCAACTATTTTTGTACCATATTCAAGCATATGTCCTGTATGGAACATTGCAACTTTACCAGTTGCACCTTGTACAATTACTTTTGTGTCTTTATTAATAAAAATTCCCACGAACTATTCCCTCCCGTATCAGGCATTTTTTACTAATTCTACAATTTTTTGTGCACCTTGCTCCATGGATTCTGCCATGATAAGACCTGGTACATTTGCATTTTTCAAAATTTCGCGACCTTCTTCAACGTTAGTACCTTCAAGACGTACAACAATTGGAACATTAAGATCAATCAATTTACTTGCTTGTACTATACCTTCTGCCACTTTATCACATCTATTAATGCCACCAAAGATATTAACAAAAATACCTTTTGCTTGACCACCTTCAAGCATAATTTTAAATGCCTTAGCATTATCTTCTGGAGAGCTTTGTCCACCGATATCCAAGAAGTTTGCAGGTTCTCCACCATAATATTTAATGATATCAACAGTAGCCATTGCAAGACCTGCACCATTTACCATACAAGCAACATCGCCACCTAAATTTACATAGTTAAGGCCAAGCTCTGCAGCTTCACGTTCTTTATGATCTTCTTCTGACTCATCACGTAATGCCTGAATTTCTGGATGACGGAATAATGCACTATCATCAAAATTTAATTTAGCATCAAGAGCCATTACTTTATCATCTTCAGTAATTACAAGTGGATTAATTTCTGCCAAAGAACAATCTTTAGCAATAAATAATTTATAAAGATTTTGCATTAAACTTGCTGCACTGCGTACAGAAGCTGGAGTAAAGTTCATTTTGAAAGCCATACGAGTTGCTTGATAAGAAGTAAGCCCTAATAATGGATCAATATATTCTTTAAAGATTTTTTCTGGAGTTTTAGCTGCTACTTCTTCAATTTCCATACCGCCTTCTTCAGAACCAATCATAACCACTCTGGAGGAAACACGATCAACTGTAAAGCTTAGATATAATTCTTTTTTAAATTTACAGCCTTCTTCAATTAAGAGACGATTTACTTTTTTGCCATCTGGGCCAGTTTGTTTTGTAACAAGTACTTTACCCAAGATTTCATTTGCATATGTTTGTACTTCATCTAAAGACTTAGCAAGTTTTACACCGCCAGCTTTACCACGACCACCAGCATGTATTTGTGCTTTTACAACATATACTGGACCTTCTAATTTTTCTTTTGCACCAGCTACAGCTTCATCTACAGAAAAAGCAGGTACACCATTTGGCACTGTAACGCCAAATTCTCTAAAAATTTGTTTAGCCTGATATTCGTGAATGTTCACTCAAAATAACCTCCTCGGTTTTTTATTGCAATATAAAATATAATTTTAAATTAATTTTAAATAATAAGTGCTTATAGATACTTATTGTCTCAAATTAATTTTTATATTTAATTGTCTATGGTAATCAACTAAAAATTTATAAGTTAACTTATTCAACTATTATTATACACTTTTTTATAAAATAGTAAATATCTATAATAAAAATATCTTTCATATATTTTATTTATAATTGTGTTAAAAAAAATGATGTATATTTTTTAATTATTATATACATCATTTTTATTGTTCACTTTTAAATCATAAAATTAATTTATTAATCTTTTATACCTAAAATCGCATTTATCTCATTTTTATATAAAATTGCTTTTGCTCCGTATATAGCTTGAATTCCGCCTTTTACATCTAACACAGCAGTAGCTCCTACTTTTTTCAATGTTTCTTTATCCACTTTACTGCTATCTTTTACACTGACACGGAGTCTAGTGATACAAGCATCAACATCTTCTAAATTTTCTTTTCCACCTAATGCTTTTAAAATAATCAATGCTGTTTCATGTATTTTACTGTTAGAATTATCTTCCTTATCATCTTTTGCCTCTTCTTCAACATCATTATCTCCTCTACCTGGAGTCATAATATTGAATTTAGTTATTGCAAAACGAAATACACAATAATACAAAATAAACCAAATTATACCTACTGGTATTTCTAAAATCCAATTTGTTTTATCATTGCCCTGTAAAACACCAAATAAAACAAAATCTATTAAGCCACCTGAAAAAGTATTGCCAATGGAAATATTTAAAATATCGGCTATACAGAAAGATATCCCATCTAAAAAAGCATGCACTACATATAATGCAGGAGCAATAAATAAAAACATAAATTCTATTGGTTCAGTGATACCTGTTATAAAGGAAGTCATAGCTACACCAAAGAACATACCTGCATACATTTTTTTATTTTTACTGGTAACACAATGATACATTGCCAAACAAGCAGCAGGTAAACCAAACATCATAGTTGCAAATCTTCCTGCAAAGAAACGTGTACCTTCTGTAAATAAACCGACATGATTTGGATCAGCTAATTGAGCAAAAAATATTTTTTGTGCACCAACTACTTGTACGCCATTTACGATTTCAGTTCCACCTAATTCTGTATACCAAAACATCGGATAAATCATATGATGCAAGCCAATCGCACCACATAGTCTCATCAAAAATCCATAGAAAAATGTTCCGATTGGCCCTGCACTGATCAATACATTACCTATATAAATCAATAAATTCTGCAAAGTAGGCCATATTATATAAAAAATTACACCGATAAAAATAGCTGATAATGATGTAATAATTGGCACAAATCTTGAACCTGAGAAAAATCCTAATACCTGTGGCAACTGTATATTTTGATATTTATTATGCAATGTTGTTGCTATCATACCAATTACCAAAGCACCGATTACACCAGTATCAATAGGATTGCCATCAGGATTAAAAATTTTCAGCATAGCATCTATTGTTCCGTTCATAACTAAGAAACCAACAACACCTGCTAAAGCTGCTACCCCTTTATCTCTTTTAGCTAAACCTACACATAAACCTACACATAATAACAGAGCTAAATTGCTAAAAATAACATTTCCCGCTGCTGACATAATATTGAAAACAGCTTGTAACATAGGTACATCTAATATAGGATAAGCTGCTATTGTAGCCTTACTAGAAAAAGCACCCCCTATACCTAACAATAAACCAGCTGCTGGTAATATTGCTATCGGTACCATAAAAGATTTTCCCACTTTTTGTAAATACTTAAACATCTAATCACCCTTTTCCTAAATTTATATTTATTTTTCTATTTCTTAATTTATAAATGTGCAAAGCTATATAACCGATTTCATTTTCATCTAAATTTATATTATATTTTTCCTTTAATATATTATTTATTTTTTCTGCCACGATATATTCTATATTGCATTTATCTTTAATACTTTCCCATAAAACATTATTTATTCGTATTCCATCTTTATATCGTTGAATAGCATATTCTAAATGCTTGATAAAACTCGTATAATAGATAGACCCATAATCTATTTTAGTCTTTGTCTCTTTTTCTATTAATTTCGTACAATCGTAAACGATAGTATTATTTAATAATAAATTTGACACTTTCATATTTTTAATAGCAGCATGAATATGTAATACTAAAAAACCCAATTCTGCTTTATCAAATTGAATAGAATCTTTTAATTCTCTGTTTATATAATTAAATGCTCTTTTTGAGAATTCATATTCTTTAGGATAAATATATGATAATTCACTTAAAAACGGATAATTGATAATAATATTATTTTTTTGTCGTTCCATGGCAAAATTTAAATGATCTAACAATGTTAAATTTAATTTTGCATTTATTTTATTATCAAATTCTTTATTAGCTTCATAAACAATATTTTGTACAACATCTATCAATTTTTTATTTGTCACTTGATTTAACAATTCTTTATACTTCAAAGCTTCTTTAGCTTCTAAGACCAACATATAGTCTTGTACATTATCATCATTTATAAATTTTTCGCCTTTCTTTTTTTTGAAACCTATACCTTTACCAAAAAATACATAGGTTTCTCCATCATCATTTTTGCAAATCAAGGTGTTGTGATTTAAAACATTTATAATTTCACATTGTTTACCATTCATACACACTCACCTTTCCCTTTCATATAACATAAATATATTCATAGAAAATACTTTTTGTGTTCAATTAACTAAAGGATATAAACAAAAAAGTCCAATGTTAATATGGCAATACTTAACATTGGACTAAGACCTAATCTAATTAGTAATCTGTCTATTTTTATTTTATCATACCCTCAAATTTTGTGCAATAAAATTTAATATTTTTATTTTATTCTAAAAAAATTTCTCTCAATAATTATTAAACATATCAAAATCATAACTATAATTTTGATATATATGAAATATTATTGCATTTTATTACATTTTCATTTTTATTTTTATTCATCCTTACATTCATAAATAAAATTTTATAAAAAAAGCACTTTGAAAAAATTATACAATAAATTCAAAGTGCAATTTCTATTAATTTTACTTATATTATTTTACAATAACTTTTTTATCTTTATCTGGTAATAAAGATGCTGCCTCTTTATCTACAATTACTACTACATCTTGATGCAATTGCAAAATAGAAGCTGGAGCATCTGGTCTTACACTGCCATATATTGCTTTATAAATTGCTTCCGCTTTATTTTTACCACTAGCAAGTAAGATGATTTTCTTAGCGAGCATAATAGTTTTAATACCCATACTTATAGCATATTTAGGTACATCTTCTTTATCTTTAAAAAATCTCGAATTTGCTTCAATTGTTTCTTCATCTAATTTAACTTTATGTGTAGTTGCTTCAAATTTAATATCTGGTTCATTGAAACCAATATGTGCATTTTGTCCAATTCCCAAAACTTGAAGGTCAATTCCACCTTTTGCTTCAATCAATTCATCATATTTTTTACATTCTTCTTCTAAATTCTTAGGATTTCCATTTGGTATATGAATATTTTCAGGTTTAATATTTACATGGTCAAATAAATGTTTATGCATAAAGTAATAATAACTTTGTTCATTATCTTTATCTAAACCTATATATTCATCTAAATTAAAACTGATTACCTCTGAAAAATCTAAACCTATATTTTGATGTACTTTTACTAAATTAGCATACATACCTTCTGGAGTAGAACCTGTTGCAAGCCCAAGAACACTATTTGGTTTTAAATACAATTGACCTGCCACAATTCTTGCTGCTACTTTGCTCATTACTTCATAGGAATCTGTAACTATTATACGCATTATATATACCTTCCTTATTTTCCTTTAATTTTAAATTTTTATTTTTTATTATCTAATCGTAAAATATTAATTGCTTCTGTTGTTCTTTGTTTAAATGCAGAAGCTAAATCCATAGTATCTTTAACAACCTGAGTATATAATAAATCAATGATAAAAATTTGCGTTAATTTTGTGGTAATTGAGCCAGTTTCCAATGTAGATTCTCTTGTTTCATAAAAAATACAAGCATCAGCATATTCTTTCAAAACAGTATCTCTATTTGATGTTATTACTATTAATTTTGTACTATTTTTCTTAGCTAATTCAACTGCTTTTATGATTTCAAATGACTCTCCTGAATGAGAAATGACAACAACGACATCATTTTCATGTAAAAGTGCCATATGAAGCATTATAAGATGGCTATTATCTATACCTCTTGTATTAAAACCAATTCGCATAAATTTATAAGCTGAATCATCTGCTACAAATCCAGAATTTCCTAAACCTATAAAAAATATACGCTCAGATTCCTTTAACATATTTACGGTTTTCAATAAAGTTTCTTCATCTAGATCACTTACTGTTTGTTCCAAAGTTGCAATATTATTAGCTAATAATTTATTTGCTGTTATGATAATACTTTCATTACTAGTAATATCTCTACTGATTATAGTCCTTTTTTCATTTTTGACCATCTCTTCTGTCAATGTAAGTTTAAATAATTGAAGACTACTAAAGCCCATTTTTCTTACAAAACGTGTAATAGTAGCTTCACTAACTTTACATTTTGTAGCTAATAAAGCGATTGGTGTAGTGCAAAATTTTTCTGCATTTTCTTTTATATATTTTATTAAAATTTTATCAGATTTTGATGCTTTAAATTTTGGTCTATCTAATTGATGTAATATTTTCATAATCTTCTCCCCAAATCAATTTGTTTGATGCAATAAATTATATAATGCACCTAACATACCAGCATCATTTTCCAATTTTGCAAAATCCACTTTTGTATGATTATACACATCTTCTACTAATCTTTGTTTTAAAGCTTTATCTATTAATGGTCTTAAATATTCTCTTTGAGCCATTATGCCACCACCTAAAATAATCATTTCAGGATTTAAAACAGCTGTTATATTAGTAATGCCATCTGCTAAATTTTCCATCAATGTATTAATAGCAAATTTAGCATCTTCATCACCATTTTTTGCCCAATCAAAAATGATTTTACCATTTAATTCTTTTTCATCTAATTGTTTTGCTTTTGCTACATCTTTTACTAATCGAGTTGTTGAAACTACTTCATGCATTGTTCCCTTAGGAATTCTCATATAAGCAATTTCTCCAGCACTATTACAAACACCATGTATTACTTGATGATTATATACAGCACAACCGCCTGCGCTTGTTCCTACAGTTATGCAAAATAGTGAAGAACAACCTTTTCCTGCTCCTAACCACATTTCGCCTAAAGCTGCACAATTAACATCATTTTCTACCGCACAATTTAAATTAAACTCAGTTTCAACAATTTTCTTTAACTGTACTCCTGTATAATCAGGTATTGCATCTGGTAAAGCATAGAAGATACATCCTTCTTTTGGATCTACCATGCCAGCTGTAGATATGGCAACTCCAGCAACTTGATAGTTAGTAATATAGCCACTAATAATTGTTTTTACTTTCTCTACAATACCCGGACCACCATATAATTTAGCTTCTGTCGGCATGGAGCTTTTTTCTATAAAAACCCCTTTTTCATCTACCAAACCATATTTTATAGCTGTACCACCGATGTCTATGCAAATATACTTTTGTTTATCCATAATCTCGCCCTTCTTTGCAATAAATTTATCTTAATCTTATTTTACAATAAAACCTTGATAAATTCTATTGCTGCGAACACCTGGTTTTACTTCACCATTAAT
>USPM01000032.1 GCA_900556715.1 uncultured Megamonas sp. | reverse complement strand
TTCTAAGATATTGCCAACTTCGATTGACATACTACTTTTATGTCCTCCTTAAGATCATTAGCATAATTAGCTTTAAGCTTTTATTATTATAACCTTGCAAAACAAATAGTGTCAACAAAATGTTATTCTTTTTCTTCAGAAATATATGGCACTTCTCCTGGTTTTGTCATTCCTAATTCTTCACGTGCAACTTTTTCTATATATTCAGTTGTATTCAACTTATTTTTTTCTGTGGTTAATTCTTCGTTTATCTGTTTAGCTTTATTTAAACGTTCCTCAGCTATGATGGTTTGATCTTTTACTTGGCTTAAATACATTTCTTGTTTTATGATAATAAAGCCCAAGTAAACAATCATTATAACAAAGGAAAAAATAATAAATCTTTCTATTATTTTTCTAATCATGTCTTCACCTATCGATTATTATAAAATCTCTGTTTATTCTAATCCTAGCATATTGGCGATAATATCTGCTATATTATCAGAAGCATATGGTTTTTTTAGCATTTTAGCATTTGCTCTGAGTTTTGGCAAGATAGTTACGTCTGATAAAACCTCACGAACTACAGCATCTAAAGTATCTTGATGTTTTACCCAAATAGCTGCACCATTATCAGAAACAAATTTTGCATTATCCATTTCAGGTCCTGGTATAGGATCATGCAATATCATCGGCAATTCTCTTGTCAAGGCTTCACTGATGGTGAGTGCTCCTGGTTTACTGATTAAAAATGTAGCTACAGACATGAATTCTTGTATATTATGGGAATAACCCCAAACGAAAACCTTATGTTTAGAATGCTGAGCATATTCATTCATTTCTGACCATAAAGATACATTAGCACCTGTGATGACAAGGATTTGAATATCTTTTTTCAATCGTTCTAGTTGATAAAGAGCATTTTTTACGCCACCTAGACCAAGACCGCCACCCATTAATAATGCCACTGGTTTATCTTCATCTAATTTAAATTTAGCTAATAAATCTTTTCTATCATAATCTAGACGAAAATTATAACCAACTGGAATTCCCGTGGAAAAAATACGTTCTTCTAATAGGCCTTGATTTACCATATCTCTTTTTAACAAATCATTAGCAGTAAAATAAATATCTATATTTTTATATAACCAAAATTGATGTACACAAAAATCCGTCATTACAGTAATTAAAGGAATATTAATTTCACCTGTTTGTTTTAAATAAGAGGCTGCTGCACAAGGAAATGGATGCGTGCAAATCACCATATCTGCTTCATATTTCTTGATGAGTTCACGCATATCTTTTTTCATGGCATGAGCAAATACAGATTGTATAGTGCTACCTTTAGTGGAATCAGAAGTGAATTTATAAAAAAATTCATATACACTAGGTGTATGATCTAACATTTTTAAATATATATCTTTGACTAAACTATTAAAATAGGCTGTTTCAGTTGACATAAAGTCAATTACATTTACTTTATTGGTAGGATATTTTCTTTTTATCGCCTCCGCAACAGCATTGGCAGCCTTATTATGACCAGACCCCATTGACGCTGTAACAACAAGAATATTTTTACCTGACATATTTTTATCCTCCAGCTTTTAATTACTCTAAAAAATTATCATCAAAAATCAGAGTAATTTGTCGATTTTAGTAGTAAAAACTACCTTTAATATTTTTAATATAAATTAATTTAATAATATTTATACATTAAATACGCATTAATGTTATGTATTTTTTATAATAATTTACATTTTATCATATTCATTTTATACTGTAAAACAAATAACAATTAATTACTTGTAAAAAGTAATTAAATTTTATCTATGAGTTTTATAAAAAAAATAAAAAGGAGGTTTTATCAATTTATGAATAAACGATGGGAAATGCTTCCTATTGATGAAAAAAAGCAAATGACTTTAGCCAAAGAATTGCATATATCATCTAGTTTAGCGGAAATCTTAACTAAAAAAAATTTAGATGTAAAATCTGCAAATATCTTCCTACACCCTGAAAACATACCCTATCATGATCCTTTTTTATTAAAAGATATGCAAAAAGCTTGTGAACGATTATTATTAGCTTTAAAAAATAAAGAAAAAATTTGTATCTATGGAGATTATGATGTCGATGGCGTAAGCTCTACTGCTCTTTTGATGAAAGTTTTTACCAAATTAGGTTTTCAAATTGATTATTATTTACCTGATCGTCATAGTGAAGGATATGGTTTGCATATAGAGTCTTTGGAAAAATTAATACCTAAATATGATTTGTTAATCACTGTAGATTGTGGCATTACAGCCTTAGAAGAAGTCGCATATGCTAAAGACAAAATAGATATAATCATCACAGATCATCACTTACCACGAGAAATATTGCCAGAAGCATTAGCAGTTATCAATCCTACACAAATACAATGTAATTATCCCAATAAAAATCTTTGTGGAGTAGGTGTCGCTTTTAAACTTTGCCAAGGAATATATCAAAGCCTAGGCAAAAATATTGAAGAATTAGAAAACTATCTAGATATAGTCGCTTTAGGTACAGTAGCAGATATAGTTCCTTTAATTGACGAAAATAGACGTATTGTCAAAAAAGGTTTAGCTAATATTCAAAATTTAGGTATAAAGACTTTAATTGATATTTGTAACTATGATGAAACAGCAATTAATACTGGTCATATTGGATTTGGTGTAGCACCTCGTCTAAATGCCGCTGGAAGATTAACTCATGCCAGTATTGCCGTTGAATTATTATTAGCTGTTGATAAAAATATCGCTCATGAAAAAGCATTATATTTAGATGATGAAAATAGACAACGTCAAGAAATTGTCGAAGATATTTTTCATGAAGCAGTTATAAAAATCGAACAAAATCATCTTCAAGAAAATAAAGTAATCATAGTTGTAGGCGAAAATTGGCATGAAGGTGTCATCGGTATAGCAGCTTCTCGCCTCCAAGAAAAATATTATCGACCAATAATAATCATCGCTACAAAAGATCATATTGGTAAGGCTTCTTGTCGCAGTATTGATGGATTTCATATGAAAAATGCTTTAACTTATTGTGAACAAGATTTAATGGTTTATGGTGGTCATTCAAAAGCAGCAGGCTTTACGATTGATTTGGCTAAATTAGATGATTTTATCTCACATATGCAAATATATGCTGAAGAAAATTTATTCCCAGAAGACTTAATACCGGTATATCAAGTAGAAAATGTACTTACTCCGCAGGATATAACTTTAGATTTTATCGAAGAATTATCCCTTCTTGAACCATTCGGTATGGGAAATCCTAAACCGCTATTTGTATGTCAAAATCTTTTAGTAACAAAAGCCATGAAAATGGGAAGAGAAAATAATCACCTTCGTTTTAATTTTAATTATAAAGATGTGCAATATAGTGCTGTTGGCTGGCATATGGCAGATTTTGCTGATAATATTATAGATAAATATGTGGATATTTTATTTCAACCAGAATTAAATCACTGGAATGACCGTACTTATCTGCAATTTAAATTAAATGATTTACGTTTAAGCAAGCATAAAATTTCATATTTAGAGGAGTTCCCACCATATGATATTATAGGTAAAATCTATCTTTGCTTACGTAGACAAGAGAAAATAACAGGAAAAAATATTTTTTTTGTTGAAGAATGTCAAAATCTATTGAAACAACTTTATAATATTTATTTATCTGATCATGCTTTAAAGCAATGTTTAATTATCTTAGAAGAAATAGCTATTTTAAATGTAAAACAAGATAAAATATATTTATTGGCATTGCCACAACAAAAATTGGATATACGAAAATCACAAACTTTTGCTAAACGATTTAATTTACAAAAGCTTTAAATACCTTGATAAATTGACTTGAAATAATTTATTATATATAATTATAGAAGTTTTTTTTATTAGAAATAAATCAAATTTTTAACTGAAAATATTGGAGGTAGATTAGTTTGAAGTACATGAGCGGAAAAGAACTCCGTAGAAGATACCTTGACTTTTTTGTCAAAAATGGACATTTGGAACTTCCTAGTGCATCTTTAATTCCAAAAGATGACCCTAGTTTATTGATGATTGGTGCTGGTATGGCTCCTTTTAAAGCTTATTTCACAGGAAAAATGACTCCACCTCGTACACGTATCACTACAAGTCAACGTTGCGTACGTACTGGTGATATTGAAAACGTAGGTCGTACAGCTCGTCACCATACTTATTTTGAAATGCTTGGTAATTTCTCTTTTGGTGATTATTTCAAATATGATGCTATTAAATGGGCTTGGGAATTCTTAACTGGAGAATTGGAACTTCCAAAAGATAAACTTTGGGCTACAATCTATCCTGATGATGATGAAGCATACAAAATTTGGACAACAGAAACAGATATCAATCCAGAACATATCGTTAAATTAGAAGATAATTTCTGGGAAATCGGTACTGGTCCATGCGGTCCTGACTCTGAAATTTTCATTGATCTCGGTGAAGAACGTGGCTGTGGTAGCCCTACTTGTGGCGTTGGCTGTGATTGCGACCGTTATCTTGAAATCTGGAACCTTGTATTCACTCAATATGATCGTACTGAAGATGGCAAATATAATCCACTTGTACATAAAAACATTGATACAGGTTGTGGTCTTGAACGTCTTGCTTCAGTATTACAAAATAAACCTTCCAACTTTGAAACAGATTTAATGTTCCCTATCATTGAATATGCTAGCAAAGTTGCCAATAAAGAATATGGCAAAGATAAAGAAACAGATATTTCTTTAAAAGTTATTGCTGACCATGCTAGAAGTATTTCCTTCATGGTTATGGATGGTATACTACCTTCTAATGAAGGTCGTGGCTATGTACTTCGTCGTTTATTACGTCGTGCTGTACGTCATGCTCGTATGCTTGGCATTGAAGATAAATTCTTAGCTGGTGCCGTTGATGTAGTTGCTGAAATCTACAGTGGTGTTTATGATGAACTCACAAATAGAAAAGATTATATCAAAAAAGTAATCAGCTTAGAAGAAGATCGCTTCGCTACTACACTTACTCAAGGTATGGACTTATTAAATGCTGAAATCGAAAAATTAAAAGCTGAAAATAAAACTGTACTTGATGGCGAAGTTGGCTTCAAACTCTATGATACTTATGGTTTCCCATGGGAATTAACAGATGAAATTCTTCATGAAAACAATATGACTTTAGATAAAGAAGCTTTTGATAAAGCTATGGATGAACAACGTACTCGTGCACGTAATGCTCGTGGCGAAAATAAACGTATGGATATTCCTGATTTACGTGATAGCAACATCGGCGAACTTAAAATTGATGAAAATGCTCGCCAAGCAAAAATTGTTTGCATTTGGAAAGATGCTAAAACTACAGATAGCCTTGAAGACGGCGATGAAGCTGGTCTTATCTTAGACGTTACTCCATTTTATGCTGAAGGTGGCGGACAAGAAGGCGATATCGGTAGCTTAAAAACAGATATGGGTAAAGCTCAGGTTATCGATACTAAAAAATTACCTGATGGTTCCGTATATAATATCGTTCATGTAACAGAAGGTAGTCTTCGTATTGGCGATACTGTAGAAATAACTGTAGATATGGAAAATAAACTCGCTTCTGCACGTAACCATACAGCAACACATCTTTTACAAGCTGCTTTAAAACGTGTTGTAGGCAATCATATCAATCAGGCTGGTTCTGCAGTAAATGCTCATCATTTACGCTTTGACTTCTCTAGCTTTGAACCAATTAATGCTGAACAATTACAACAAGTAGAAGAAATGGTAAATGCTGAAATCTTAAAAGGTAAAGATGTCAAAATCACTCATATGAACCAAGAAGATGCAAAAAAAGCTGGTGCTATGGCATTATTTGGTGAAAAATATGGTGATATCGTTCGCGTAGTTACTGTACCAGATTTCAGTATGGAACTTTGCGGTGGTAGCCATGTTAAAAATATTGGCCAAATCGGTATGTTCAAAATCGTCAGTGAAACAGGTGTAGCTGCCGGTGTTAGACGTATTGAAGCCATCACAGGTAAAGCTGCTATTGAATACATGAACGCTAAAGCTGAACTTTTACAAAAAGCTATAACAACACTAAAAACTAATGAAGATAATCTTTGCGATAAAGTAAAAAATCTTCTCAGCGAAAATAAAGAAATGAAAACTGAAATTGCTAAAGTTCAAGCTGAACGTGCAAAAGCTGATTCCAATAAATTATTGATGGCATTAAAAGAATATAACGGCGTTAATGTTGTTGTTGGTAAAATTCAAGCTGCTAATATGGATGAACTTCGTAATAGTGCAGATTTACTTTGCAACAAATTTGATAAAGCTGGTGTAGTTGTTCTTGGTGCTGTAATCAATGATAAAGTTAACTTCGTTGTAAAAGCTAACAAAGATGGCGTAGCACGTGGTCTTCATGCTGGCAAAATCATAAAAGAAGTAGCTATGGTTACTGGTGGTAATGGTGGTGGCCGTCCTGATATGGCTCAAGCCGGTGGTAAACAACCAGAAAAATTAAATGAAGCATTTGCTAAAGCTCATGAAATAATTCAATCTCAAATTAAATAAATTATATTTTATTTAAAAGATAAGAGGCTGATAATCAGCCTCTTTTTTGTTTTAAATATATTTATTATAGATGTATGCTTAATAAAAACAATTACTGTTTTTAAGATTAATTTTTTGTTATAATTAGTACATAGATTAATCTACTATATAAATATAGATATTTTGAGGTGATTATTATGTCCAATATTAAAGATGAAACTATGATGTTTAATTTTGGTGCAGATGATGATAAAGCGGCAAAAGCACTTTGCTTATCCTGTCGTGCAATGCTTGAAAAAGGTTACAGTCCAATCAATCAGTTAGTTGGCTATCTTTTATCTGATGATCCAGCTTATATCACTAGCAATAAAAATGCTAGAAATGAAATTCGTAGATTAGGACGAGATGAATTATTAGAAGAACTTGTTCGTTTCTACTTAGAAAACAATGAGAATATAAAAAAAGGTGAATAAATATTTATGAGAATACTGTCCCTTGATATTGGCGATAGAACAGTCGGTATTGCAGTTAGCGATGAACTTTTATTTACGGCACAAGGTGTAGAAACCATCCGCCGTAAATCTTATAAACATGATTTAGCTCGTATTCGTGAATTGAGCAAACAATATGAAACTAAAAAATTCGTTGTAGGTTTGCCTAAAAATATGAATGGCACCGTAGGCGAACGTTGTGATATTGTGAAACATTTTACAGATAAAATCTTAGAAGATATTCCTGATGCTGAAATTATATTTTGGGATGAACGTTTATCTACTGTAGCAGCCGACCGTTATTTATTAGAAGCCGATGTCAGTCGTGCTAAACGCAAAAAAGTTATTGATAAAATGGCTGCGGTATTTATTCTTCAAGGATATCTTGACAGTTTAAAATAACTTAAATATATTATTTGGGAGATTTTTTATTTATATGACTAGAATTGATAGACGAAACGCAGACCAATTGCGTCGTTTTAAAATAACAAAATACTTTCAAAAATATCCTGCAGGTTCTGTTTTGATCGAAACAGGAAATACTAAAGTGATTTGTGCAGCTACTATTCAAGATGGTGTACCTTCTTTTTTACGTGGTAGTGGCACAGGTTGGTTAAATGCGGAATATTCCTTGCTTCCATCTGCAACATTAACTCGTTCACCTCGAGAAGCTTCTCGAGGTAGACAAAATGGAAGAACACAAGAAATTCAACGTCTTATTGGACGTTCATTACGCAGTGTAATGGATTTTAAAGCATTAGGCGAAAGAACCGTTATCATTGATTGTGATGTAATTCAAGCTGATGGAGGAACGCGAACTGCTTCCATTACTGGAGCTTTCGTGGCATTAGCTGAAGCATTATCCACGATCTATGATCCTAAAAAACCTTTTCCATTAAAAGATTTCATAGCCGCTATAAGTGTAGGAATTTCTAAAGATAATGAGCCAATTTTAGATTTATGCTATGAAGAAGATTCTACTGCTATAGCTGATATGAATGTTGTTATGACTGGCGAAGGACAATTTATAGAAATCCAAGGAACTGGAGAAAAACATCCATTTACACATGAACAATTTCATAAAATGCTTTCCTATGCTCAAAAGGGTATAGATGAATTGATTTCTTATGAAAAAGATATTTTAGGTAATGATTTAGTTTGGAAGATAGGAAGGATTCCATGATGAAGAAGATTATCGTAGCTACAAAAAACCAAGGTAAAGTCAAAGAAATGATTCATGCTTTCAAAAATTTACCTGTAGAACTTCATTCTTTAAGTGAATTTGGTTCTTTACCAGACGCTATTGAAGATGGCAATACTTTTGAAGAAAATGCTATAAAAAAAGCAAAATTTTATGTAAAGCAAACAGGTTATGCTTGTCTAGCAGATGATTCAGGCTTAACAATTGATATCTTAGATGGTGCCCCTGGTATTTATTCAGCTAGATTTGCTGGTTATCATGCAGATGATTTAGCTAATAATAAAAAAATGATTGAAGAATTACAAAAGAAAAACGTAGAACAATCACCAGCACAGTATGTTTGTTCATTGGTATTTGTAGATATTGATGGAAAAATATTAACTTGTACTCAAAAATGCGAAGGTATTATTCGCATTTTTGCTCAAGGCAACAATGGTTTTGGTTACGATCCATATTTTTTTGTTCCTAATTTGCAAAAGACTATGGCACAATTAAGTATAGAAGAAAAAAATAAAATTAGTCATCGCGGAAAAGCACTACGTGAAATGGAAAACCAACTAGGTGAATATTTAAAATGAAAATAGGAATTATGAGTGATAGTCATCATG
>USPM01000031.1 GCA_900556715.1 uncultured Megamonas sp. | reverse complement strand
ACAAATATGACAAATAACAACATTGTATTTTTAGGAAATAAAATAAAACTACCTAAAATAGGTAAGATAAAAATAAGAGATAAATATTGCCAAATAGAAGGTAGGATTTTAAGTGCGACAGTATCACAGACTCCTAGTGGAAAATATTACATTGCACTATGTTGTACAGACCTGCCTCAACCTGAATTCATCAAAACGGATAAATATGTTGGCTTAGATTTAGGAATAAAGGATTTTGTCATAACCTCAGATGCAGTAAAATATAGCAATCCTAAATACTTGCAAAAATCACTGACTAGATTAGCTAAACTCCAAAGAGAGCTTTCTCGAAAAACAAAAGGAAGTTCAAATTGGGAAAAGGCTAGAGTAAAAGTGGCAAAGTTACATGATAGAATTGCTAATCAAAGACATAATTTACTTCATCAAGTGACATGTCAACTTATCAGAAATTATGATGTAATCTGTCTTGAAGATTTGCAGGTTGAAAACATGATGAAAAATCATAAATTAGCAAGAAATATAGCTGATGTCAGCTGGTCAGAGTTTATGAGACAACTAACATATAAAGCCAAATGGTTTGGCAAAATTATTGTCAAAATAGATAAATTTTATCCTTCAAGCCAATTGTGTCATGTTTGTAGATATAAAAATACTGAAATAAAAAACTTAAATGTTAGAGAGTGGAACTGTCCTAAATGTAAAACACATCATGATAGAGATGTAAATGCAGCTATAAATATTAGAAATGAAGGATTAAGAATATTAAACATAGCTTAAATATTAAGTAATATATACAAGAACCGTAGGAACTATGGGGATAGCTCGGAGATACTGTATTCGTTAGAATACTTGACCGAGAACCCCGCGACTTTAGTCGTGGGAGGTTCAGTTAGATAAGATAAATTTATCTAGTGTAGAACGCATTGAGATTGTTAGAGGTGCAGCCTCCGCTCAATATGGTGCAGATGCTGAAAGTGGAGTAATCAATATTATTACGAAAAAATCCAAAGAACAATCTGTAACTGTAGGAGCAAATACAGGAACTGATGTCATGAATAATTATTATCGTTTTGATTTAGGTCAGCAAGGTAAATTCAATGGGGTAGTGAATGCTAATTTTGCCAAATATCGTAAACGTGAATTTGTCGGTGGCACAGGGACGAATTATTTTGGCCCTAGAACAAATTATGATTTTAGTGGAACGTATGCATTTGATGATAGTAATAATTTAGATTTTTATATAGGTTATTATGATGAAAAATCAAAGAAAATAACAGATTATTCTTCTATGGGAATGGGCAAAAGTTCCACAAATTATGATAAGACAAATCAAGATTATAGCATAGCTTATAATGGAAAAGGCGATAATAGTAATTATATGATTAGAGCTTATTATAATCGATATGATAAGGAAGAATATAAGGGCAGTAAAAATAATAGTTATAAGCAAAATACATTTGATACTTTAGGTATTGAAGCTAAAAATACAGTACAAGCAGGAGATGAGCATTTATTAACTTATGGTGTTGAATATAAAAATATAGGCGTAGAAGGCCCAATCTTAGCTTTAGGTGAAGGTAATAGCAAGGACAATTCTGCTTATGCTGGATATATTCAAGATGAATGGTTTATAAATGATAAAATTTTATTTATTCCAGCAGTGAGATATGACCATGATGAACAATTTGGCGGAAAAACGACACCAAAATTAGGTGCAACTTATTTTCTAAGTGATAATAGTCGCATCAAAGCTAATTGGGGTAAATCATGGAGAGCTCCGAATTTAGTGGAATTATATGCTGGGCAAGATCATGGTTTTACTACGATATATGGAAATCCAGATTTGAAACCAGAAGAAGCTACTACATGGGAACTCGGTTTTGAAGCTGAAAAAGATAATAATTGGTTGAAATTAAATTATTTTAATAGTAAATACGATAATTTAATAACATATGATAAAGTAAATGGAAAAAATACATTTATCAATGCTCAAGATGCCAAAACTGATGGCGTAGAATTTGAAGTAGGTCGCCAATTCAATGATAATTGGTCTATTAGAGCGACTAGTAATTGGCTCAATGCTAAAGATAGTGATGGGGAAAAAGTATCTGCGACAGCCGATAATATTTCCACTTTAGAACTGAATTATGATGATAATGATATTAATGGATATAGTGCTAAGCTTTGGAATTCTTGGATAAGTAATTATCATTATGCTAATGAAAATTATGATTATAATACTTTAAATTTTGTAGTAAATAAAAAATTCGCTTTTGATGATGGTCGAAGTGGACGAGTTTTTGCAGGTGTAGATAATATTGGAGATAAAAAAATAGGAGATATTTATTTAGAAGGTAGAATTTGGCGTGTAGGAGCAGAGATTACTTTTTAAATAAAAAATATTCATAGCTAAAGAGAAGCAAATAATACGTTTAATCTGTTTATATTAATGATAATGATTATTGTTAATATAAACAATTACATACAAAGGAGTTAATATAATGAGATTATCTACAAAAAAACAACAAACTTTATTGACTTTATCAGTGTTATTAGGTTTATCAAGTCCAGTATATGCACAAGATATACAAAATAATGATGTGATAGTTACACCAGATGTAGTAGTTACAGCGACACGAACTCAAGAGGAAGTAAAAGCTGTACCGCAAACTGTAGAAGTAATTACTAAAGAAGATATTGAGCAATTAGGAGCAACAGATGTTTATTCTGCACTTCGTTTGGCAGCTAATGTAGATGTAACTTCAGCAGGTATGGCAGGTCATAATGTGATGATTCGCGGAATGAGTACAAATCATACTTTAATTTTAATAGATGGTAAAAGATTTGCTGGAGAAGATACAAGTGCCACACAAAATGTTTATGCCTTAGGTCGCTTGAGTCTGTCAAATATTGAACGTATTGAAATTGTACGTGGCAGTGCTTCAGCACAATATGGTTCAGATGCTTTAGGTGGAGTAATTAATATCATCACTAAAAAATCAAAAGAGCCATCAGTTATGGTAGGTCTTTCTACAGGATCAGAAGCTATAAATAATTATTATCATATAGATTTTGGTAAACAGGGAAATTTCAGTTCTACTTTTGATATGCGTTTTAGTGATGTACGCAAGAATATGCAAGCTGGAGATGAAGGCAGTAATTATTATGGCCCTATTCAAGATTTTAATTTTGCTGGAACATGGGATTTAGGCAATGATAAAGAAATTGATTTGACGCTTGGCTATTATAATGAACATACAAAGGCAGATTATGCTGATAAATATACATCAACAGGCGTTATTCAAACTAGTAAGGATAAAAAAGAATGGTATGATTATAGAAGATATGATTATAGCTTAGGTTATAGTGGCAAAACTGATAATAGTGATTATATGATTAGGACTTTTTATAGTAGATTGGATAAAGAGAATAATTTATATAATTATCGCAATAATTTCCCAGGACCAATGGAAAATATTTTGGGTTCAATGTATCCAAAATATGATTGGGATAAATCTACTTATACACTTTGGGGCATAGAAGGTAAGAATACTGTGCAATTAAATGATAATCATCTTTTGACGTTTGGCGGTGAATATCGTCAAAATAAAGTCGAAGGCACTCGTTTGAGTGATGGAGGTGATAATGTACATCAAGTAAGTCAATCAGGAAATGGAATAGTGAGTAATAAATATTATTCAGATAAAGAAATAAATACTTGGGCAGGATATATCCAAGATGAATGGCAAGTGAATGATAAATTATTAGTAATTCCATCTATGCGTTATGACCATGATAGCTCTTTTGGTGGGGAAGTTACACCGAAAATAGGTGCGACATATTTTATCAGTGATAATAGTCGCATTAAAGCTAATTGGGGTAAAGGCTTCAAAGCTCCAACTATTAGTGAATTATATATGGCAATGCATCGTGCAATGGGTGGGCAAACTGTCAATGTTTATGGCAATCCAGATTTAAAACCAGAAAAATCTACTTCATGGGATATCAGTTTTGAAGCTGAAAAAGATAATAATTTTGGTAAATTAACATATTTCAATAATGATGTTAAAAATTTAATTACTACAAAACAAATAGGTAGTAGTTATTATGATCAGAGTTATGTAAATGTAGATGAAGCTGAAATTGATGGTGTGGAAATGGAAATTGGTCGTAATTTAGACGATAAATGGACAATAAAAGCAACAAGTAACTGGCTTGATGCAACAGATAAAGTGAGTGGTGATCGTTTAGATAATAGAGCAAGAAATATGACTACATTGCAATTATTATATGATGATCATGATGATTGGGGATATAGTGCGATTTTATGGCAACAATGGGCTAATAAATACCATTATGATGATAATGATTATAATTTCACTACAACTAATTTTATACTCAATAAAAAATTTGGTGAAGGAAATAGAGTTTATGCAGGTGTAGATAATATTTTTGATAAAAAAATTAGTGATATTGGTTTAGATGGTATGATTTGGCGTTTGGGTGCAGAATGGACTTTCTAAGATAATAAGATAAATTAAATAAAGTAGCAGGGTAAAATCTTGCTATTTTGTTTTAATTAATAAATAAATTTTTACTAAAAGGAGATGGTGTTTTGAAAAAGTTTTGGCAAATAATTGCTTGTAGTGGGCTAGTATTGACTAGTTGCTTAGGAGGTATGGCTCAAGCACAAGATGAAAAATCTGACGTAGAGTATTATTATCAAGGAGAAAAAATTGATTTAGATAAAGCGGTGAGCATTTCTCAAAATTATGATGTAGTATTTTTTGATGAATATCACGACCAAAAATCTATTCATGAAGCAGAATTATCATTTCTTCAAGAGATGTATAAACAAAATAAAGATATGATATTATCTATGGAAATGTTTGAGAGAGATGTTCAGCCAGTAATGGATAAATATTTGAATGATGAAATAACAGAAACAGAATTTATAGATAATTCTCGTCCATGGGAAAATTACCAAACAGATTATAAGCCATTGGTAGAATTTGCTAAAGAAAAAGATATGTATGTTTTAGCATCAAATATTCCACGAAGAATAGCTAATCAATATACAAAAGTAGGCGATTTAGCTTTAATTGAAGATAAAGATAAAATTTATTTGCCGAAAAAACATTTAGTAGAGTATGAAAGATATTATGATAAATTCAAAAATTATATGTCTATGGGTGATGGTCAAAGTCATATGATGATGACACCAGAAAGAATAGAAGCTTTCTATAAAGCCCAATGCTTAAAAGATGATACCATGGCGGAAAGTATTGTTGAATTTTTAAAGGAACATAAAGATACAAAAGTCCTCCATGTACAAGGAAGTTTTCATGGTGATGAACATTTAGGTGTAGTAGAAAAAGTAAATAAATTAAATCCTAGCTTAAAGACTGTAGTTATAACACCTATTGAGGCTAAAGACTATGAAAAGATGAAACATAATTATGGTGAGGATACTATAATTATGACTTTTGTGAGAAAATAATATTCGTATATTTATTTAAAAAAGTGCCTGTTTTATGCAGGTACTTTTTTATTGTTGCCATTTTGTTGCCGTTTTTATTTGATTTTTAGGATGTAGTTTATCATAAATATTTATTTGCATAAGAACAATAAGTTTTGTGTTGCAAAATCTATGTAATATATTATACTAAGTATAGACGAAATCAAACTCATGATGACGCACAAAAGCCTTAGGAAGGGTCAGTTCCTAAGGCTTTTTTCATTGTTATACTATTGCTAGAGAGTGAATTTAAATACAACACTTGTTAAAGTTAAATTAACTATAGGTCAATGTATATGTGAAGGTTATGCCGAATTCAAATACAACATTTGTTAAAGTTAAATCAAACTAAGTCGGTATGGCTGGTATCTTATCTAGTAATTCAAATACAACATTTGTTAAAGTTAAATGAATTTTGCTAAATCTTTAGGTTTTTTCTCATTAGTATTCAAATACAACATTTGTTAAAGTTAAATGCTAAAGAAGATGGTTTTGTTCCATAAGTATAAACCATTCAAATACAACATTTGTTAAAGTTAAATTGCCATTATTTTATTCATTATTTTTTCGTTTTCCAATTCAAATACAACATTTGTTAAAGTTAAATAAAAAAAGAGCTGCTATCTTTAGCAGCCCTTTTTAATATTCAAATACAACATTTGTTAAAGTTAAATTAAATCTATTGTCCCATGTTTTGTACTCCGTTTCTGATTCAAATACAACATTTGTTAAAGTTAAATAGCTAAAGTGGCAGCATTAAAAAAACAATTAGAAGATTCAAATACAACATTTGTTAAAGTTAAATCTTGTTTTTGGTCGTTTCCTACTATCTTTAATACTATTCAAATACAACATTTGTTAAAGTTAAATATGCAACAGAGGGAAATGGTAATTGATAGTGCTGTAAAATTCAAATACAACATTTGTTAAAGTTAAATAGATGAAGCAAGAAAAGAAGCAATAGTATATCCAAAATTCAAATACAACATTTGTTAAAGTTAAATTCTTGCTTTCTTCCTAAGCTATCTGTGATGATACCCATTCAAATACAACATTTGTTAAAGTTAAATGGATAGTGGCAAGGCTATATTAAAGCAAAATAACAATTCAAATACAACATTTGTTAAAGTTAAATCCAGTAGTATTTACCATTGTTTGAGAACCAAAAGAATTCAAATACAACATTTGTTAAAGTTAAATAAAGAAGGGGGCTATAAAGCACCCCTTCTTTTTTTATAATTCAAATACAACATTTGTTAAAGTTAAATTCGCCCTCTTAAAAAAAAGAATAGAACCCCACCCGCATTCAAATACAACATTTGTTAAAGTTAAATTGAACGTAGATGTTATACCAAACGTCATCAATAAGTATTCAAATACAACATTTGTTAAAGTTAAATTAGATGTAAATACACATTACCTACTGTTGGAGAAACATTCAAATACAACATTTGTTAAAGTTAAATTTAGTGCTGCGACAAAATTTATACCATTTTAAGGCTATTCAAATACAACATTTGTTAAAGTTAAATGCTAGAAAAATTAATCCTTATGGTTTTTATTATACTATTAAAAGTATTGATAAACAAGGATTTTAATTATTTTTTACCAGCGATAACGAGATTTGAAAGGATTTAGTGAAAATGTTTATTTATCAAGGATTAGCGGGATTTTTCTTGATTTTGGCTGGTAAATTTTAGATAAAAAAAGTATCATCTTAATTTTAGTTTTGAACTATTTAAATCAAGATGATACTTTTTATTTATTGAGAGTTTTGGAGGGCTTTGTCTAGGATTGTTTCCATAGTATGCCAGCTGAGTACGGCACATTTTACACGAGCTGGCATTTTGGATATATTTTTAAAGGTAAGAGCTTCATCTAAAGGGGCAAGCTCTTTTTCATCAGTGATTGTACCTTGAACCATGCCAATGAATAATCGACATAATTCTTTGGCTTTGTCGACTGGTTGATCAAGCATTAAATCAATCATGATATCTGTGGAAGCTTGGGAAATAGCACACCCTGAACCTTGGAAACTAGCATCTTCAATAATATTGTTATTGAGTTTTAAGGAGAGCGTGATTTCATCACCGCAATTAGGATTGATACCGTGTTGGTGATGTGTAGCATCTGCTAGTGAACATTTATTATTAGGGTGAAGGTTGTGTTCAGTTAAGATTTCATTATAGAGATTAAACATCGTATCCTAAATAACTCCTTACTTTTTTTATTTGTTCAATGAATTGATAAACATCTTCTTTTGTATTATAGAAATAAAAGCTTATGCGATTTGTTGATTGTGCATTTAGATATTTTAATAATGGGTGAGCACAATGATTGCCTGCACGAAGGGCTATATTTCCATGATAATCGACAAGTGAAGACACGTCATGAGGGTGAATATCTTGAATATTAAAGCTCAATACGCCTTTATGTTTTTTATAATCTGATGAGCCATAAATGGTGATATAAGGCAATTTAGATAATTCTTCCATGGCGATTTTCATTAATTTTTCTTCTTGTTGTTCAATATAGGAAAATCCTACTTGATTTATATATTCGATAGCGGCTTTTAAAGCTATTGCTCCAGATACGTTAGGTGTACCAGCTTCAAATTTTTCTGGAAGTGGGGCAAATGTAGCATTTTGTTCGGATACTGTTTCGATCATTTCGCCACCGCGTAAGAATGGAGGCATTTGTTCAAGTATGGATTTTTTTCCATATAAGATGCCAATTCCCATAGGTGCTAACATTTTATGACCAGAGAATGCGTAAAAATCACAATCTAAATCTTGGACGTCTGTTGCCATATGAGGAGCACCTTGAGCACCATCAACAATGGCGATAGCACCTACTTCATGAGCTTTTTTTATTATAGTTTTTAAGGGAGTGGCAACGCCTAAGACATTTGAAACTTGAGTGATAGAAACTATTTTTGTTTTAGGTGTGATTTTTGTTTGAATTTCTTCATCAGAAATAATACCTTCATCATTTATATACATATACTTTAATGTAGCTTTTTTTAATTTTGCTATCATTTGCCATGGAAGTATATTGCTATGGTGTTCAAGAATGGAGATTACGATTTCATCGCCTTCTTGGATATTTTCCATGCCGTAAGTATAGGCAATGAGGTTTAAGGATTCAGTAGTATTTCTAGTGAAAATAATCTCACAATCTTCATTAGCATTGATGAATTGTGCTACACTGTGGCGAGCTTGTTCGTATTCACTTGTAGCAGTAGCACTCAATTTATAGAGACCACGAAGGGGATTTGCATTTTGAGATGTGTAATAATTTTCTAGGGATTTTATCACACTTAGTGGTTTTTGCGTAGTAGCAGCACTATCTAAATAAACGACAGGGTTTGCTTCATCATTTAATATAGGGAAATCTTGGCGAAAATTAGTTTTCATGATAGAAAGCCGTTGCCAAAAATCTATAAAAATATAAAAATTTGTTTATTTCCTTCTTCATTG
>USPM01000030.1 GCA_900556715.1 uncultured Megamonas sp. | reverse complement strand
ATAGCAGAAGCCGTTCAATATCGTAATAACTTTAATTTACAAGAAAAAATTTAAACTTAACGTAAATTTTAAAAGTAAAGGAAGCGAAAATTATGGTATTCACAGGAAAAACAAAAAATTTAGGCGTAATCGGCTATCCTATAAAACATTCTTTGTCACCAGTAATTCAAAATACAGCTATTCAAGAAGCAGGTATTGATTATGCATATATCGCTATGCCTGTAGCTCCAGATGAATTAGAAAATGCAGTAGCAGGATTAAAAGCGTTAAATTTTACAGGTTTTAATGTAACTATTCCACATAAAGTAAATATTATGAAGTATTTAGATGAAATTGATGAGATGGCAAAATTAATCGGAGCAGTAAATACTGTACATATAAAAGAAGGAAAATTATATGGATATAATACAGATGCTATTGGTTTTATCACTCCATTATTAAAGGAAAATGTGGAAATAAAAGATAAAATAGCTGTGATTTTGGGAGCTGGTGGAGCTTGTAGAGCTGTTGTTTGTGGTTTGATTAAGCAAGAGATAAAGAATATTGTCTTAGCTGTTAGAAATCCAGCAAAAGCACAATTATTAGCAAATGATTTTAATGATTTAATTGATATAAAAGTATGTGATTGGCATAGTGAAGACTTTAAACAGTATTTAGCTCAAGCGGATTTATTGGTGAATACTACACCTTTGGGCATGGAAGGAAATATTGATAGTAAACCACCAGTTGATTGGGAAAATGTAAAAAAATCAGCTTTTGTCTATGATATTGTATATGTTCCTGCAGAAACGAAATTTTTACAAGAAGCAAAAGCATATGGACATAAAATATTAAATGGTGAAAGAATGTTAGCAGAACAAGGAGCAGCAGCACTTCATTTATGGACTGATAAAGATATAAATGTAGATATCATGGTAAAAACATTACATGATTATTTAAATAAAAATAAATAAGGGTTTATTTAGACCGCTATGAACATAGATGTATGGGTGAGATTGAGATGAGGCCTGTACATCTATTTTTTTTAGAAATTTAGAAATGAAGATGAAAAGTTTGTCAGAGCAAATAAGAGAAAGATTAGAGCAGATATCTTCAAAAATTATGCGAAATTTAGAATTACAAGGAAAGCATAATATATTGCAAGGTTATCGCAATAAATCTCCAGTAAGTGATTTTATAGATTGTGTAATAGAATATGCTCATAAATTGCAAGCTAGTGATATTCATTTGGAGCCACAGGAAAAATATCTACAAATTCGCTTGAGAATAGATGGTAAATTAGTATTGATATATAAAGCTTCAAATAAGATTAGTAATTTTTTAATATCATATTTAAAATTGATAAGTAACTTAGATATAGCCGAAAAACGGTTACCTCAAGATGGAAAATTTATTTTTTCTGCTCAAAATATAGATATTAGGATATCGACGATCCCCATAATTTTTGGTGAAAAGGTGGTTTTAAGATTATTAGGCAATAAAAAAGATTTATTGAGTTTAAATCAAATGGGGTTTTCGGCGATAAATTTAAAATATTTTAAGGAGATGATAAACGCTTCAAGTGGTCTTATTGTGATAACTGGCCCTGTAAATTCAGGAAAGTCAACCTTACTTTATGCTAGTTTGAATTATTTAAATCAAGAAGATACAAATATTATCACTATTGAAGATCCTATAGAATTAAATCTTGAAGGCATAAATCAAATGCAGGTAAATCAAAAAGCAGGCATGGATTATGCGGTGGCATTGAGGGCTTCACTCAGGCAAGATCCTGATATTGTAATGATAGGGGAAATAAGAGATGAAGTGGTAGCAAAACAGGCAATAACTACAGCTTTGACAGGTCATTTAGTATTGACTACTTTGCATACTAAAAATGCCCTAGGTGTGCCAGCTAGATTGATTGATTTAGGCGTTAGCCCTGTGATGCTTAGTATTGCTTTATTAGGCATGACTTCACAGAGATTGGTGAGAAAGATTTGTCCTAAATGTAAAGTTAGCTATAAGCCAAATACAAATTCATTAGAATCATTACTTTTGGGAAAAGATTTTTATTCAGGTATGGATTTATATAAAGGTGAAGGATGTGAATATTGTCATCATACAGGTTTTTTAGGGCAGATAGCTATTCAAGAGATTTTAAGACCAACAGAAAAAATGAGGCAGATGATAAGTAAAGATGATGTTGATGTAAATTTTAAACGAGAGGTGATGTTAACGAATTTTAAATCTTTATTAGACGACGGAAAAATGAAAATTTTACAGGGAATAACAACAGCCCCAGAAGTTTGGAAGACATTGAATGGAGTATATCAAATTGAAGAAATTCCTAGAAGTTTTGCAAAAAGCAATTGAAGGAAGATGGTCAGATGTTCATTTGACTACAAATGAATGTATATATTATCGCCAAAAGAGTGAATTAAAAATATTAGTAGGTGAAATTTTTTCGAGTAAAGATTTTGAGGAAATAATAACTACTATATTAAATGAAAGACAACAGCATATATTTAGAAGCGAAAAAGTAATTGATTTTGCTTATGAATTTGCTAAGCATCGATTTAGAATAAACATTTATGCTATTTATAAAGGTTACAGTTTAGCTATTAGATTGATAAATGACAAAGTAAAATCTATAAGTGAATTTTACCAGCAAGAAATTTTACAAAATATTTTGCATAATGATAATGGATTGATTTTAATTTGTGGAGCTACCGGAACAGGAAAATCTACGACATTAGCTTCGATGATAGAGTATTTAAATCAAAATAAATACAAACATATCATAACGTTAGAAGAGCCTATTGAATATGTATTTACGAATAAAAAATCATTAATTCATCAACGAGAATACCATGTAGATTTTGAAAATTTTAGTGATGCTATAAAAATGGCAATGCGACAAGATCCAGATGTGATCATGGTAGGTGAAATAAGAGATTCAGAAACAATGAAGGCTTGTTTAAATGCAGCTGAAACAGGTCATTTAGTATTAGGAACACTACATGCTTCTTCAGTAGTGGAAGCGATAATACGAATGGAAAGTTTTTTTAATCAAAAACAGATAGAAGCTGTTAGTATGCAAATAGCTAGTTCTTTAAATAGCATTATTATTCAAAAGTTGGTGCCAACATTAAATAATGATTTAGTTTGTTGCATGGATATTTTATTGGCTAGTATGGCTGTAAAAAATTTAATCGCTAAAAATCAATTAGCACAATTAATTTCACAGATGCAATTGAGTAAAAAAATGGGAATGCAATTTATGCGAGATGATATTTTGAAATTAATTAAGGCAAAATTGGTAGATGAAAATAAAGTAAAACAATATATGGGTTAGAATTATGCAAAAATTTTTTTATGAGGCCAGAGACTATCGTAGTGGCAATTTAATTAAAGGCTCTTTAGTGGCAAATAGTAAATTAGAAGTAATTGACTATTTAAAGCATGAGCAATATTTAATAATAGCTATCCATAATAATGATATCTATAGTATAAAAGAATATATACAAAGTATAGGAAAAGATAAAAATATTACGCAAAAAGATATAATTTTGCTTTGTCAACAATTAGCAATTATCTTAGAGTCCGGTATAGATATTATAGAAGCTTTGCAAATAGTACAGCATAATTTACAAGATAAAATGATGAAAACTTTTATTGAAAAGACAATAATGGGATTAAAAGAAGGAGCTAGTTTATCATCGATTTGGCAAAAGTTTAATTTACCAGCTTATCTAGTAAGTTCAGTGCAGATAGCCGAACATACAGGATTATTGGCAAATGCTTTGAAAGATACAGGAGAATTTTTAGCTAAACAATATGAATTAAAACAAAAAATAAGACAGATATGTATTTATCCTTTATGTTTATTGTTTATTTTATGTATAGTAATTGGACTGATGATTTTTTTAGTTATTCCAGCATTTGCAGATATTTTTCAACGTATGCATATTGATTTACCTTATTTGACGGCTGTTATTTTATCGATTGGTTTGAATGTAAAATCACATTTTTTAAAACTTTGTATAGTATTGATGTTTATTTTTATAAGTATCATGATTTTAAATCAAAAAGATGATTTTAAGTTAAAATCAAAAAAAATTTTTTTACAACTCCCGTTAATAGGTGATTTTTTGAAAAAGTATTATTTATTGAATATAGTGCATCAATTAGCATTTTTGTTGAATAGCGGTATCAGTATAGATGAAACATTAAATATTATGTTAGCTAGTAATAAAAATATATTGATTCAAGATAGTTTAAAATCTGTGCAGAATTTGATAATACAAGGTTTTTCACTAGCAAATTCTTTTGCTAAGGTATCATTAAATTTAAATATTCTACAGGAATTTATAGATATTGGTGAAAAATCAGGTATGTTAAAAGAAATGTTGTCATATTTGATAGTCTTTTGGGAAAAAGAAATAGATAATACTATAAAAATATGTTTGCAGATGTTAGAGCCAGTTTTAATGGTAAGTGTAGGCGTTATAGTGGGAATATTTGTTATAGCTATTATTATGCCTTTATTTGATTTAATAAATAATATTGGCATGTAGAGAGGTATTATAAAGTTTTAATGAGAGAAAGAATGATAAAAATGATGAATAAAATAAGACAATTGAAAACAAATGAAGATGGTTTTACTTTAATTGAAATGATGATTGTAGTAGCTATCATTGCTATTTTAACAGCAATAGCTTTGCCGAAATTTAATGAATCATTGGCTATGGCAAATACATCTAGAGTACAGGCTGATTTACAATCTTTGGATACGGCAATTTCTATGTATAAAGTGCAAAATAATAAAGCTCCACAAAATATAAGTGATTTAAGTGAATACATTGATGTGGATAATGTGAAAGCACCTACAGGTGATGTATATGTAAATGGAGTATTGACTGCTAATGAAACAGGTGAAAATTATAGTCTTAATTCAGATAAAACAAATGCTACATTTATGGGAAAAACTAGGGTGGAGTTTGGTAAAAACAGCGGAAATGAATAAAAGTTAAATATTAAAATTAAGGGCTGTCGTTAAAGTTGGTAAAGATTTAAATGGTGATAGAATATATTTTTGATTTGATTATTTGTATGTATTTAGCAAAGATTGCTTGGGTAGATTTTAAAATATTGAAGATAAAAAATAAAAGTTTATGCTGTTTATCAATAATTCTAACCATTAGGTTGATTGTTCTTGATGTAGATTTAAAAAATGTAATCTGGTCGATAATGATAAATTTAATTATTTTTGGAACAATATATTTTTATCCAAAGCAGTTAATGGGTGCAGGAGATTTAAAATTAGCTGTAGTTTTGTCATTGTGGTGTAATTATCCGCAGTGTATTGTAGCTATATATTTGAGCTTTATTATTGGCGGAATAATAGCAGTATATTTTTTATTGAAGAATATAGATAAAGTAAATAAAAAAGACAGAATATCTTTTGCACCTATGCTTATTTTAGGCAATATCATAGCTTTTTGGGAAGCTGATAGAATATTAAATTTGTGGTTTAATTTGATAGGTTAATAATAGATGTGGTATGTAGAATTGATCATAATAGCAGGATTTATAGCATTATGTACGCAAAGTGTGATGTTTATAGATTTTGCTAGTGAAGAGCAACAAGTGGATAGTGAAGCGATAAATTTAGTCAATGTATTGATGAATATACAAGAGCGTTCGAGAAATTACCATTATATGAAAGATAGTGATTTTAGACCTATTTGTTATATTTATCGAGATAAATATATATTGAAATTAAATGAAAATGCAGCGGAAGAAGTTCATTATTTATCTGATGATATAAGAATGGATTTTGAGGATAATGCCAATTTATACGTTTTTCGTCAAAATAGTTTATATAATAGTTGGCCGAATAAAACGATAAAAGTTTATCGAGGAAATATAGCAAAATATATTGTGATTAGTCGTGTAGGAAGAATTCGCATTGTAAATGCTTATGAGGAGTCATCATGAAAAATTTAAAATTACAGGATGATGAAAATGGATTTTTTAGTGTAGAAGTGTTGATTTTGATAAGTGTGATGATGAGTATAGTGATGGTGTTTACTTGTGTAGCTTTATTGAGAAATCAACAAATGAACAATGGCTATAGAATGACAGCGATATATTTGGCTTGGGGATATTTAAATCTCATGGAAAAACAGCAGGAAGATATCATACCAAGTCAAATTGAATATGATGGCATGAATTATAGCGTAAATAAAGATGAACAGAACTTAGCAGATAATGTATATGAAATTAGTGTGAAAATAAAATGGCAATATCATGATAAAGAACAAATTGAATATCAAAGACGAGAAATTATTAAATGATGATAGAGGATTTTTATTAATTAATACATTGATTATTTTGCCAATTATATTTAGTTTATTGATTGTAATTTTAATCGTAGCACAAGCAATTGGTGAAAATATTTTAGCCTATGTGGATAATTGGATGTTGCAACAACAGACAAAGAGTATTTTTGAAAGTATGGTGACGGAAATCACTTATGCTGATGAGATTATAGACCAAATAGATTTTGCTAAAAGAGAAACATTGATTATTGCAACGAAAAGAAGAGCTACAGCCAATTCTGATGATATGGAAAAGTATATTGGTTTTCGTAAAGAAGGTGCGATTATTTATCGTTGTGAAGTATCTAAATTAAGTAATGGAATTTATACTATTCGAGCAAAGCAACCTTTAAATAGTGGCAATTATTTTGGCAACGATAATATAAGTTATAGTTGTCAAAAAATAGGTGATGATTTATATCAATTGGAAGTGAGTGGTACAACGTATAGAACAAATCAAGAGTTTAAGCTCGTCACGGTAATATTACAACGAAATCAAAATGCATCAGAAAACATATATCCTTAGTTTAAATGAGGTCATGACCATGAAAAAAGAAGATGGGACGATAAGTTTATCTATGCTTATTGTTTTAAGCATGATGATAATTTTTTCATTATGTATTTATAAGATGAGTATTATAGAAAATGATAGTTTAAATCTATTGAAAATCAATGTAAATGTAGAAAATTATACTATAAGTGAAAGTTTGAAAATGATTGAAGACTTTAAAGGTGATAAAACAAGGTGGCAAGAAATTTGTTCAAGAGCAAATGAGATAGATGACATGGACAAGATTTTTTATATAGATAAACGAGTATTTATAGATGAAAAATTGAATGAACAAGTGCAAATAAAAGCGTATTTATTGAAAACAGAGAAGGAAAATATTTATAAATTAATTGTAGAAAGTAGTTTAAATGATATTACCAATCAAAATATTATATATCTGCAAAAGAAAGATGATGATTGTATTGTACAGCGTTGGGAACGTTAAATTGCAATTAAAGAAAATAGGAAGAAATTTATATGTAAATGATTTGGATAGATTTATTTTTATTTATATTAAAAGGCAAGAAATATATTTAGCGACAGTACAAAAAATAACAGATGATAGATGGCAAATTGTTCATTTTCATAAAGAACAAATACAAGAAAATAATGAAGATATTTATTTTTATCAAGAGGTTTTGTATAGGTTTTGTCGTGAGCAAGAAAGGGAAAAAATAAAATATTTAGCAATAAATTTTGCCGATGAATGGCAAAAGCATTTAGCGTATAATTTTCCTCAGATACCTATAGCAGAAGTGGAGAAAGCTTTATATTGGGAGTTAAAAGAAGATATAGATATAGATATAGAAAAGTATTGTTATACATATGATATAAAAGTGTTAAAAGATGGTTATGATATAAATGTTGCTTTGCTAGATAAAGAATTGATTGCTATGTGGCAACGAATTGCTGAGGAACAAAATCTTGAAATAATGAGTATATTTGCTTCTAAGGAGATAAAAATTTATAAACAGCAGAAAGATGAGTATATATCAATGTTTTCAAGTAGAGAAGATGATAATTTTTTTAGTTGTGAATTGCAGATAGATAGAGAATATATACAAGATGAGCAAGAACAAATAGAAATATTTGATGATTTTTGTAAGCTTTTAGTGTGTTTTGTACAGAAAAAATATCAAGAATTTTTACCTAAAAAACAATTAATAAGTTATTTTAATTGGAAAAATATATATTTATTATTGATTACTGTATTGTTATCTATTAGTTGCTTTTTTGGTGGCTTTTTAATTGCAAAATATTATCGAGTAGTAAATCAGGCACAAATAGTAAAAGAAGAATTAGCTTTAGTACAAAGAGATATCGATGATATTAATGAATTAAAACAAGAAGAATCAACGATTAAAGAAAAACAAAATTTAGTGAAGACTTTAGAGGATAAATCTATAAATATTTATGCTATATTGATTAATTTAGGTGCAAAAACTGTAGATAATGTAGCTTTAAGTGATATAAAAGTAAAAGGTAAAGAAATATTTATCAAAGGAAAGGCAAAGGATTATCAAAGTATAGCTCAATATAAGGAAAAATTAACAGAAATAAAATTTTTTGCAACCAGTGAGATGGGAGAAATAAAATTTAATGAAAATGATAATTTAATTGATTTTGAAATGAATATAGTGATGAGGTAAAGATGAAATATAAATATCAGGATTATAAGCATTTAATTATTTGTATAAGTATCATTAGTCTTTGGGTAATGGTACTATTTTTTTTAGAAAATATAATTGAGGTTAGAATAGATAATTTAGTGAATATAAAAAACGAGCAACAGGAAGAATTGAAAAATTATCATGATTTTATGGTTAAAAATCAAAATATAGATAAATACAGAGAGAAAATAAATTTTAATTTAAATTTACTAGATGAAAAAATACCTTCAGATATATATGAAGAAAAATTTTTATTGCAATTAAATGATATAGCAAAATATTCAGCTATTGATATTGTAGAGGTATCACCTAAAGAAAAACAAATGCAAGATAATGTAGTACAACAAGAAATAGAGATTACTTTACAGGGAAATTATTTTTCCATAGTTGATTTTTTACATCAATTGAGTTTAAATAATAGATTAGTAAGTATACAAGATAGCAATATTTTTATACAAAATAATGCGATAAATGCGAAATTAACTTTACAAATTTATGCGAATAATTAATAATAGATAAA
>USPM01000029.1 GCA_900556715.1 uncultured Megamonas sp. | reverse complement strand
CAACAAGACATGGAGTTCCACGACCTCTTAAATATTCGCTTCTAACTGTATGACCTGGAGCTTTTGGAGCAATCATAGTTACATCAACATCTTTTGGTGGAACAATCTGATTGAAATGAATAGCAAAACCATGAGCGAACATGAGCATTTTACCAGCTGTTAAATTTGGTTCGATAGATTCTTTATACATTTTTGCTTGTTTTTCATCATTGATAAGAACCATGATAACATCTGCTTGAGCAGCAGCTTCAGCAGCTGTGAAAACATCAAAACCTTGAGCTTCTGCTTTAGCCCAGGATTTACTTCCTTTGTAAAGACCTACAACAACATCTAAACCAGATTCTTTTAAATTTAACGCATGTGCATGACCCTGACTACCATAGCCGATGACAGCAATTTTTTTACCTTTTAATAAGTTAAGATTACAATCTTCTTGATAATAAATTTTTGCCATAATAAAAAATCTCCTTTTGTATCTTTTGTATAAAAAAATACTTTATAAATTTATGCAAACATGCATTAATATAATAAAAAAGTTCATCTCTTAAAAATATATATGAAATATATTTCTAAGGGACGAACTTTTTAAATCCGTGGTACCACCCAAATTTTGCTAATAATAGCAACACTCAGAATACATTTATAATAATTAATTGATAACTAGAATATACAAATGTATTTTCCAATAACGAGGAAAAACCGTTTTGACTTACTAAGTATAAATACTTTTCAATCAAAATCCTCCCAGATGATGTTCACTATAACATCACACTGATTTGCACCAACCATCAGCTCTCTGTAGCTTTTTGCTATAAGTTACTTGTCTGTTCATAGGATTTATTATATTTGATTTCATGTTTACAACTTTACGTTATGTATACATTAAACTATTCGATAAAATTTGTCAAGTGTTTTTTTAGAGGAATTATTTTTCTTTATAGTAAAAATTTTTACAATTATTGCTTTCTAGTGTTATAATTATGCTTAAAATAATTAAATTTGTTAAAGAAAGGTTTGAAGTTATGGAGGCTTTAAAAGAAATTCAACCGATAAAAACAGGACTAAAAGGAGAAATTTTAATACCTGGAGATAAATCAGTATCACATCGTAGTGTAATGTTTGCTGGACTTTGTGATAGCGAAGTAAAAATTACTAATTTTTTACATGCAGCTGATTGTATGTCTACTGTAAATTGTATGAGAGCTTTAGGCGTAGATGTCAAAGAAATAAATGATAATACATTGATAGTAAAAGGTAATGGTTTCCATGGACTAAAAGAACCACAAGGTATAATTGATGCTGGAAATTCAGGTACAACACTTCGTTTGATGATGGGAATATTGGCGGGGCAAAAATTTTTAACCACTTTTACAGGTGATGCTTCACTTAGCCGTCGTCCTATGGGTAGAGTAATTAATCCATTGAGTCAAATGGGTGCTAATATTGTAGGTAGAAATGGAAATAAATTATTGCCTATAACAGTAATTCCTGCAAAAGAAAATTTACACGGTATTGATTATCAGATGCCGATGGCTAGTGCACAAGTTAAATCTGCTATTTTACTTGCTGGTATGAATGCTGATGGTAAAACTACAGTAACAGAGCCATATACTTCAAGAGATCATACAGAACGCATGCTTGAAGGATTTGGTGTTAAATTAGAAAAATCTGGTACAAGTATCACTATAAATCGAGTAGAAAAAATGACGGCACCAAAAGAAATTCATGTTCCAGGAGATATTTCTTCAGCAGCTTTTTGGCTCGTTGCAGGTTCAATAATTAAAGATAGTGATATTATTTTAAAAGATGTAGGCATAAATGAAACACGTACTGGTATTATAGATGTTTTAAAAGCTATGGGAGCTGATATTGAACTTATAAATATTCGTGATGAAGTAGAACCAATAGCTGATATCCATGTTCGCTATGCTAAATTACATGGTACAACTTTTGGAGCAGATATCATGCCTAGACTCATTGATGAAATTCCTATTATCACTGTAGCTAGTATGTTTGCAGAAGGTGAAACTATTATCACAGGTGCTGGCGAATTACGTGTTAAAGAAACAGATAGATTGCAGGTTATTACAGATGAGTTCAATAAAGTTTGTCCATGTATTGAAGGAACTGAAGATGGATTAATCATCACTGGAGGACAAAGTAATAATTTACAAAAAGCAGTATGTAATTCACATGATGATCATAGAATTGCTATGTCTCTTGCAATATTAGGAGCTAGTGGTGTAGGCATAAAAATTGAAAATAGTGAATGTGTGAATATTTCATATCCAACATTTTATGAAATATTATCCCATTTTGAATAAACTAATATATAAATCATATAGGTGAGAATAATGAAAAAATCTGTAATTGCCATTGATGGGCCAGCTGGTGCAGGGAAATCAACCATAGCTAAGATGGCAGCTAAAAAATTGAACTATATTTATATTGATACAGGTGCTATGTATAGAGGTGTAGCTTGGCTTGTATTGCAAAAATATCATGTGCCAGTAACCACTAATCAAATTTTAACTGTGATAGAAGATATTCATATACGATTGGCTTATGATCATAATGGAAATATGCTCATTTTTGTAAATGATCAAGATGTAAGTTCAGAGATTAGAACACCAGCAGTAACAGCTTTAGTATCCCAAGTAGCTGCAATTAGTGAAGTTCGTCAAAAAATGGTAGAACTTCAACGCAAAATGGCACAAGATGGCTCTGTATTGATGGATGGTCGTGATATTGGGACATGTGTACTTCCTAATGCTGATTTAAAAATATATTTAACAGCTTCTGCTGATGAAAGAGCTAATCGTCGAGCTAAAGAAATGATGGAAAAGGGCTATGCTGTTGATGTGGAAGAAATAAAAAAGGAAATCATAGCTAGAGATGAAGCTGATATGCAAAGAAAAGTATCTCCATTAAAAAAAGCAGATGATGCTATTTTATTAGATACTACAGAAATGTCTATTGAAGAAGTTTTGCAAAAAATTATTACATTAGCTGATAATTAAATAATTTAAGCAAAATTTTAATTTATTATAATTTGAGGATTTTAGATTATGTTGTATGGATTACTTAGAATATTATTTACATTTATTTATTCTATTATTTTTCCTACTACTGTTAAAGGAAAAGAAAATGTACCAAAAGAAGGTGCTGTGATTTTAGCTGCAAATCATTTAAGTAACTGGGATCCTCCATTAGTAGGTACTTTTATACCTCGTCATTTAGCTTATATGGCGAAAGAAGAATTATTCAAAGTACCTATATTAAAAAATATTTTAAAAGCTGTGCATACATTTCCGGTAAAAAGAGGGGCTTCCGATAGAGCTGCTATAAAAACGGCATTACAAATGTTAAAAGCTAAAGAATGTATTTGTATGTTTCCAGAAGGTACTAGAAGTAAAGATGGTAAATTACACAAAGGAGCACCAGGAGTTGCTCTTATTGCTGCTAAATCAAAAGCAACAGTTGTGCCAGTAGCTATTCAAGGAACATTTAAGTTAAAACCATTTAGAAGAATAACTTTAATTTATGGAAAACCTATGGTTTTTGAAGCTGAAAAAGTGGATAAAGAAAATTTACAAGAATTTACTGAAAAAATAATGCAAGAAATTGCGTCAATGCTAAAAATACAGTAGAATAAAGGTAGTATAGTATGGTATACTATATGGTAAGCTTAGTAATATAATTTTTGATGGTGATAAATTTTGGAAGTAATTTTAGCTGACGATTATGGATTTTGTTACGGTGTAAAAAGAGCAATAAAAACTGCTAAAGATAATGTTGATTTATCAAAAAAAGTTTGCACCTTAGGACCAATAATTCATAATCCGCAAATGGTAAAATCATTAGCTGATGAAGGTATCGGAATAGTAGAATCAGTTGATGAAATGAATAATGGAAAAATAATTATTCGCTCTCACGGTGTAGGTCCAAGTGTATATGATGCAATAAAGGCAAAAGGATTAGAGCTTGCAGATGCTACTTGTCCCCATGTTAAGAAAGCTCAAATGTCAGCTAAATCCCTAGCTGATGAAGGCTTCAAAGTTATTATTATAGGCGAAAAAGATCATCCTGAAGTAAAAAGCATTAAAGAATGGGCTGGTAACAATTCATTAGTTATTGGTACCGAAAATGAAGCAGAAGAACTGTCATTTATTTCTAAATTGGGAATTGTAGCTCAAACTACATTTTCGGCTCAGTTATTTAATAAAATTGTTAATATTTTATTAAGTAAATCTTATGATATCAGGATATTAAGAACAATTTGCACCGCCACAGATAAACGTCAATCAGCTGCAATAAAATTATCCAAAGAAGTTGATATGATGATAGTTATTGGTGGCCGCAATAGTGCTAATACAACTCGATTAGCGCAATTATGTACCGAACATTGTATAACTCATCATATAGAAACAGTTGATGAATTAAATAATGATTGGTTCAATAATATTAAAAAAATTGGTATTACAGCAGGTGCTTCTACACCTGACTGGATTATCAAGGAGGTATATGAAAAGTGCAAGACATGGCAAGCTTATTAGCAGAAGAATCTATGAAGGAATTCAATCCACATGAAGTTATAGAAGGTACTGTGGTTTTAGTTAACCGTGATGAAGCTTATGTAGATATCGGTTACAAAACAGAAATTCCTATCGCAAAAAAAGAATTAGCTTATCCAGAACCAGAAGCTGCTACAGATGTAGTTAAAGTTGGCGACAAAATTAAAGTATATGTTGTAGCTTTAGGTGGCGAAAATGGTTTAATTCTTTCCAAAACTCGTGCAGATCGTTTAGTTGCATGGGAAAAAGTTGAAAAAATCAAAGAAGAAAAACAAATTATTGAAGTAGAAATTCTTCAAGTTGTAAAAGGCGGTTTACTCACTACTGCTTTTGGTCTTCGTGGATTTATACCTGCTTCTCAGATTGCACTTCACTTTGTCAAAGATTTAAATGAATTTGTAGGTCAAAAAGTTGAAGTTGAAGTTATGGAAGCAGATCCTAAAAAACAGCGTCTCGTTCTTTCTCGTCGCAGTGTGCTTGAAGCACAACGTCAACAAAAACGTGAAGAAGCTTTAGCAAGCATTGTTGAAGGTGAAAAACGTACTGGTGTTGTAAAACGTTTAGTAGATTATGGTGCATTTATTGATATCGGTGGTGTTGATGGACTTGCACATATCTCTGATCTTTCTTGGGACCACATCAAAAATCCTGCAGACGTTTTATCCGTTGGTCAAGAAGTTGAAGTTTTAGTAAAAGCTTTCGATCCAGAAACAAAACGTATTTCTTTAAGCATTAAAGATACTGTTCGCGATCCTTGGTTTGATAAAGCAGAAAAATATCCTGTAGGTTCTTATGTAAAGGGCAAAATCGTGAAATTAACAGATTTTGGTGCTTTCATGGAAATCGAACCTGGTTTTGATGGTTTAATTCGTATGCGTGAACTTTCTCCAAAACATATTACAAAAGCTTCTGAAGCTGTAAATGTTGGTGATGAAGTTACTGTAAAAGTTATTCATGTTGATATGGATAATAAAAAAGTTGCTCTTAGCATTACAAAAGTGCAACAAGACGCTGAAAAAGCTGAATATCAAGATTTCTTAGCAAAACAAGATAATACAGCTGTTACAATCGGCGACGAAGTAAACGAATAATTATTTAATATTTAAATGTAAAAAGAGTGGTGGAAATCATCACTCTTTTTTTCTGACTTGATAAATTGTATAATTAACATAAAAATAAGATAAAAGAGGTGATTTGATTGGCTAAAGGCGGTATTGTATCAGCTATACATCAAGGAAGTCTAGCTGAAGAATTAGAATTAGTACCAGGTGATAAAATAATATCTATTAATGAACAAGAATTGACAGATATTATTGATTTAAGTTTTGCTTTAGCAGATGAAGAAATTGAAATGTTAGTTGAACATACTAATGGTGAGCAAGAAATAATTGCTTTTGAAAAAGATATAGATGAAGAACTTGGGGCAGAATTTGAATCAGCTGTATTTGGTAAAATTCGCCAATGTGCTAATAATTGTTATTTTTGCTTTGTGGATCAAGTAGCTCCTAATATGCGAGATTCTTTATATATAAAAGATGATGATTATCGTTTATCTTTTCTTTATGGAAATTTCGTAACTATGACGAATATGGGGCCTCGTGATTTAGAGAGAATACACAGATTACATTTATCGCCATTATATATTTCTGTGCATACAACAAATCCCAAACTTCGTGGAGAAATGCTCAGAACTAAACGTGGTGAATTAATCATGGAACAATTAGCTAAATTAAATGAAGCTGATGTAGAATATCATACACAAGTAGTATTGTGCCCAGGATTAAATGATGGCACGGAATTAGATAGAACAATTCAAGATATCATCAGTATGCAACCATATGCAAAAACTTTGGGGATTGTGCCAGTAGGGCTTACTAAGTTTAGGGAAAATTGTTATCCGTTAAAAACATTTGATGCCGATGGTGCTAAAAAAGTCATCGAACAAGTACGTCATTGGCAAGAAAAAATGCGTAAACAAACAGGAAAGAATTTTATTTATTTAAGTGATGAATTTTATCTGTTAGCAGGTGTACCATTGCCAAAAGCTGAAGAATATGATGGTTTTCCACAGCTTGATAATGGTATAGGTCTTACACGCAATTTTATTGAACAATGGAAAGAAACAAAAATTAATCGAGATAATTATCAAAAACCTTTGAACTTAGATATTATCTGTGGAAAATCAGCAGGAAAAGTGATTAAAAATCTAGTTGATGAATTGAATATAGATAATTTAAATGCTAATGTATTGGCTTTAGAAAATGAATTTTTTGGCCATGAGGTAACTGTTACAGGATTGTTGACAGGTCAAGATATCATAAAAAATTTAAAGCAGAATAAAGCTAATAGAGATGGTATTATTATTCCAAGCTGTGCACTTCGTGAAGGAGAAGATATTTTCTTAGATGATTATACTTTAGAAGATATCAAAAAAGCTTTTCCTGATGAAGAAGTTAAAGTTGCCAGCGATGCTATCATGTTAAAGAATTTGTTAGCTGATTGGCATAACATAAAATGTGAACGAAGCAAAGCTATTTATACATGGCAATCAAATGCTAGCTATACAAAATAATGATGACAGTATATAATAAATGAGTTTTGCAAAATAATATTATTGATGAGGTGAAGAATTTGAGTAAACCAATAGTAGCTATTGTAGGACGCCCTAATGTAGGTAAATCTACGTTTTTTAATCAAATAGGTAAAAAGAGAGTATCCATTGTTGAGGATTTTCCAGGTGTTACTAGAGATAGAATTTATATGGACGCTGAATGGTTAAATCATCAATTCACAATGATTGATACTGGTGGTATTGAACTTGAAAATGACGGTGAAGGTAAAATCTTAGCTTCCATGCGTCAACAAGCTCGTCTAGCAATTGAAGAAGCTGATGTAATTGTATTTATGGTTGATGGCCGTACAGGAATGACTCATGATGATGAAGAAATAGGTCATATCTTAAGAAATACAAGAAAACCTGTTATTGTCGCTGTAAATAAAATTGACAGTCCAAAACAGCATTTAGACGTATATGAATTTTATAATTTAGGACTTGGCGAACCAATCGGTATTTCTGCTGCAAATGCTTTAAATGTAGGTGATTTATTAGATGAAATAGTAGCTAATTTTCCTAAAGATTTAGATGATGATATTGAACATGATGAAATTCGCATTGCCGTTATCGGTAGACCAAATGTAGGTAAATCTTCTTTAGTAAATGCTCTCTTAGGTCAAGAACGTGTAATCGTAAGTGATGTAGCAGGAACTACTCGTGATGCTATTGATACAAAATTTGATGATGGAGATACACATTTTACCTTGATTGATACTGCTGGTATGAGACGTAAAGGTAAGATTGATATGCCTATCGAACGATATAGCGTAATGCGTTCTCTTCGTGCTGTAGATAGAGCAGATGTAGTTTTAATGGTGATTTCTGCACCTGAAGGTGTAACAGAACAAGATAAAAAAATTGCCGGTTATGCTCATGAATCTGGTAAAGGTTGTATCATTGTTGTCAATAAATGGGATTTAATTGAAAAAGATGATAAAACTTCCTTGCGTTTTACTGAAGATATTCGTGATGAGTTAGGATTTTTACAGTACGCACCAGTTTTATACACTTCTGCACTTACAAAACAACGTGTACACCGCGTTGTTGACCTTGTGAAATATGTTGCTGACCAACAAGCTATGCGTGTACAAACAAGCGTATTAAATCAATTGGTAATGGATGCTGTTTCTATCAATCCACCACCATCTCATAAAGGTAAACAATTAAAAATTTACTTTATGACTCAAGCTGATATAAAACCACCAAAATTCTTGGTATTTGTTAATGATCCAGAATTAATGCATTTTTCTTATTTACGTTTCTTAGAAAATAAATTAAGAGAAAGCTTTGGCTTTGAAGGAACTCCTCTTAAATTAATTGTTCGTGGTAGAAAAGAGGATGATGACGAATAATGACATTTAATTTTCTTATAGTCATAATCTGTAGTTATATTATTGGCTCCATTCCTAGTGGTTTGATTTTGGGAAAAGGAATTTGGCATGTTGATTTGCGTGAGTATGGTAGTAAAAATATTGGAGCTACTAATGCTTGGCGTACTATAGGAAAATTTCCTGGATTTGTCATTTTCTTAGCTGATTTAATAAAAGGAATGTTAGGTGTATATCTAGGTATGGCTTTAGTAGGCACATCTACAGCTATGATTTTAGGTGGTATATTAGCCATAGTTGGACACTCTGCTTCTATCTTTTTAAAGTTAAAAGGTGGAAAAGGTGTAGCAACTGGGCTTGGTGTATTGATTATGTTGATGCCAAAAGTATCAATTACTGTCTTTTTTATTTGGCTTATCATTGTAGTGCTTAGTAAATATGTATCACTTGGTTCTATTGTAGCAGCGGCTTTTGTGCCAATTTTAGCCTACGCTTTTGATATGTCTATCGAATTTGTCATTTTTGGTATTGTAGCGGCTATATTTGTTATTTACCGTCATAAAACAAATATCGTACGTCTTTTGAATGGAAATGAAAATAAAATAAAAGCAGGCCACAGATAATTTACCTAAATTTTAATAATACCCTTTGCTATTATGACGATAAAATGATATAATGTCTACTATTAAAAGAATATTATCCATTGTAAAAGTACGGAGGATTTAGTAATGACAAAGAAAGATTCAGGATACTATTTAGTAAAAGAAGATATTTTACCTTCTGCAATCAAAA
>USPM01000028.1 GCA_900556715.1 uncultured Megamonas sp. | reverse complement strand
AACATGTAGCTAAAAATACTCAATTCAAAACATGGCAAGAAATGCTTGATTTTGCTACAGATAAATATATAATCAGTAAACAAAAATAAAATAAAAAGCACAGCTTATTATAAGCTGTGCTTTTCTTATTTATTTAGAATAGGAATGGGGAAAACTTTGTTTTAAGCTTTAATAGCTTTATAATTTTCAATTACAAGCTGATAAAGTTTTTGATCTGCTGTAAGTCCAGAATATTTTTCTACTGCTTTTTCAATGCCATTATCAGCAATATAAGCCTGAATTTCTACAGCTTGTTCATCTTCTTTATAATCAAAAGTATATCCTGTAGCAATAGCTTTTGCTAAGTGAGTATTATCAAGACCATAAGATTCAGCTAATAAAGCTGGTCCTACTAAACGGTCTTTAAGATTTAATTTACGGATAGGAGAACGACCTACACGTACTACTTCATCATGTAATGCTTCTAAGGAAATACGTTTTAAGATTTTTTCGATATAAGCTTCTAATTCTTCAAATTTAAATGGATATTTTTTAGTCATTGCCATAGCTGATTCTTTCATTACAGCTACTACATCAGCTTTAATTTCTGGAACTTCTAAAGCATCATGAATTGTTTCACAATTATTATGGTAACCAAAATATGCAGTTGCAGCATGACCACAGTTAAATACATAGAGTTTACGTTCAAGATACATGCCAAGATTTTCTACATATTCTGCACCTTTAATTGGTTGAGCTTCTGGATTTACCATTTTATCTTTTTCAATAACAAGTTCAAAAGCTGCTTGAATTTGAGGTACTCTTACGCCATTTATAACTGTGCTAAGTGCAATTCTATCTACAGCTACATTTGGAAAAGCGCCTACTTTATCAAGTTCTTCTTCTGTTACTGGCGCTTTAGTATTTTCTACTAAAGCTTTTTTCAACATATCTGTAGCATAAAAAGCATTTTCACAAGCCATAACATCTACTTTACCTATGCCACGATTTAAACGTTCTTTTAATCCTTTAGCAAGTGTAGGAGCTATTTTATCTAAATTATCAACACAAACAGATGTTGTAATTAAATCAGCTTCACAAATTGCTTCCACAATATCTGCTTCATTAGTAATTGGAGAAAAAGCTTTTACATTTTTAATTACTTTCTTTTCATTATTATCAATGATATACATTTCATAAGAATTTGTTTCATTGATATAATCAACAGTTGCTTTTACTACATCAACAAAAGTTGTAGAAAAACCAGATTCATATAATAATTCTCCAATAAAACCTCTACCGATATTACCAGCACCAAAATGCACTGCTTTCATTTAAAATACCCCCTATTATCTAAAACTTAATCATTAGATTTTGTAAATAAGTTATATAAAGCTTCTTTATCTTTTGTAACGAATAATTCTTCTAATTGTTCATCAGTATATTCGTCAAGAGCAATAGCAATATTAGCTAAGATAGCAAGATGTTCGTCGCCTTTACCTGCGATACCAACAACTAATTTTGCTTTACCTGTACCAAATTCTACACCATTAGGGAATTGTAATACTACAATACCTGATTTTTTAACTGTGTCTTTTACTGCATTTTCACCATGTGGAATAGCAATGCCACGTCCCATGTATGTGCTTACATCTTGTTCACGTGCAAGCATACCATTAATATATTCTTTGCCAACATAGCCAGATTTATACAATAATTCACCAGCCATTTTTATAGCTTCTTCTTTAGTAACTGTATCTAAGCACATTTTAATGTTTTCACGTTTTAATACAGTTTCATCTTCAACAGCATTTTCTTTGCTATCTGCAACTTCTTCTACTTTAGCTTCTACATTTTGTAATTTAGCTAAAATAATATCATAAACATCATTTTTAATGAAATCTTGTACAAATAAATGTTCAGCTTGTGGAGAATCGGCAATTGCACGGTCTGCTAATTTTTCATGAGATACTACAATCTGAGCATCAGATGGAATATTACCAATAGCACAGTTTGTTACAGAAATATATCCATAACCTGCTTTTTTCAATTTATTGCGAAGTGCACTTGCACCCATAGCGGAAGAACCCATACCTGCATCGCAAGCATAAATAATTTTCTTAAGTTCGCTACCTTTTACTACTACATCACTTTCAACACGTTTGCTACCACGGTTTTTCATATCTTGCATATTTTGTTGAGCTTCTTCTAAGGAAGAACCGTCATCTTTAGAAGCTTTGATGAAGATAGAAGCGATTACGAAGGATACTGCTGTAGCTACTACTACTGCTGCGATATTTGCAAAATATGCTCCTTTTGGAGTCATTGCTAAGATTGCAAAAATACTACCTGGAGAAGCTGGAGCGATAAGACCACCATTTAAAACGCTTAATGTGAATACGCCAGCCATACCTGCTGGAATAACTGCTAATAAGAGGATTGGTTTCATGAGAATATATGGGAAGTAAATTTCATGAATACCACCTAAGAAGTGGATAATTACTGCACCTGGAGCAGAGCTTTTTGCCATGCCTTTACCTACTAAACAGAAAGCAAGTAATACACCAAGACCAGGGCCTGGGTTAGATTCAATCATAAAGAAGATGGATTTTCCAAGTTCTTGAGATTCCTGAATACCAATTGGGCTGAATACACCATGGTTGATAGCATTATTCAAGAATAATACTTTTGCAGGTTCAACCAAAATAGATACGAGTGGAATAAGACCTAAGTTTACGATAAATTCAACGCCACCACGTAAAATATCATTCAAGGAACTTACTACTGGACCTACGATAGCATAAGCAAGAATTGCTAAAATACCACCTAAAATACCAGCAGAGAAGTTATTAATGAGCATTTCAAATCCTGTTGGGATTTTATCTTGGAAAGCTTCATCAAATTTTTTAATACACCAACCACCGAATGGACCAACAATCATTGCTCCTAAGAACATTGGAATGTCAGAACCAGCGATGATACCAGCTGTTGCGATAGCACCTAAAACACCGCCACGATGTTGATAAATAGCACTACCACCACTATAACCAATCAATAATGGAATTAACCATTTTGACATAGGGCCACCTGCAGCTGCTAAATATTCATTTGGTATCCAACCAGTTGGAATAAATAATGCTGTGAGTAAACCCCAAGCGATAAATGCACCGATATTTGGCATTACCATTCCGCTTAAAAATCTACCAAATTTTTGCATCTTTTCTTGAGCAACATTTCCTGCTTTTGCTTCAGACATTTTTAACCCTCCATTACCTTTTTATATTTTTTCTTAAAATAATTTGTATATATTTTTTCTAGTTCCAAATAAATTTCTGCCTTAGAACCTTGATGTAAAATATCTAATAAGTTCGTATTTTCTATAATGCTTTCGGATAAAACTCCCATCGTTTCTAAAGCTTTTTCATCAACTTTATCTGGAACTAATAAAATCAACACTGTAGATATTTCTTTTTCATTTACTTTTAAAGATTTTTCTAACTGAATAATCCCTACTGTCAAATTTTGTATAACTTTAGATTTTGTATGTAATAACATCAAATCTTTAATAATAGTGCTACCTTTTTCTTCTCTTGATTTCAAGTCTGCTTCCAAAATTTGACTTATATTTTCTTTTAATAAATAAATACTAACAAAACTACATAATTCTTCTTTAGAATTAACATTTACCATATCTTGATAAAAGAAATTCTTCAAAATAGATTTAATATAAAAACCAAATAGATTAAGTTCGCTTAATTTTTCAACTAAACTCTTATTATCTTTATGATATTCCCCACTATTTTCATCAGGTAATAATTGCATTTGATGAATGATATTATCTATATCCTTATCATCTAACATGAAATTCACAATCACTACTGGTATTGTCGCTTCATTTATTTCCACGGTGGAAATTATAAAATCTATGCCTTCATTTTGATAAAATTCATAGTTTATATTGATTGCAGAAACAATAGCTACAATATTTAAATTGGTGAATTTTTGTTTTAGTTGACTTGCTAATAATTTTGATGTGCCAATTCCTGTTGGACAAGCTACCAAAACATTATATTTTCTCGTTTTTTGCAAACTTGCATCTTCTAAAGTGGAACCTAAATGCATTGCTAAATAAGCAATTTCCGCTTCTGGTAAATTAACCCCTAATTTTTCCTCTAAAGGCTTAGCTGCTTTTTTAGCTAATTTCATCCATTGAGGATATTTCTCTTTCATCTCATTTAGTAGTGGATTACGTATCTCCAAATTTAATTTTATTCTCGTTGCCGCTGGCCCTAAGTGTTTTACAAGACCTATTAATAATTTACTTTTCTTAGCTATAAAAATACCGCTTTCTTCTTGAGCTATAGCTATTATTTTTTTGGCAATTTTTATCAAAGCAAAATTATCATAATTATTAATAGTGCCTTCTTGATAATTGTTTCTAGCTCCTAAAAGATGCATAGTAATAAAACCACTTTCTTCTTCAGGAACAACGATATCAAAGACTTCCGCAATCTCTTCACTTATCTTAAATGCTAAATCAAATTCTTTTTTCTTTTTCAATTCTGTTAAAAACTTAGTATCAATTTTTATAATTTCACCTTTTAATAAACGCTGTATAGCTAATGTAAGATGAACTACTAAGCCTGAAAAAGCATTTATCGATAAATTATAATTCTCTCTTTCCACTACTGTAGTTATTGCTTTTTCTACTTTTTGAATGATATCTTTATCGACTAAGTCCAATAAAAACTTATCCGTGCCACTTTTTAATTTAATATTTTTTTCTTGTTTATTTAAGACATTTAGAATGTTTTTCTCATGGAGATTTTTATAAATATGACTTATAATCGCTTTCCTGATGTCTTTCTCTAATCCCTCTAAATAAATCCCTAAACCAGGTTTGCGGACTAAATTCATATTCATCTTTTTTATCCATGTTTCTAATTTGTCTAAATCATTGCTTATAGTGGCTTCTGTTACATTCAATAATTTTGCCAAAGTCAATAACTTTATAGGTTCTTGTGATTTTAACAAATGACTTAATACTATATTTTGTCTTTCCGCTGGCGAATATTCATGCAAACCATTAGATTGGATTTGTTCTAGCATTTTTTGCTTTTGCTCTTCAGTCCCTATGATTTGCATACCCTTGCTAGTTTTTCTTTCTAAGATTAAATCATTTTCATTTAAAATCTTTTCAACATTAACTAATTGTCTAGTTACTGTTTTTATACTTACTTGTAGTAAATCAGCTATTTCACTAGCCGTTACATAAGTATTTCTTTTTATAAGTTCATTAATTATAAATTTCGAACGTTCGTTTATTTTCATACAATTAATTCCTTATAGTTTAATATTAAATAACCGGTTTATTTCTACAATTAAATTATAATAGAGAATTGTTTGTAAATTCAATCTAAAGTTATATTATTAAGTCTTTAATCCTTTAGGACAAAATTAAATAATGTCTAAAATAGAAAAACTACATTCAATAAATTCATAAAAATGAATATTAAATGTAGCTTTTTATAACCTATAATATATCTTATAAATCTTTTAAACTGCGAATGCCATTTTTTACATAATCAACTGGTCTGCTCCAATCAACATGTACATCAGTTGCTTCCCATAAACGAGTAAGTGCTAATTGAAGTGTTTCCACATCATCTAATGGATTAATAGTTATTGTAGTAAAATCATGCAATGTTTCATGTGGTACTTGTAAAGTTAATGGTGTATTTAAAAACTCTTCTACTTTTTGTTTAGCTACTTCATTTGCCAAAACAATATTTGCAGATTTAGTATCAGCTGTATACTCAATATATCCTAAATCACTATGACAAGAAATAGCTACACTATAATTGTTTTCCATAAAAAATCCCTTCTTTTATCAATAACGTTATACTTATTTTAACTGAGCCTAATAATCTGCGCAAGTAAAAATGCAATTTGCAATTCTGACTTGTTCACTCTTGCACAGATTTCATCTTTATGCTATTATATTATCAGTTAATAACGGAGTATGCCTGCAATGTGCGTAGGTCTTTTTATATTGTCTAACCTTACTCTTTCTAAACGGGAATCTGGTGTGATACTTGTACTGCTGAATCGTCTTGAACGAATAGCAAAGCTCTTATCCAGGATACCCACCTGCACCAAGCAGGTCTAGGCGAATAAAAGATAACGGCATTATGGGCATATAAAAAAGCATTGTTTTACAAAAAGTGAAACAATGCTTTTTTGTTTGTCAAAAATCCATTTAAGATTGCAAAATTCTAGCCTTTAGTAAAAACTATGTAAAATATAAAATCTTCTCTTGTAGTAGCTATCAAAAAATTTTATACTGATTACATATTAATATAATATCCATTATTTTTTATAAAATATAATTTACATTTAATCTATATCTATGAGGTGTTCTTATGCAAAAAATTTACTGTGTTGAAGATGACGAAAGCGTTCGCGAACTTGTCATCTATGCATTACAATCTTCTGGATTTGAAGCTCAAGGCTTTGTCAATGCTGAAGAATTTTTTCCTGTACTAAAAAATAATGTGCCTGATTTAATTCTTTTAGACATTATGCTTCCTGGCATTGATGGCATTGAAATTCTCAAAGAAGTTCGTAAAAATCCTAAAACACAACATACTCCTATCATCATGCTCACAGCTCGTGGTAGTGAATATGATAAAATAACTGGTCTTGATAATGGCGCTGATGATTATGTAACTAAACCATTCGGTGTAATGGAATTAATCGCACGCATAAAAGCAGTTTTACGTCGCAGTGCAAAAATCAATGTAGCACAAGATAAAGCTACTAATGATTTATCTGCTGGCAATGGTCTTCTTGTATTAAATCATGATTTCCATAAAGTCTATGTAAATAATGAAGAAGTCATTTTGACATTAAAAGAATTTGAACTTTTATACTATCTATTAAAAAATAAAAATATCGTTATTTCCCGCGATAAAATTATGGACGAAGTATGGGATTATAATTATGCAGCTGAAACTCGTACTGTCGATGTGCATATAAAAACGCTTCGCCATAAATTAGGAGTAGCCAGCAAATTAATCGAAACTATCCGTGGAGTCGGTTATAAAATCATTGATTAATATGAGTATGAAGCAAAAAATCTTCAATTATATGTGCTTTTTAGTATCTATGGCTGTTATTTGTACTTTTATTTTAACTTTGACCTTATGTTATCCATTATTTTTTGAACATACAAAACAAGAAGTTAAAGATGAGGCTACTTATTTAACTTATGTTTTTAATCATCATTTAACAGACCCTAAAGAATTACTAAAAGATGCACAGACACAAACACGCATTACTTGGATTGACCCTGAAGGCAATGTTATCTTTGATAATAGTGCTGAACCAGATAAAATGGAAAATCATCTTTTGCGTCAAGAAGTACAAATTGCCCAAAAAGTAGGAACAGGTGAATCTTATCGCATCTCAACTACGCTTGGAACTAATACGTATTATTACGCTGTGAGATTAGATGATAATTCTGTTTTACGTCTTTCTCGCAATAATGTCAGTGCATACGATATGGTTCAAGAAGCCTTGCCGATATTGTTAGCTATGATGTTATTAATCTATTTAACTTCTCTATTGGCTGCTCGCCGTATGGCTAGAAATATCATTGCACCTATAAATTCTATCAATCTTGAGCATCCTATTATGAATGACTTATATGAAGAATTAAATCCTATGTTAATTCGTTTAGAAAATCAAAATGAGCAAATTCACCAACAAATGAAGACTTTAAAAAATCAACAGCGTGAATTTACCATGATTATCAACAATATCGAAGAAGGTTTAATCTTAATCAATCATTCTTATAAAATATTAGCTATAAATCATAGCGTATTAAATATTTTAAACGCCGAAAAAATAGACTATATTGATAAAAATCTCTTTACGCTTATCAATAATGAAACATTATATCAAGCTGCTCAAAATGTAATGCGTGGAGAACGACAAGAGTTTTATTTACCTCTTGATAAAAAAACTTATCAAATCATTGCCAGCCCTGTAACTAAGCATAATACGGTAAAAGGTGCTTTAATTCTCTTTGTAGATATCACAGAAAAACGCATGGCAGAAAAAATGCGCCAAGAATTCTCCGCTAATGTATCTCATGAATTAAAAACACCACTCACTTCTATTTCTGGATTTGCCGAACTTTTACAAAATAATATGGTTCGACCAAATGACATTCCTTTATTTGCTGGCAAAATCTACAAAGAAGCTCAACGTCTAATCAGTTTAATTCAAGATATAATCAAACTTTCTCAACTTGATGAAAAAAATAGTACCTTTATGAAAGAACCGCTAAATCTTTCTGCTATCTGTAAGCAAATTATTTTACGTCTAAATGATAAAGCATTGACAAAACAGGTAAAACTCATTTTTAAAGAAGTTCCTACCAGCGAAATTATCGGTGTTCGTCAATTAATCGAAGAATTAATTTATAACCTCATCGAAAATGCTATAAAATACAATAAAGCTAACGGTTCTGTCTTTATTTCTTTATTAAATGAAGACAAAAATCATCTTATCTTAGAAGTAAAAGATACAGGAATAGGTATAGCGTCAGATGATTTACCACATGTATTTGAAAGATTTTATCGTGCTGATAAATCCCGTTCTCAAATCAATGTAGAAGGTACAGGCTTAGGTCTTGCTATCGTTAAACATATCGTTGAATTTCACCATGCAAATTTAACAATTCAAAGCAAACTTAACGAAGGTACTTGCATTCGCATTCGCTTTTCTTTAAAATCAGATTAAAAAAATTTTTAAACCCCTATTTTAGGGGTTTTCTTATTGTTTAAGCTAAAATTTTTGGTATAATAAGTAGAGTAACAAATTTTATAATATATATAATGAGGGTGCATGCTTATGCGATTAATAAAAAATATTATTTGTCTTACTGTATTAATGGTTTTCACATTATTCCATACTCAAATTAGTTTTGCGGCTGATTCTGAATGGTATTGGATTAGCTCAGATGATAAATATAGTAAATATTTTTCTATGACAAGAATTACTACTGTTTCTAGTCAAAATAACATTCCTACTTGTATTGAAGACTGGATAAAAACAGGTTACGCTCCAGGTGGAGCAGCTGAAACTATAGCTAATATGAAACTTCCTATCAATGACCCTAATCAATTAGTCTATAGCTTAGCTCGCGTTCAAATCAATCCTCAAGAAAGAACCTTACGCTATATGGAAGAAATCTTCTATGATAAAGATGGCAAGGCTCTTTATACACTCAAATATGATAATCCTGTAAATAAAGATATCAACTCTCAATCTTTTGATGAAAAATTCTATGCTATGATTGTAGACCGTGTATTCAATAAAGGTGAAGGCGGTCGTCTTATTTCTAATGCTCGTTGGCTTGGCTTATGGAGCAATGAATCTGGAGAAAGCAGTGCTGATACAGCAACACTTCGTCAAATAGATAACAATATCATTGTTTGGATTTGGCAAGAAAACAAAGACTCTGCTGGTAATGTTTCTTCTATCCAATTCATGAAAAAAGAATACAACGTACAAAATCTAACAGCTAGAACATTAAAATATAATTTCTGGTCCCCTGATACAAATTGGATTGATAAAACACCTAATCTCGACAAAAATATGCATTCTATCATTCCTGAAAGCACAGAAGATGTAGAATTCAAGAAAATAAGATATTATGCTAATAAATATC
>USPM01000027.1 GCA_900556715.1 uncultured Megamonas sp. | reverse complement strand
TCTAAAACTTGTGTACCAGTATTGTGCATGCTATCCCAAGAAGAAGCTGCTGCTGTAACCGAAGAAGTATCATTGACAGCAGTACCTGCAAAAAGTGCAAATCCATGGTTGGATAAACCTAAAAGATTGCCTAAAGTAGGAAAGATTAAAGCAGCGATGATATTGAATAAGAAAATAACAGAAATAGCTTGAGCAATTTCTTTATGATTAGCATCAATAACAGGTGCTGTTGCAGCGATTGCAGAACCACCGCAAATAGAAGAACCTACACCAATTAAAATAGAAGATTTAGCAGGTATATTGATTAATTTAAAAATTATGTAGGCTGTGATTAATGAAGTGGCAATTGTAGAAATAATGATTGGCAAAGATGTAGCACCTACAGCGATGACAGTGCTTAAATTTAAACCAAAACCTAATAAAATAACAGCATATTGTAAGACTTTTTTTGATGTAAAAGTAATTCCACTTTTTAAGATATCTTTTTCACGAACAAATTTAGATAATAACATACCAATTAAGATAGCAAATACAGGACCGCCAATGATTTCAAATTCTTTACCTAAAAAATAAGCAGGTAATGCTAGGACAAAACAAAGAAGAAGTCCTTGAATGCGGTCTTTAATTAATAACATATAATAATACCTCCTATATTTAATTACCTATCAAATATTTATATTTAATCGGTAATTTTTATAACAAGGAGATATTTTAACTTATTTTTTTGATTTGTGCAAGGTTATTGATTTTATTTTTGTCTTAATTCATAGATATCTAAACGACGATGTCTCAAGAGTGGTATTTGTTCACGAACGAGATTAATTTCATTTAAATCTATAGTTGTAAATAAAAAGTTTTCTTCAAAATCTGCTTGATTTAAAACTTTTCCCCAAGGAGAAACGATGATGCTATGACCATAAGAATGGTAAGAAGCACTTAAATCTCTAGCAGGAGCGGTACCAATGGTGAATACTTGATTATCTACAGCACGACTTTGGAATAATAATTCCCAATGAAGTGGGCCTGTTGTCATATTGAAAGCAGCAGGAACAAAGATAATTTTTGCTCCTAAATCTGTCATTAATCGAGCGAGTTCAGGAAAACGAAAATCATAACAGATACATAATCCCATTTTTCCCCATTTAGTGTCAAAAACAGTGATATTATTTCCAGCAGATAAAGTATCTGATTCTTTAAACTGTTGACCATTTTTTACATCTATATCGAATAAATGCATTTTGCGATGTTTAGCGATGCAATTGCCCCTATTGTCAAAGACATAAGCTGTGTTGAAGATATGATTTTGCTCATCTTTTTCAGGAGTAGAGCCAGCACTCAAATAGATATTGTATTTTTTAGCTAGATTTTGACAAAATTTATAAGTGATATCGCCTTCATATTCTGCATATAGGGGAAATGAAGCATTATTATAAGGGCAGTTGAACATTTCTGGTAAAGTTACAATATCTGGACGAAGATGAAGTGATTTTTTTAGATAAGTTTCAATGTAGTTTAAAGTTTGTTCTTTTGAAGATAAGACTTTTGTTTGTAATTGTAAAATATTGAGCATGAAAAAGCCTCCTGATTTGTTTTTATAATATATATGTAAGTTTATTTTTATTGACATTTATGAAAGCAAATCATATAATTTTGCTATGAAATAATATGAATTTAAATAATACGAGGAAATTATTATGAAAAAAATAATATTAACATTGACCTGTGTGACTATTATAAGTAATGTTGGTAATTTCAATATAGCGAATGCACATTATCATGATAATTATGGACATCATAATATAAATACGCAAATGCAGGTAGATAAATTTAATTTTGATCCATTAATCAATAATGAAATTGTAGATAGTATGCATATGCCGATGATGAATGAAGAATTTGTGCAAAGTGGCAATGTGGATAAAGATTTTATCGCTAATATGATACCACATCATCAAGGAGCAATAGATTCTGCAAAATTGATTTTAGAATATGGCAGTAATGAAGAAGTAAAAGCAATAGCTCGTAATATCATAAAGATACAGACAAAAGAAATTGAAGATTTCAATGAGCTTTTAGTCAATGAAGATTTTAGCAATAGTAATTTAAGTAAAAAAGCTTATGCTGAATTTGTAGCCAAAGAAAAAGAAAATATGGCGGAAATGATGAATAAAATGATTGCTGTGACTAGAACACGTGATAAAAAAACGGCTGATTATACATTTATTTTAGCTATGAAATATCATCATGAGGGAGCTATAAAAGCTAGTAAACAGATTTTGGCATATACTAAAAATCCGCAAATAAGAAAAATTGCTAAAAATATCATTAAAGACCAAGCAAAAGAGATAAAACAATTTGATAAATTAATAGAGCAAGGTTTATAATAAATGAGAATGTAAATTAAATATATTTTTTATAATGAATGGTTTACATTTGTCAAAGCAAAACGTATAATAGTCTTTATGTGTTTTGATTTAGTATTTATTTAAGGAGGAATTTACCTGTGAAATGGGCTGAAATTAGCATTCAAACTTCACATGAGGCTACTGAAGCTGTAGCAGAGATTTTTCATGAACTTGGAGCATCTGGTGTATTGATTGAAGACCCAGAACTTGTGAATACGTATATTCATTCTGGAGCTTGGGATTATACAGATATACCGCTTGCTGAAGAAACAGAAGTTGTTACAGTAAAAGCGTGGCTTCCTACTGATGAGGATTTACCAAGTAAATTAGAACAGTTGCGTTTGCACATCGATGAAATGAGCCAATTTTTAGATAAGGGTTCAGGATTGATTAATTGCAGTGAAATCCAAGATGAAGATTGGGCTAATAATTGGAAGCAATTTTTCCATCCAGAACGCATTGGTGAAAAAATTGTAGTAAAGCCATCTTGGGAAGAATACACTCCATTAGATAATGATATAGTTATTGAATTAGATCCTGGTATGGCATTTGGTACTGGTACACATGCTACAACATCTATGTGTATTCAATTTTTGGAAGAATATGTAAAACCAGAAATGAAAGTTTTCGATGTTGGTACAGGTAGTGGTATTTTAGCAATTGCTGCTTCAAAATTAGGAGCAAAAGATATCGAAGCTGCTGATTATGATAATGTAGCAGTTGATGTTGCTAAAGAAAATATCGAAAAAAATCATGAATGTGAAAATATTAAGATTTTCCAAAGCGATTTATTAAAAAATATGAATGGCAAAGCTGACTTAATCATAGCTAATATTATAGCAGATATCATTATTCGCATGTTTAATGATGTAGATAATTATTTAAATCAGCATGGTGCTATTTTGACAAGTGGTATAATTGCTGACCGTATAGCAGATGTTACTAAAGCTGCTGAAGAACATGGCTTTATGGTAGAAAAAATGAATGAAAAAGCTGGTTGGGCTGCAATTATTTTCCGTCGTAAGGAAGATATGCAATGAGACGTTTATTTATAGATGAATGTCTAAGTGAAGATATCACGATTAAAGGCGATGATGCAAAACATCTTCTTTATGCTATGAGAGTAAGACCTGAACAGATTTTTACTATTGTTGATAAAGAAAGTAAAGTAGCACAGGCAAAAGTAATCTCTTGTACGAGTGATACAGTGCAATTAAAATTATTGCAGTATATAGAAGATGCTGATACAGAAGCACCTATAGAAGTAGTCGTTGCACAATGTTTACCTAAAGGCGATAAAATGGAATTTATCGTGCAAAAAGCGGTGGAATTAGGAGCATCAAGTGTTGTTCCTGTAGTTAGCCGTCATTGTGTAGTGAAATATGATGATAAGAAAAAATTAGCTCGTCAACAAAAATGGCAGAAAATTGCTGATGAGGCAGTAAAACAGTGCGGTAGAACAATAAAGCCGACAGTTGAAGCTATTGTGAGTTTAGAGCAATTAGCAAAAGATTATGCAGATTATACTCGTTTTATTTGTTATGAAGCAGAAGATGAGCAAAGTTTTAAAGAGATGTTGCAATCAGCAGATAGTAAAAAATATCTTATTTTGATTGGCCCTGAAGGTGGATTCGCTCCAGAAGAAGTGCAATTATGCAAAGATGCTGGATTTAAAAGTATATCTATGGGAAAACGTATTTTGCGAGCTGAAACAGCATCAATTGCAGCACTTACTATCGTCATGTATGAAAAAGGCGATTTAGGTGGCATTTATTAATTTTTGATTTAGATTTAATATTAAAGATTTTTGTTTAGTATAACTATCTTATAGGAAACTGTAATTTAGTTATACTAATTTTATATTAGTAGTTTTTTTATTTTATTTTAATTGAGGAAGTGAAATTTTGCCAAAAGTTGCATTAACAACACTTGGTTGTAAAGTTAATCAAGTAGAAACAGAAATAATGGAAGGACTATTTCGCAATCGTGGTTATGAAATTGTAGATTTTTCTGAGCCTGCTGATTTTTATATTATAAATACTTGTTCTGTTACTCATTTAGGTGAGCGAAAATCTCGTCAATTAATTCGCAGAGCAAATCGTTTAAATGATAATGCTATCATAGCTGTAACAGGGTGCTATGCACAGATTGCTTCTGATGAAATCAGTAAAATTGAAGGTGTTCGTGTAGTAATCGGTACTAAACAGCGTGATAAAATAGTTGATTTGGTGGAAAAAGCAGCTCGTGAAGATGGTTTATTTAATGAAGTAAATGATGTTATGCATATGCATGAATTCGAAGATATTCCACTTTATGGCACACCACATCGTACAAGAGCTTTCTTAAAAATTCAAGATGGTTGTTGTAATTTCTGTTCATATTGTATTATTCCATATACTAGAGGGCCTATTCGTTCACGTAAATTGGAAAGTATAAAAACAGCAGTAGACCAATTAGTAGAAGAAAATTTCCATGAAATAGTATTTACTGGCATTCATTTAGGTGCTTATGGCAGAGATTTTAAAGGTGAAAATATTTCTTTAAGCGATGCTGTAGAAATTTGTTTAGCTAATGAAAATTTAAAAAGATTGCGACTAGGTTCTTTAGAGTCTATTGAGATATCTCCTAGATTATTGGAATTAGTAAAGACTCATAAACGCTTTACTAAGCATTTACATTTACCACTACAAGCAGGTAGTGATGAGATTTTAAAAGCAATGAACCGCCATTATACTACAGCAGAATTTGCTAGATTGATAGAAAATATTCGCCGTGAAGTTCCAGATATTGCTATATCTACAGATATTATCGTTGGTTTCCCTGGAGAAACAGATGAATTATTCCAAAAATCTTTGGAATTTGCTAAATCTATGGGATTTATGAAAATGCATGTATTCCCTTATTCTAAACGAGCAGGTACTCCAGCTGCCAAAATGACAAATCAAATTGATGAAGCAGTGAAAAAACAAAGAGTTCATTTGATGCAAAAGATGGCAGAACAATCAGCAACTGAGTTCTATCAAAGATTTTTGGGTCGCGAATTAGAAGTTTTATTTGAACAAGAACAAGATGGATATATGGAAGGTTTAACTTCAAATTATATAAGAGTGTATATCAAAAATGATGAGAAAATAACATCTGGTGATATTCGCCTTGTAAAATTAGTTAAATTATTTAAAGATGGTATTTTAGGTGAATTAATTTAAAATTTGTCTAAATAAAAAAAAGGATTTTACTAATTTTATAACGAATATATATAAAGTTATAGAGTTAGTATTAAAGTTTAAGTAAATTTTATTTAAACTAGGTATATATTAAATATTTATTTGATATATCAATTCTATACTAATTAAACTATAAAAGGAGGTGCCTTATATGTCAGATTGTATTTTTTGTAAAATAGCAAATAAAGAAATTCCAACTCAAGCTGTATATGAAGATGACATGGTCATTGCTTTTAATGATTTAGAGCCACAAGCTCCTGTTCATGTATTAGTTATTCCTAAAAAACATATTGCTAGTCTTCTTGCAACAACTGCTGAAGATAAAGAACTTTTAGCACATATCACTTGTGAAGTAATTCCTATGCTTGCTAAAAAATTGAATATTGCAGAAACTGGCTTCCGTACTGTAGCAAATACAGGGGAAGAGGGTGGCCAAACAGTTCAGCACCTTCATTTCCACCTACTTGGCGGTCGCTCTATGCAATGGCCACCAGGCTGATAAAAAAATCATATCAAATTTGTATATAATTGCAGGTTATGGTTGACAATGCACTTATAAGCAAGGTATAATATTTGGGTATGATTATTAAGTACAACACTCCCGTGTTAGGTGGAGGGGAGGGAAATATAAATGTCATCTGAAATCAAAGTTGGTAAAAACGAAACAATTGATAGCGCTCTCCGTAGATTTAAACGTACTTGCCAGAAAGCTGGTACTTTAGCTGAAGTTAGAAAACGTGAGCATTATGAAAAACCAAGCGTAAAACGCAAAAAGAAATCAGAAGCTGCTAGAAAACGCAGATACAGAGCTTAATTAGCTCACAAACGGAGGTAATTCATATGTCACTTAAAGCCCAGTTAATGGACGACATGAAAGCTGCTATGAAAGCCAAAGAAGATGGAAAACAGAAACTTGCTGTTATCCGCATGGTTCGTTCAGCTATTCGTCAGACTGAAATTGATGGTCAAAAAGAACTTGATGATAACGATATAATTGCACTTATTAGCAAAGAAGTAAAAATGCGTAAAGATTCTATAGATGAATTTAAAAAAGGCGGTCGTGAAGATTTAGTCGCACAGACTGAAGCTGAAATTGCCGTTTTAATGCCATATTTACCAGAACAGTTATCAGAAGAAGAAGTTAGAGCGTTGGTTAAAGAAGCAATTGCTGCTACTAATGCAACAACTCCTAAAGATATGGGTAAAGTCATGGGACAGCTCATGCCTAAAGTTAAAGGACGCGCTGACGGAAAAATGGTTAATACCATCGTCAAAGAATTACTAGGTTAATTATGAAAACAGATAAGATTACTAGATAGTGGTCTTATCTGTTTTTTTATATAAATTTATTAGGTGTAGGTGAAGGAATATGCAAGAAAAACAAAACGATTTTACTAAAAATAGTATGGCATATAATATTATGAGTTTAGCTATTCCTATGACCATAGCACAGTTGATAAATGTTTTATATAGTCTTGTGGATAGAATGTACATAGGGCATTTGGCACAAAATTCTACTTTAGCTTTGACAGGATTAGGAATTACTTTTCCTATTATTATGTTAGTTACAGCAGTTACTAATTTATTTGGTATGGGTGGAGCACCACTTTGTTCTATCGCCAGAGGTAGAGGCGAAGATGAACGGGCAGAAAAAATAATAGGTAATTCTTTTGCTATGCTGATTATCTGTAGTTGTATTTTGATAATTATTGGCTTAGTGATGAAAAAGTCCTTATTATATTTATTTGGGGCAAGTGATGAAACATATCCTTATGCTAATGAATATTTTTCTATTTATATTTGGGGAAGTATTTTTGTAATGGTAGGACTAGGCATGAATACTTTTATTAATGCTCAAGGTTTTGCTAAAAAAGGAATGCTAACTATATTAATTGGTGCGATAATCAATATTATCTTAGACCCTATTTTTATCTTTGGTTTAGATTTAGGTATAAAAGGCGCTGCTATCGCTACTGTCATTGCACAATTTATTTCAGCATCATGGGTATTACATTTTTTATTTAGTGATAAGGCGATTTATCGCATTAAGAAATCTTGTATGAAATTAGATTTTAAATTAATAAAAGAGATTGTCTCTTTAGGTTTTTCAGGTTTTGTTTTTGCTACTACAGGAAGTTTAGTACAGATTGTCTGTAATAATGTATTGCTGTTTTGGGGCGGAAATATTTATGTAGGTATAATGACCGTATTAAATTCAATACGTGATGTTTTACAAATGACAATAGAAGGCATTCGCTCAGGTGCTCAGCCTGTTATCAGCTACAATTATGGTGCAGGGCAATATTTGCGTGTAAGACAGGGAATAAAATTTTTGACAAAAATAGCATTATTATATACAAGTATAGCTTGGTGTATATTAGATTTTTTTCCAGAGTTTTTTATTCATCTATTTAATAGTGAAGAAGAAATGTTATTACTTGGTGTGCCAGCATTACATATATATTTTTTAGGATTTTTTATGATGGCATTTCAGTCTGCAGGACAAACAACATTTATTTCGTTAGGTATGGGAAAATATGCGACATTTTTTTCGCTATTTCGTAAAGTCATTTTAGTTATTCCGTTGACGATTTTTTTACCTAATTTATGGGATTTAGGTGTATATGGAGTTTTTTATGCCGAAATGATTTCAAATTTTGTAGGCGGTATAGCATGTTTTTCTACTATGATGATGGTCGTCTGGAGACGTTTAAAAAGAAAAGAAGAAAGAGATGGAATATAAGATTTTCCATCTCTTTTTATTTTTTATAAATATTGTTTATATAAATTTTTATAATTGATTGGTTAAGGTTTTTTGTATTTTTGTAAATAAGAAATAATAAAGGATTAGGATTTTTTTAGATTGATATGATTAATTTTGTAGAGATTTTAAGAATTTTATTATATTGAAATAAGTTTGTAATTTTTATAAAGGTAAATAGATATTTATTGTAGAATTATATTAATAAAATTTATAAGTATATTTTGTTGTTGATGATAAAAGCAAAATAATTAAGAATAAAAGGAAGTGATAATATGGACTTTATTATAGATTCAAGTATATTGCAATCACTACTTTTGAGTGTGATATTTCTAGCAATTTTGGTAGAGATAAAAACAGGAGGTACAGGTATAGGGGCATTACTAGGTATCATAGCGGCTGGTGTATTTTTTGGCAGTAGTTATGTGAAAGGTTTAGTCAGCTTATATCAGATTGCAATATTTATTGTGGGGATTATTTTTATCATAATTGAAATATTAACCCCAACGATAGGATTACTTGCAGGACTTGGAGTAGTAGCCATATTATATAGTTTGATTTTAGCTATGGGTAGCGATATTGATGCAATGTTGATGATGGCGATTTCTTTTGTTATCGCGATAATAATTTTTGCGTTGATAATAAAAAAACTACCTACAAGTAAGCTCTGGAGTAAGATAATTTTGACAAAGACATCTTCTAGTGAAGAAGGTTATGTAAGTAGCGTAGATTATTCGAGATATTTGCATAAAGAAGGGATTGTTTTGACAGAACTGAGACCTTCTGGAATTGTGAAAATCGATGATGATGTATTAGATGTTGTATCTGAAGGTAGTTATATCGGTAAAGGCGAAAAAATTCGTGTAGTAAAAATTGAAGGTATGCGTATTATTGTACGTAAAATCTAAAATAAATTTAAGGAGGATTAATCATGGAAGCGATTATCGGTTCTGGTTTTATCGTAGTAATTGTCATCGTGGCGGTTATGTTATTTTTGCATTTTGTACCTATAGGATTATGGATTTCAGCATTGGCTTCAAATGTTCATGTAGGTATATTTACATTAGTTGGTATGAGAATGCGTAGAGTTCCGCCACAAAAAATTGTATTGCCACTTATCAAGGCAAATAAAGCAGGATTGAATGTCAATGTAAATCAACTTGAAGCACATTATTTGGCTGGCGGTAATGTGGATAAAGTAGTCGATGCACTCATTGCTGCTCATAGAGCACAAATACCACTTCCATTTGAACGCAGTGCAGCTATTGATCTTGCAGGTCGTGATGTATTAGAAGCCGTACAGATGAGTGTAAATCCAAAAGTCATTGAAACACCTGTTGTATCCGCTGTGGCTAGAAATGGTATTGAATTAAAAATTAAGGCAAGGGTTACAGTTCGAGCTAATATTGATAGATTAGTCGGTGGTGCTGGTGAGCCTACAATTATTGCTCGTGTTGGTGAAGGGATAGTAACATCGGTTGGTTCTTCAGAAGCTCATACAGATGTGCTTGCTAATCCAGATGATATATCTAAAACTGTACTTGGCAAAGGTTTGGATGCAGGAACTGCTTTTGAAATTTTATCCATTGATATAGCTGATGTTGATGTAGGTAGAAATATCGGTGCAGAACTTCAAACAGACCAAGCAGAAGCTGATAAACGTATAGCTCAAGCAAAAGCTGAAGAAAGACGTGCTATGGCTGTAGCTAAAGAACAGGAAATGAAAGCATATACTCAAGAGATGGAAGCTCGTGTAGTTGAAGCTCAATCAGAAGTTCCACATGCATTAGCAAAAGCTCTTCGTGAAGGTAAACTTGGTGTGATGGATTATTATAATTTAAATAATATCAATGCTGATACGCAAATGCGAGAAGCAATAAGTAAGACAGGAGATAGTACAGTCCCACAAGGACAAGTACCAATAAAATAATTTATCATGGAAGGATTAGCACCTTTTCTGCTCTTTTTGTTTTTTATGATA
>USPM01000026.1 GCA_900556715.1 uncultured Megamonas sp. | reverse complement strand
GGTGATGGTAGTATCATGATGAATTGTCAAGAATTTGCTACTGTTGCTGATTATAATTTAGATATAAAAGTAGTTGTACTCAATAACCATATGCTTGGCATGGTTGCTCAATGGCAACGTATGTTCTACAATCACCATTATTCCCATTCTGTATTAAGAGGTAAAACTGATTTAGTAAAATTAGCTCAGGCTATGGGCGTAAATGGTTATCGCATTGATAATAAAACTACATTTAATGAAGAATTAGCAAATTATATTAATAGCGATGGAGCTTGTCTCATTGATATATTAATTCCAGATGAAGAAAATGTATTCCCTATGGTTCCCGCTGGTGGACGACTTGATCAAATGGTATTGGAGGCAGAACAATGAATTATCAATTAACACTATTAGCTGAAGATACTCCTGGAGTATTAAGCCATATTGTTTCTCTTATCAGCAGACGTTCATTCAATATCAATACTTTATCTGTAGGCTATACAGAAGAAGAACATGTTACTAGAATGAGCTTTGTTTTAACTGCCGATAGTGAAGATGAAGTAGAACAAGTTATGAAGCAAATCAATAAACTCATTAACGTAATAAAAATAGTTAATTTGACTCATATTGATTCAATCAATCGCGAACTTGTGATGATAAAAGTAAAAGCTGATCCTATAACTAGAAATGATATTGTAAATATAGTAAATATTTTCCGTGCTAAAATAGTTGATATCAATCGCGAAACACTCGTTATTGAATTAACTGGTGATCATACAAAAATCGATGCACTTTGTGAAATGCTTGCAGATTATGAAGTAATTGAAGTAGCTAGAACTGGTACACTCACTATGTCACGTGGTCCTGTTCCTGTAAAAAATATGTAATATATAAGATAAAGACATTCTTTTTTATAAATTTTAATTTTAAATTTAAATTATACATAAAGGAGAATGTCTTTTTTATTTTCTTCAAATAAAAAGAGTACAGATTATTTTTCTGTACTCTTTATTTATTTAATTATTTTTCTTTTTAAACATATAACCTATAGCTAAAATTATAATCCATAATGGTAAAATAAATAAAGCATTTTGAGTATCTGGTATTTGATACATCATAAAGGCAATAAAAATTAAAAATGCAATACATAAATAATTAATGATTGGATAACCTATAGATTTAAAATGTAAATCTTTATCTTGTCCTAAAGCTGCTTTTGCTTTTCTAAATTTTAAATGTGTAACAATAATGATAAACCAACTAACAAGAACAGCTGCTACAGCAATAGAAACAAGGTACATAAAAACTTTTCCTGGGAAAAGATAATTTAAAATAACAGCTATTAAAGTAATCCCAGAAGAAATAAAAATGCCAATCATTGGTACACCATTTCTAGTAAGAGATGTCAAAATCTTTGGTGCGTTACCTTGACGAGCTAAACCATAAAGCATGCGAGAATTACTATAAATGGCACTATTATAAACAGATACAGCTGCTGTTAATACTACTATATTTAATAAATTAGCTGCAGCTGGTATACCAATATTAGAGAAAATCTGTACAAATGGACTAGCTTCTAATCCTACCTCATTCCATGGATATAAAATCATCAAGACTAACAATGTACCAATGTAGAAAATAAGAATTCGCCAAATAACCTGATTTATCGCCTTAGGAATAGATTTTTGAGGCTCATCTGCTTCTCCAGCAGTAATGCCGATTAATTCTATGCCACCAAATGAGAACATGACAACAACAAGAGAAAGAGCAAGTCCCCACCAACCGTTTGGCAAATATCCGCCATGACTCCAAAGATTACTAAGATTTTCAGGAAAAGTTCCCATATCTGTGCAAATTATATATATGCCAAAAATAATCATACAACAAATTGCCACTACTTTGATAATAGCTGTACAAAATTCAAATTCACCATATAATTTTACATTAATTAAATTAATTGCAGTAATTACAATTAAACAAATGAGAGCAGAAAGCCATTGAGGTACATCTGGTAACCAATAATTTATATAAATACCTACAGCAGTTAATTCTACCATGCTTACAATAACATAATTCATCCAATAATTCCAACCAGATAAAAAGCCGATAAATTCATGCCAATAAGTATTTGCATAAGAACTAAATGAACCTGAAACTGGATTATCTACAGCCATCTCTCCAAGCATACGCATGATAAAAAATATTACACAACCACCAATTAAATAAGATAGTGAAATAGCAGGTCCAGCAAGTTGGATTGTTGAGGCAGAACCATAAAAAAGACCTGTACCAATAGCACCACCTAAAGCGATCATTTGCAAATGACGATTTTTTAAACCACGCTTTAAGCTTTGCTGTGAATTTGTTTTCATCCTAAATCCCTCCATCTTTTAAAGAAGATAGTTAATTAAAAACCCTGTAGGTTTTCTATTCCTACAGGGTTTAATTAATGGTAGTACAAATAGATGTTACTATTATACACTATTTTATTTATAATTTAAAAGACCTTTTTCACCAGCAACGACATTTTGTCCAATTTTAAAGACTTCAACCTTATTATTGCCAGTAAAAGCAATAGGAGAAACGAGTGATTTACCTGCTTCTTGTACAGCATCTAAATCCACAATTACTAAAACATCACCTTGTTTTACTTCATCACCGACTTTTACATTTGAAGAAAAGCCTTCGCCTTCCATTTCTACAGTATCAATTCCAATATGAATTAATACTTCTGTGCCATCTTCTTTAGATTCTAGACCAAAAGCATGACCTGTAGGAAAAGCTGCTGTTACTTTAGCATCGAATGGTGCAATGATTTTTCCATCTGTCAATTCAATACCACAACCATCACCCATCATTTTTTGAGCAAAAGCTGGATCTGGAATGTCTTCCATAGCTACTACTTTACCCGTCATAGGTGAAATAAAATTTTTCTCGTTTGATTGAAATAATTTTGAAAATAATCCCATTTATTTATCCTCCAAAAAATTAAATATTCTACTTAGGTTTTTTATTTATTATATACTAAGGTGCTATTAGATTGCAATAAATATTCTAAATCATCATTAATTTTTGCAATTTATTTTCAATTTTATTATTGTGCAAATAAAAAAGGCTTAATTTCATTATATAAGAAAATTAAGCCTTTTAATTTAATATATTAAATTAAGATTTGATTACCATCTGCAATCTTCACGATGATGATGATGTCTACCGCCACCATTTCTCCAACCATCGCCATTACCATTTCCATTACCGTTACCATAATAGCCACAGCCATAACCATCGCCATCACAGAGAGCTTGTCTTTCTTCGATAGAAGCTAAAATTCTATCAGCTTGTTCTTGAGTAAGTCTACCATCTGCTACACGTGCTGCTAACTGATCTTTTCTAAGTTCTAAAACTTCTGTTTTGAATTCATCTAATTTACCAGCTTCTTTAGCAATAGTACCAAAAGATTTACCTGTATCATGTCTTTCATCAATAACACTTTCTACACTACGACCAGTGAGTCCAGCAACGATTTCAGCTGGGCTATTGTAAGCAGAAGCTGCAAAAGCTGTTGTTGCCACTGTCAAAGCTAATAATCCTGTGATAATGATTTTCTTTAAGTTTTTCATATTTATTCCTCCTAACGTATCTCTTATCTTTGATTATATTGTAACAAGACTTTTTGTCAAAATTATGTCTTTTTTGTTTTATTTTAAAGGTATTTTAAAAATAAATTTTGCTCCACCATCAGGATTATTTCGAGCTATTAAATCTATATTGTGTCTTTCAGCAATTTGTTTCGCTATAGCTAAACCTAAACCTGTACCCACTTTATTATGTTCTCCATGAGTTTTATAAAACCTATCAAATATATGAGGTAAATCTTTTTCATTTATGCCAATTCCATAATCGCGAATAACAATTGTATCATCTTGAACTAAAACATCTACCTTGTTATTTTCAGATGAAAATTTAATAGCATTATCTAAGATAATCAAAAACATTTGACGAAGTCTTCCATAATCGCCAGAAATTTTCAGATTAGGATTTTTTAGGTCAATATTTATAGAAACATTTTTATTTTTTGCAATTTGCCTTGCACTTCTGACTACATCAGAAATAACATCATTCAGATTTAAATCTTGTTTCTCAATCGCAAAATCTGGATTTTGTAATCTGGATAAATCAAGCAAATCCCCTACTAATCTTTGCAAAAATTTAGCTTCATTTAACATTTGTAAATGATATTCATCTATTTGCTTAGGATCTGTGATAATCTTATCACAGAGTGCTTCTAAAGAGCCTCGAATAACTGTAACTGGTGTCCTAAGTTCGTGAGATATATTAGAAACAAAATCTTTTCGCATCTGTTCAAGTTTTAAACTCTCTTTACTAGCTTCATCCAAACGAACGGCCAATAAATCCATCACATTTGCCAATTGTCCTACTTCATCTTTTTGTTTTATATTGCATTTGGCTTGGTAATTACCTTCAGCTAATTGCATAGCTACAGATTTCATCCTTGTCAAAGGTTTGGTGAAAAAATAAGAAAAAATTATAGATAAAGCTAAGACGATGATAAGAGCTAAAATTATACTTATACCTAATATCATAATTCCTTGATAAATTCCATCAGTAGTCCCTTCTATAGGTGAGTGCAGTAATACCGCTCCCCAAACTTTGCCATTCGCATCTTTTATAGGGACACCTACCGTTAAAGTTAACTGAGATAAAACGTCACTAAAGCCTTCACTAAATACAGTTTTATCTTGGAATACCTCTTTGATCACTTCACTAGCATTTGGTGGCAATTCTGAAAACGTATAATTGACATGCATCATTTTATGGTGTTGCATATTCTTCGGTGTGATGACATTCATATTTTCATCTACTATCCAGACATTATAACCCATGATTTCACTGCTAAAATATAAATGAGCACCATATCCCATACCGCCATATCGTCTGCCTGTTGACAAAGATTGAGCTAAAGATTGAGCATAATTTTCTAATTGGGTTTTATGTAAATCTACAGTATATTGTTTAAATAATACTAAGAATATACCACTGATTATTATAGAAAAGATTATCAATGCTATAGCAAAATTTAAACTCAGCTTTAACGCTATTTTATTGTTTAACATCGTCAATTACCTCAAATTTATAACCGACTCCCCAAATAGTTTTTATCTCCCATTTAGGATGAGGATATTTTTCCAATTTTGCACGCAATCTTTTTATATGACTATCCACTGTTCTACTATCACCGATATAATCATAACCCCATAATTTATTCAATAACATATCTCGAGAAAAAACTCTATCTTTTTTAGTAGCTAAAGTCCATAAGATTTCAATCTCTTTTTTAGTTAATGATAATATTTTCCCATCTATACTAACTGTATAATCTGCCAAATTTATTTTTAAATTATCATAAATAAAAATCTGTGAATTTTCTTCTCTAGGTTTAATGCGTCTTAAAATAGCTTTTATCCTAGCCATGATTTCTCCTGGTGAAAATGGCTTTACAATATAATCATCAGCACCGATTTCCAGTCCCATAATTTTTTCAAAATCTTCTCCACGAGCAGTAATCATTATAATCGGTACATTTGAAGTTTTACGAATCACTCTACAAACTTCAAAACCATCTATTTTAGGCATCATTACATCTAATAAGATAATATCAGGCTGTTCTTTTTCAAATATATCAATAGCTTCTTGACCATCAATAGCCACGACTGTTTGATAGCCTTCTTTTTTAGCATAAGCTTCTAAAATAGAAATGATTTGTTTGTTATCATCTACAATTAATACTTTCATAAAAAACACCTCTATTATTTATTGTTAATCATGTAAAATTCTATAAAAAAAGTGCATAAGAATAAGTAAATATCTTATCCTTACACACTTTTAGCTTACCTTATTTTTATTTCATATACAAGGCTAATCATATAGTTTTATGCTTTTTCTGGAGTAGAAATCGTAGGTTCATCAATTATAGCATCTGATTTAACATCTTCATTTTTTAAATCATTTGTAGCAAGATTTTCTTTTTCTTCTGTTGTCTGTTTTTCTTCTTTAACATCGCAAACACCATCTAAGCTACCAGTTTCCATGATGATTTTTAAATCTTTTTCTTCAAGTGTTTCTTTTTCCATCAAAGCTTTAGCGATTAAATGAAGTTTATCTATATTTTCGATTAATAATTTACGACACTCATCATAAGCTTCTTCGATATAACGACGAACTTCTTTATCAATAGCACAAGCTACATCTTCACTGTAATTGCGTTGATTATTGAAATCACGACCTAAAAATACTTGATGATCTTGTCCATCACCAAAAGCGATAGGACCTAACACATCACTCATACCATATTGAGTAATCATGCTACGAACTAGACCAGAAGCTTGCTGAATATCATTAGAAGCACCTGTACTGATTTCTTTGAGTACAACTTCTTCAGCTACACGACCACCGAGCATAGTTTTTAATCTATCAAGTAATTCTCCACGTGTTGCATAAGAGCGATCTTCTTTAGGTAACATTAAAGTATAACCGCCAGCTCTACCACGAGGAATAATTGTTACTTTATGCACAGGATCAGCATTTGGCAATAATAAACCGATTAATGCATGACCACCTTCATGATATGCAGTAAGACGTTTTTCACGTTCACTGATTACTTTAGATTTACGCTCTGGACCTGCGATTACGCGTTCAATGGATTCTTCTAAAGAATTCATTGAAATAGTCTTTTTATTTCTACGTGCAGATAAAAGTGCAGCTTCATTTACAAGATTACTTAAATCTGCTCCTGTAAAACCTGGTGTACGACGAGCTAATACATTTAAATTAACATCATTATCCACAGGTTTTCCTTTTGTATGAACTTTTAAAATAGCTTCACGACCACGAACATCTGGTCTATCAACAACGATTTGTCTATCGAAACGTCCTGGACGTAAAAGAGCTGGATCTAAAATATCAGGTCTATTTGTAGCTGCGATAATGATAATGCCTTCATTAGCAGCGAAACCATCCATTTCAACGAGTAATTGGTTAAGAGTTTGTTCACGTTCATCATGACCACCGCCTAAACCAGCACCACGTTGACGACCTACAGCATCAATTTCATCGATAAAAACAATACATGGAGCGTTTTTCTTAGCCTGTTCAAATAAATCACGCACACGAGAAGCTCCGACGCCGACAAACATTTCTACGAAATCAGAACCACTGATAGTGAAAAATGGAACACCTGCTTCACCAGCTACAGCTTTTGCAAGTAAAGTTTTACCTGTACCTGGAGGGCCAAATAATAACACACCTTTTGGGATTCTTGCACCGAGGTCATTGAATTTCTTTGGATGTTTTAAGAATTCTACAACTTCAGCAAGTTCCTGTTTTGCTTCATCAGCACCAGCAACATCACTGAATGTAACTTTTACTTTGCCATCGCCCATCATTTTAGCACGACTTTTACCAAAGCTCATTACACGGCTACCGCCACCTTGTGATTGTTGCATGATGAAAAACCATACACCAATGAGTAAAAGCATAGGAAGTAAAGAAGAAAATAATGTTGTCCACCATGGAGTTTCTGGTGGATTTTCTGCTTTTATATCCACACCATTATCTCGAAGAGTTTTTACAAGTTCATCATCACCATTTGGATAACCAGGTGTAATTGTTGTAAACTCTGTACCGTCTTTCAATGTACCTTTAATGTTGCTATTTTGCATTACAACTTTAGCTACATTTTTGTCATCGACTTGTTTTACAAATTCAGTGTAATTTATTTCTTGTTTATCGCTTGTATCTACTGAAAAATGATCAATTACAGTTATTGCTACAAGAATGATTAACAAGTAAAAACCCACATTCCTCAAAAATTTATTCAATCTTATGCCTCCTCATAGCATTGTCTTCAAATCATAATGATTAATTATATCATATAAATTAGCCAATTAATAGCGAATCTATCTGAATATCTTTATTTTGTATATACTTCTGGTTTTAAGATACCAATATAAGGTAAATTACGATATTTGCTATCGTAATCTAATCCATAACCAACTAAAAATTCATTAGGTACTTCAAATCCTACATAATCAACTTTAACATCAACTTCTCTGCGTTCTGGTTTATTTAATAATGCACATAATTTTACGCTAGCAGGATGACGAGATTCCATATTTTTTAATAAATAAGATAATGTAAGACCAGAATCTACGATATCTTCAATGATGATAACGTGTTTTCCTTCAATACTAAAGTCTAAATCTTTTAAGATTTTAACTGCACCGCTACTAGTAGAACCTTTACCATAGCTAGAAGCTGCCATAAAATCAAAAGATACTGGAACATTTATTTCACGTACTAAATCAGCATAGAAAATAATTGCCCCTTTTAAAATACCAATAGCATAAACTTCTTTACCAGCATAATCACGATTGATTTCAGCTGCTATTCTTTTTACACCTTCATGTAATTGCTCTTCTGTATAGAGTACACTTTGAATATCGTCTTGCATTGTTTTCATAATTTAAAACCACCTAATTATTATTTTTTAATTTTAAATATAGTATATGTTTACTATCTTTATTTATTAGATAATGAGCATCTTGTTGTATACCAGCTATCCAGATAATTCCCTTTTCATCACAAATCAAAGGTATTTTATCTCTATCTTTTGCTGGAATTTTTCTATCAATCAAAATATCTTTGATTTTTTTACTACCTTGCATTCCCTTAGGAGTAATTCTATCACCATTTTTTCTAGTACGAATATGCAAATCTCCATTTATTTTATCCATATCAATAAAACAATGATTTCGACCAGATAATTTAATTAATTTATCTACCTTCTCAATTATTAAAGATTGTTCATAAGGCAATTTTATTTCTTTTTGACCAAAAAGTAAACTTAAATCTATTTTTAGTGAAAGATTTTGCTCTTTTTCAATCGATTTATTTAAATTAGTATTTTGTTTAGTGAAAATAAATTGATCATAACTTATATTTACATATAAATTTTGAGGTAATTGCAATACTGAACTAGTATGTCCATTGTATAAAAACTTATCGATTTTATCAATATGCACAAAACTAATATTTTCTAAATTACTTTGAAGTTTTTGAATGATATATCTATATAGAGATGTTCTAATAGCTTTATGCTCTTTTTTTAAATCTGAAATATCAATTGTAATTTCAGTATTATTTTGCTCATTTATATTGACATTCGTTTTTTGTGTATAGAAATCTTTAACATAATAATCTATAAAATCATGCTCTTGTGCAATAATTTTAGCACTATTACAGATAGCTGTCACTATCTGAGGATTATATTCTTCTAATCTAGGCAACAAATCTAAACGAATTCGATTGCGTTCATAATCTAAACTATTATTTGTTTCGTCCAAACAAGGATTTAGATTTTCAACTGAGCAATACGCTTCTATTTCCTTACGATATAAGCAAAGAAAAGGTCTGATAATATCACCATTTACAGCTTTCATTCCGCTGAGACCAGCAGGGCCAGCACCTCTTAGTAGATGTTGTAGTACAGTTTCTGCTTGATCATTTAGATGATGAGCTGTAACTATTTTTGTAGCATTTTCCCTTTTGGCTATCTTGCGTAAAAATTGGTATCGCAATTTTCTAGCCAAAGTTTCTACAGATAATTTTTCTGTTTTTAGATGCTTTAAAACATTTAAATGTTCCATAAAAAATGGAATATTTCTTTGTTCGCAATATGTTTTTACATATTGAGCATCATTTAAAGAGCTTTCCTTGCGAATACCATGTTCAGCATGAGCCACAATAATATCTAATTCATATTTTATACGAAGTTTTAATAAGATATCCACAAGAGCTATAGAATCAGGGCCACCCGAACAGGCAATCAATAATTTATCATGAGGTTTAAATAAATTACATTCATTAGCAAATTTTTCTACTTTATTTATTATTTTTGTTATATCCATATCAATTGCAATTTCGCTCATAAAAGATACCTCAAATTATAAATTATTTAACGATTAACAAAAAGCACTCTTTAAAAAATTAAAGAGTGCTTCTTAGTTTTATTCATATTTACGAGAACCGCCACCACGGCCACCACGTTTAGAATCTGTCTTACGACGTAAATCAGTAAGTTTTTCATCACTATCTTTTAAAAACTTGGATAATTTATCTTCAAAAGAAGCGCCGCTATTATTGTGTTTACGGAAATCATTATTAAATTGCTTACGAGGAGCAGGACGATAATTATTACTCTGTGCAGGACGAGTATTTTGTTCTTCGACTTTCTTCTCCTGTAATTGTTTAATAGATAAACCTATTTTTCCATGGTCATCAACACTTAGTACTTTGACTTTAACTTTGTCTTTTTCTTTCAAAAAGTCATTTACATCTTTAACGTAAACATCTGCAACTTCAGAGATATGTACTAAACCAACTTTTCCTCCAGGTAACTCAACAAAAGCGCCAAATTTAGTAATACCTGTTACAACACCTTCTAAGATATTGCCAACTTCGATTGACATACTACTTTTATGTCCTCCTTAAGAT
>USPM01000025.1 GCA_900556715.1 uncultured Megamonas sp. | reverse complement strand
AATAGGATATTTATTTTATGATTAAGAAGGGTATTTATACTGATGAAGAATGTACCGATTTCTAAAAGCATACCATATAATGTAGATGAAAATTATTTAGAATTGACAAGAAAAGTTCATTTGATATTACATGTAGGTCGTTTAATGATGGAAAATTCAGCAGATACGAGCAGAATTGTGCGAACAATGCAACGTACAGCAGCTTATGCGGGAATTTTTGGTGATCAGTTGCAGATACATGTTACGTATACAACTTTAATGGTCAGCGTGAGTATAGGTAATTACCATATGACTAAGTTACAAAAATGTTATCAGCATAATGTTGATATGAATGTAATTTTAGAAGTTAGTAAAATGACATGGGAAGCGATTGAAAGAGATTATACTATTGAACAATTTGAGGAAGAATTAAGACGTGTAGAAAGTAAAAAGAGTAAATACGCGACTTTCATCATTAATCTTGGAGCAGCATTAGCTTGTGGTGGTGTAGGTAAAATGTTTGGTTGTGATATAGTAGCATCATTATATACAGCATTGGCAGCTTTTGTGGGGTTTTTTATACGCAGTCAATGTTTAAAAGTTGGTATAAATGCATATATGGCAATCGTAATATCTTCATTTACAGCCACGGTTATAGCATATTTTACACATTTTTTGCCATTTTCGGATACATCTTGGTATACTATGCTGGCTTGTGCAATATTTATTGTTCCTGGAGTACCCATGGTAAATGCTCTTGAAGATATGCTTGATTGTTATATTACAGCTGGTATAACTAGGGCTATGAATACTTTGCTTATGGTAGGTAGTATGACTTTTGGTATAATATTTGCCATAAAATTATTTAGTGTGGAAGATTTTACTCATTTGGCAGCAGTCAATCATCAGGCTTATATTGTCTATGTAATATCAGCTTTTATAGCAGCATCAGGTTTTTCTACAATGTTTAATGTTCCGCCGCGTTTATTATGGGTTGTAGGTCTAGGTGGAGTTATTTCAGTATGCATACGAACTTTGGCTATGGATTTTTTAGGGGTAGGTTTGCCGATTGGAACATTATTAGGGGCAATGACGGTGAGTATGATTGCTTTAAAAGCTGTGCATTGGTTTCATGTTCCTAGTCATGTGCTTACGATTCCTTCAGTAATTCCGCTTATGCCCGGTATTTTAATGTATCGTCTATTATTTAATATAATTGATATTGATACTTTAGATGTAAGTACATTTTTACAAGCTTTTCAAAGTGGAGTAAATGCGACTTTGATTATTTTAGCTATAGCTGTAGGGGTAGCATTACCAAATATTTTTGCTCAGAAATATATTAGTATTTATGATAGTAAACGATTGAGTAAGGCTTTGTCAGAGAGAAAATATCGTCAACGTCATTTTAAAGAAATCAAACAACTAAATTTGTTTAAAGAATAAGAAAAACCTAGGATATATAGAATATAAATCTGTATAATCCTAGGTTTTTTTGATGGATATTATACTAAATCAATTACGCCATAATGAATGGGTGCATATTTTCCGCCACAAATTTTAGTAAAACCAAGACGAGAAAATTCAAGACTGCGACTATTTTCTTTGAAAATTATGCGATATTTAGCAACGCGTTTTGCTTCATTTAGTGCTTCGTGGCTAACTGCCCTCATATCTGCTAATTGACGTAGTGGATTTAGACTTTTACTATCTGTGAGTGCATGGCGAAACATAGGGTCAAAATAAATGACATCAAAACTATTATCTGTTTGTTCCTTAAGAAAACTTAAATAATCTTGATTGATAACAGTGATATTATCCATAGCAGATTTTAAATCATAATTAGTAGGTAGATAAGTTTTTAGTCCATCTTTGACGATAAGAGCGATTAAAGGATTTACTTCAAGACCGATGACTTTGCCTTTAGGGCCTACGCCATAAGAGCTGATAATTGCATCAGAGGCAAAACCTAAAGTGCAATCTAAGATGGTTTTATTTTGTAAAAATTCTCGTCCGCCCATAGCTTCAAGCATATTATCAATATCACCACAGCGTAAGCGTTTCATGCGAACTTGAGCCATATTGGGATGAAAAAACATCTCTCCTGTAGGTAAATCTAGAACTAATTTATCTTTTTTTACAATGATTACAATATCAGTATTTTCCTGTTTTTTTATTTTATCAATACCGAGATTATTTCTTGTTACATAAGGAATGGATAAATCTTTAGCAATTTGTTTAGCTTTATTTTCTAAATCAATAGTTACTTTGCGAATAGTGGTAATTACAGTCAAAATAAAAGCTCCTTTTAGATATTACGATGTACAAAATTTGATATAGGTTTATAGATAAAATAAGTTATTATTGCATTAATTGTAGCTTTAATCAAATTGAATGGAATAATGGCAGGCAAAAGAAGTTCAATGACTTTTTCCATAGGTGCACCTAAAAATATTGGAGTCAATAATAAATTACAGATGACCATGATTAAAGTCATACTTAAAGCTCCACAGACTAAACCGACAATAGCAGCACGTTTTGTTCTCGTGCGTTGGTAGATAAATCCTGCAATAAGAGCAAATGTTCCTGTAGCTAAAAAGTGCATGATAATGCCAATAGGGCCACCATCTCCACTGATAAATAATCCTTGCAATATAGAAACGATTGCTGTTAGGATTATTCCACCAATGGGGCCAAAGAGAAAACTACCAATGAGAATAGGAATATCAGCAGGATCATATTTCATAAAAGGAACTGCTGGTAAAATAGGAAAATTAATCAACATTACTAAAATCAAAGATAAAGCAGCAAGCATTGCCATATTTGTTAATACTTTTATTTTCAATACACTAACCTCACTATATTTAATCTTGTATAGTATTATAGCGTTTATTTTATTTTTTTGCATAGAAATTTTGTACAAATTTTATAAAAGATGAGATATGTTCTTTTAAGATATAGTCTTTATGATAAGCAAAATATAAACTGCGAGTTAAGTTATTTTCAGGTAATTTTATAGTGAGCAAATTATCTGCATCAGTGATTGCTTTAGCAGAAATAAACGAGATGCCAAGTCCACTAGCTACTAATTTTTTGATGGACTCTTGGTCATTTAATCTAGCTATGATATTTAAGGATTTTTCGGATAGATTGATTTGCTCAAAGTAACTTTCTAAACGTTTTTTACTGCCACTACCTTGTTCACGCAAAATAATAGTCTCTTTTTTCAATAAAGAGATTAAATCATCTTGATTAAATGCTTTTTGAGCAAAATGTAAAAATTTTTCTTGTTTAGGAGTAATCAATACTATTTCATCATGAAAAAAAGGAACAAAATCAAGCTCTTTTTCAAAAGATTTCATACCTACCATGCCAATGGTGAATTTGCCATTCAAAATAGATTGTAAGATATTACCACTGTCATTTTGATGAATATGCAATTGGATATCGGGATATTTTTGACAAAATAACGGTAATACTTCAGGTAATATATAATCGGCAGGAATGGTAGAAGCACCGATACGAATGATTTTTTTATTTTCTTCAGACCATTTTTGAATTAAATCATTTTTTAATGTGAAGATTTTTTGAGCACATGCAAATAATTCTTTTCCATGTGGTGTGATTTCAATATTTTTAGTAGTGCGAATGATTAAGCGAGAATTAAATTCTTGTTCAAGCATACGAATATGAGTGCTGATTGTAGGTTGAGAAATATATAATTTTTCCGCAGCTTTAGTAAAACTTTGATAGCGAACAACAGCACAAAAAGATTCTAATTGTCTAAATTCCATAATTAATATCCTATATATTTTGTATATCTTTATTTAAAATGAGTTTAGTTAAGGCTTCTATAGTTATATCTATTTCTTTTAATGTATTGAAATAACCAAAGGAAAAACGGATTGTGCCTGTAGGAAAAGTACCTAAAGTTTTATGTGCTTGTGGAGCGCAATGAAGACCTACTCTAGTCATAATTTGAAATTTATCATCTAAATCATAGGCAATTTGTGATAATTCATGATTTAAAACTTGAATAGAAACTACACCTGTACGCATAAGAGTATCTTTTTTGCCAATAAGGCGAATATATTTTTCATCAGGGTCTAATTGTTGTATTTGTTGCAAAAAATAATTTGTCAACATATTTTCATGTTCATGGATTTTGGCGATAGTAATTTTTTTTAACCATTGTAAGCTCGCATGTAATCCAATAATACCAGGAAGGTTTAATGTACCAGCTTCAAATCTATCGGGCATAAATTGGGGTATTTCTTCTGTGTGACTGATACTACCTGTGCCACCACTGATTAAAGGTTCAATTTGTTTAATCATATCTTCAGATAGAATAAAGCCACCTATGCCTTGTGGACCTAATAAACCTTTATGACCTGTGAAAGCTAGAGCATCAATATGCATTTTTTGCATATCAATGGGCAAAATACCAGCAGTTTGAGCGCAATCTACCATGAATTTTAAATTATGTTTGACGCAAAATTCGCCAATTTGCTCAATTGGTAAGATGGTGCCACATACATTACTAGCATGAGTTACAATGATAAGCTTAGTGTTTTCCTGTAGACAATCAGATAATTTTGCTAAAGGAAATGTTCCATCTATATGGCAAGGGACTTGAGTATAACTGATATTTTGTTTAGTTAATTGAGTTAAAGGACGCATAATAGCATTATGTTCCATAGAAGAAATTATTACATGATCATTTGGTTTTAAAAAGCCTTTTAATAATATATTTAAACTTTCTGTTATATTTTTGGTGAAGACTACATTTTTACTATCTGTAGCATGAAATAAATCTTTTAATAATTCTCTTGTTTCAAAAACTATTTCTTCAACAGAATATGCATTATTATAAGAACCTCTATTGATATTCACTGCATTATGAGCAAGAAAATTATAGACTTCTTTAGCTACTGAAGGTGGTTTCGGAAATGATGTACTAGCATTATCTAGATAAATTTTGTGCATGATAAAAACCTCATTTATTATGATTTTTGATAAATAGATGAAAAATATTAATAAATTAAATTAGACATAGCTTAAGTTTAGATGCTATGATAAACGCATTGTGCATATACATAGAAAGGGAGGCATATATTATGCAAAAGAATGAAAGTATGATGATTATACTTTCAGGGGGAATTATAGGTATTATAGCATCTTGTTTAGTTTATTTTGGTAATCCTATGAATATGGGTTTTTGTATTGCTTGTTTTTTACGTGATACAGCAGGTGGTTTAGGTTTACATTCCACAGCAACAGTTCAATACATTCGACCAGAGATTATCGGTTTGATTTTAGGTAGTTTTATAATTGCTGTGGCTAAAAATGAGTTTAATGCTAAAGGTGGCAGTTCGCCATTAACACGTTTTATATTGGCATTTTTCGTGATGATTGGCTGTTTGATGTTCTTAGGTTGTCCTTTTAGAATGATATTGCGTTTAGCAGGTGGAGATTTAAATGCTATTTTTGGCTTAGTAGGGTTTATCGCTGGCATTATGGCAGGAGTATTTTTCTTAAATAAAGGATATAGTTTAAAAAGAACATATAAATTGCCTAAATTAGAAGGTAGTATTTTACCAATTATCGCTGTAGTTTTATTAGTATTTTTACTTACAGCACCAGTATTTATTCACTTTACGGAAAGTGCTTCTGCTCCAGGTGGCAAACATGCAGCTTTAGCTATTAGTTTAGGTGCAGGTATTATTGTAGGTATGTTGGCTCAACGTACGCGTTTATGTATGGTTGGTGGCATAAGAGATATAATTTTATTTGGTCAATCAAGATTATTATTAGGTTTTGTTGCTATTTTAGTGAGTGCGTTTATTTGTAATTTAATACTTACAAATATCACAGATGTATCATATTTTAATTTAGGTTTTGATAAACAACCAATAGCTCATACAGATGGAATTTGGAATTTCTTAGGTATGTTATTAGCTGGTTTTGGTTGTGTATTACTTGGCGGTTGTCCATTGCGTCAATTAGTCTTAGCAGGTGAAGGTAATTCTGATAGTGCTATCACAGTTTTGGGCTTAATTATCGGAGCAGCTTTTGCCCATAATTTTGGTTTGGCTTCTAGTGGCAATGGTCCAACGGTAAATGGTCAAATTGCAGTAGTTATCGGTCTAGTTGTAACGATATTCATAGCATATTTTAACACATTTAGTATTAAATCAAAATAATGAGGGAGTTTTAGATTTATGGAAATTTTAGATGCAAGAGGACTTTCTTGTCCAGAACCTGTGATTATGCTTAGCAAAGCAATGATGAGCAAAGAAAATAAATATCAAATGGTAGTAGATAGCCCTACAGCTAAAGAAAATGTAAGCAATTATGGTAAAAAGCAAGGCTATAATGTTAGTGTTACTGAACAAAATGGAGAATATACTTTGACTTTTACAAAGTAAAAGTTAAATATTAAATATAATGAAATATATAGTAACTTTTTATGCACATTTTGGTGCCATTCGCTTTAAAAAATTATGCGAACAAATGAATATAAAAGCTAAAATTATGCCTGTACCACGAGATTTGAGCAGTAGTTGTGGGACTTGTGTCTTATGTGAAGGTGAATTGATTGATGAACAGAAAATTCATCAAGATGAAGTCGAACAAATTGTAGAGCTTAAAGAAAATAAGTATCATCTTATCTACAAGGCAGAAAATAGTTAAAAGAAAGTAAAAGCTATTAATAGTAATATCTATTAATAGCTTTTTTGTTAAAGGATACGAGCTTCTATTCTCATTAAATAATAATTAAAATCTATTTCAGAGAGATAATTGAGCATATCTTCTTCATATAAAGCTCCGATAACTTGATAATTCATATTGTGTAGCTCTTCTACAAATTGAGCATAAGCTTTGATTAAATCATCATAAGAACCGCGAATATATTTTATGGCATATAATCCTGCAGGTTTTATGAGTAATTGTTTATTATTCACTTTGCGATTTATTTTCGTGCAAAAATAAGTAGTTCGAAAAGTTTTGTCTTGAATATGTTCGGCAGAAATGATTTCACCTAAAGAAAAAGTATAATAAAAATTGTGCTTATTACAATAATCTGCATGTTGAGAAATGGCTAAAAAAACAGCTTTATCATCGTTAGTTTTAGGGCCTTCTGTGACAATAAAATATTCTTCTTCTTTATGAGTGAAAGTAATTTTATCAATTTCCACATTAAAAGAATCAAGTGTAATATTCATTGTATTTTTTAATAAGCTACGCAGTCGTTTTAATCGTTCTATTTCTTGATGGATTTTCTTATCTTTTTCTTTTAACATGGATAAAAAAGTTTTAGTGTTGCGATTATCCATATATATTTTGATTTCCTCTAGGCTAAGACCTACTTCTTTTAAAAGTGAAATCATATCAAATAAAAATGCTTGATTGGCTGAATAATACCTGTAGCCATTAGTAGCTATTTTAGCAGGTTTTAATAAATTGATATCATCATAATGGAATAATGTATCTTTTGTAGTATTGCAAAATTTAGCAAATTCGCCACTAGTAAATAATTTTTGTCCCATGATAAATTACCTTATTTAATTATTTTAATCATTTTTTAAGTCTTCATTAGAGAATAAATTGGCTTCTTGGTAGAGTTTTTCACGTTCTTCATAACTCATGTTTGGTAGTTCTGGCAGGTCTTTTATATCATTTAAACCAAAACATTGTAAAAAAGTAGAAGTAGTGCCATATAATATAGGTCTACCGATAACTTTTTTACGACCGACTTCTTGGATTAGATCTCTTTCAAGTAAACGACGTAAAATTTTATCCGTATTTACACCGCGAATTTCTTCAATTTCTTGTTTAGTAACAGGTTGTTTAAAAGCAATAATGGATAGTGTTTCCATTATAGGTTGAGAGAGCTTTTTATCCACAACTTGAGTGAATTTTTCAAGATAAGGAGCTATTTTTATTTTTGTACATAATCGATAGCCACCAGCAATTTTAACTAATGCTAATCCACGATGTTTAGCTTGTAAATCTTCTTGTAAAGATATGATGAGTTCGTCTAATTCGTCACTTGTAATATTTAAAGTATTAGCTAATCTAAAATGAGAGACAGCTTCGCCAGAAATGAATAATATAGCTTCTAAAGCTGCTTTTAACTCATCTTTGTCTTTAGCATTTAATGTATTATTTTCTTTTTGCATGATAAATAGTAACCCTCTTTTATATTAAATATAAGAATATAATTGGTGAAATAGTTGTATTTTATTTTATCAAAAAAGCAAGAGTTTGCCTATTGAATATAAAATAAAAAGCAGGCAACATAACTCGTTGCCTGCTTTTTGGAGATTGTATATTAAGAGAATTAGAGAGAGCTAAATTAGAAAACTTTAACACTACCTGCATCACGCATATGAATTTCATAATATTCATTTTTGAGAACATCTTTGAGGAATGCTCTAAATGCAGGAGATTCTTCTTTTGGAATAACGGAAAGAATGGAACCAGCAAAACCGCCACCGTGAACACGGCATACACCTTTATGAGTTTGGAAATAAATTTCATTCATAGCAAGGAAAAGTGCGATGCCTTGATGTTTAGGATCTGGTGTTGCACAGTTTTGTAAAAATCTCCAAGAAGAAAGACCAGAATCAGTGATAGCTTTTTCAAAATGGCTATAATCATGTTCTTTTACTTCAGCAGCTAATTTACGAACACGTTCTGTTTCTGTAATGAAGTGAATTGCACGAAGTACAGCACGGTCGCCAGCTTTTTCGCGAAGAGCAGGAAGATTTGCCATGATATCATCCATGCTAACATCTTTTAAGTATTCTTTACCAAAGAATTGGGATATAGCTTTCATTTCTACAGTGATAGCTGTATATTCGCCATCGAGAGCGGAATGATCTTCACCTGTAGGAGTGATGAAAAAGTCATATTTATCTTGAATAACTTTACTATCTAATTTTACAACTTCAGGATGTTCATAGTTAGCAAAATCAATTGTAATCATACCACCAGTAGCACATGCTAATTGGTCTAAGAGTCCAGATTTTTTATCCCATTTGTTATTTTCAGCCCATTGACCAGCTTTGGCACATTCTAATGTAGAAATTTCATTATTATTATAAAGATCATTTAAAATAGCACAAATAAGCATTTCAAAAGAAGCGGAGGAGCTAACACCAGCAGCACTCAATACAGTAGTTGTCATGAATGTAGTGAACCCGCCAATTTTTCTGCCATTTTGTACAAAACGTTCGAGAATACCTTTGATCAATTTAACAGTACGAGAATCATCTTCTTTAACAGATAAATCATTAACATCAATAGTAAATTCATCGTATTCTAAGCTTTTTACATGAATTTTGCCATCAGCATTAGGAGTAACGATAGCAATTGTATCCATATCAATACTAGCAGCTACGATACGACCGAGCTGGTGATCAGTATGGTTACCAATGATTTCGATACGACCAGAAGAACTAAAGAAAGAAGCATTATCAACTGGATAAACTTTAGCAAAAGTATCAGCTAATTTTTGATAACGTTTAACTTGTGTATCTACAGCCTGTTCATCAAGGTTGTAAAGACTCATGAGTTTTTCTTTAGCTTCTTGAGATTTTAAAAATTCAATAATATTGGACATTTTTTTATACCTCCATTTTTGGTAAACGTTTTCTTTAAATAACAAAATAAAAAAGGGAAAAATGCTATCCCTATACCTGAACTATATCTTATGTATTATATTATGCTACTTTTACATTTGATTGTCAAGTATAATTTTTAAATTTAAATTTTTTATATATTTTCTGAAAACTATGAGATAGCCTAATGAAACCATTAGACTATCTCATAAATAAAATTACAAGATTGACAATTTATTTTTTACTTTCAGCAATTATTTGTTCACTGATTTTAGCAGGGACTTCTTCATAATGAGAGAATTCCATAGTATAACTTCCACGACCTTGAGTTGCTGAGCGTAAATCTGTTGCATATTTATATAATTCAGCTTGTGGGACTTGAGCCTCAATAATAGTGACATCATGAGATGGACTTTCAGTATTGATGATACGACCACGTTTTGTATTGATACCACTGATTACATCACCCATATAATATTCAGGAATAGTGATTTTTAAAGTGTAATATGGTTCTAAAAGTACAGGTTTTGCTTCAGGAATACCTTTTTTTATAGCAAGAGCTGCTGCTGTTTTAAAAGCCATTTCTGAAGAGTCAACAGTATGATAAGAACCATCGAAAAGATTTACTTTGATATCAACCATTGGATAACCAGCTAAAATGCCAGTTTGAAGTGTTTCACGAACGCCTTTTTCTACAGCAGGAATATATTGACGAGGAACAGCACCGCCTACGATTGTTTCGGTGAATGTAACACCACTACCTAATTCTCCTGGGCTAAATTCTAACCAAACATCGCCATATTGACCATGTCCGCCACTTTGTTTTTTATGTTTTCCTTCAACTTTGCTAGTACCACGGATTGTTTCACGATAAGCAATAGCAGGTTTATAAAGTTTAGCAGTAACACCAAATTTATTTAAGAGTTTTTCAATAGCTACATCAAGATGCAATTCACCTACACCACTGATAGTTAAATCGCCAGTTTCTGTATTTTTATAGATTGTTAAAGTAGG
>USPM01000024.1 GCA_900556715.1 uncultured Megamonas sp. | reverse complement strand
GTGCAAAAAGGCAATAATGTAGAAATGACACTTTCTAGTAAATATGAAAGAATTTATGCTGATGGCACTAATGAAATTGAAGAATATGATAATGTCAAAGAATTAAAGGCAGTATTAAATTCTGTGAAACGTGTATTTTTTGATAGTTACGTTTATGGAATAGCTTCTAGTCGTGAAATTAAAGATAATGGAGTTATTATAAATGTAGCGGAAAATTCTCCAGCAGCAAAAGCAGGTATAAAAACAGGTGATTGTCTCATCAGTATCAATGGTAAATCTATAGTCGATAATTTTGAAGATTTTAATATGGGGTTAATGATAGATATGTTTTCGTCTGAACCTGCAACTTTTGTAGTTGTTCAAGATGGCGAAGAAAAGACAATTGAAGTGACTCCAGATAAAATAGATGCTATAGGATTAAAATAAATTAAGAAAAATTTTTGATTTTATATATATATTAGTATATAATACTCTTTATAAGACACTGTCTTGTAGTTGACACAAGATAGTGCCTTTTTTGTTGGTAATTAATTTAAATGTTATAGATTATTTAATGTAAGGAGGATTTTTATTTTAATGGAAGATAATATGCAATATGATGATTTAGGCACACTTGCACAGTTAAACTGGTTCCCTGGGCATATGGCAAAAGCTAAACGCATTATTGTGGAAAATTTAAAATTAGTTGATGTGGTCATTGAGCTTCGTGATGCTCGTATTCCTAACAGTAGTGCAAATCCAATTTTAAAAGATTTAATTGGCAAAAAACCGCATTTAATCGCTTTAAATAAAATTGATTTAGCAGATAATAATATCAATAATAAATGGGAAGAATATTTTACATCTATGGGAAAAGCTGTAGTAAAGATAAATTCTTTAGATGGTAAAGGTATTCGTCAATTGGTAACTGTAGCAGATGAATTGGCAAAGGCAAAAACTGCTAAATTCGCTAATAAAGGTGTAAAGCCTCGTAATGCCCGTGTAATGATTGTAGGTATTCCAAATGTAGGAAAATCTTCTTTAATAAATAGATTATCTGGCAGTGCTTCATTGAAAACTGCTGATAGACCAGGCGTTACTCGTGCAAAACAGTGGATTAAAATAAAAAATAATCTTGATTTACTTGATACTCCAGGTATTTTATGGCCAAAATTTGAAGATCCAGAAGTGGGCTTAAATTTAGCTTTTACAGGAGCTATCAGTGATGAAGTCTACGATATTGAACGTGCTGCTGAAATTTTATTATGGCGTTTAAAAGATGATTATGCGAAAAATATTAAAGAACGCTATAAAATAGATGAATTGCCACAGACTAGTGAAGCGTTATTCGCTTTGGTAGGCAAAAAGCGTGGATTTTTACAAAAAGGCGGTATTGTAGATACTGAAAAAACTGCGATTGCAGTGCTTAAGGATTTTAGAGCAGGAAAATTAGGAAAAATATCTTTAGAAAGACCATAATTTTAAAGAAAAATTTTTATCTATTTAGGGAATTTAATTTGACATAAAGATATTGATATACTACACTAGTAAAGAGATATTTAATCTTTTTAGATAATGTAAACATAAAATTTTCATTAATACATTGGGAGGAATTTTTTTGTATACTAATAACAAATTGAGAAATGTCGCTATCATAGCTCACGTTGACCACGGTAAAACAACTCTTGTTGATGCAATGCTTAAACAAAGCCATATTTTCCGTGCTAACGAACAGGTAGCAGAACGAGTAATGGACTCTAATGCTATTGAACGTGAACGCGGTATTACCATTTTGTCTAAAAATACAGCTGTAATGTATAAAGATATAAAAATCAACATTGTTGACACACCAGGCCATGCTGATTTCGGTGGTGAAGTTGAACGTGTACTCAACATGGTTGATGGCGTTTTATTATTGGTTGACGCTTCTGAAGGCCCTATGCCTCAGACTAAATATGTTTTACGTAAAGCTTTAGAACAAGGTTTAAAACCTATCGTTGTTATCAACAAAATTGACCGTCCTGACCAGCGTATTGATGACGTTTATGACGAAGTTTTAGAACTTTTCATGGAACTTGGTGCTGATGATGATCAGCTTGATTTCCCTGTTGTATACGCAATCGCTCGTGATGGTATTGCTAAACTTGATCTTGACGATGAAAGCGATAGCTTAGAACCATTAATGGATTTACTTATTAAAGAAATTCCAGCTCCACAGGGAGATGTTGATGGCCCTCTTCAAATGATGGTAACTACACTTGATTCTGATGAATATGTTGGTCGTGTAGCTATCGGTCGTATTATGCGTGGTAAAATCAAAGAAGGTCAAAATGTAGTAGTTATCAGTGGTGATGGTGAAACTAAAGAACGTATCGGTAAAGTATATGTTTACCAAGGTTTAAAACGTATTGAAGTAAAAGAAGCTGAACTTGGTGAAATCGTAGCAATTACTGGTCTTCCTAGTGCAAGTATCGGTCATACTGTTGCTGATGCTGAAAATCCAGAAGCTTTACCTAGCATCAATATTGATGAACCTACATTATCCATGACTTTTGGTGTTAATACTAGCCCATTTGCTGGACGTGAAGGTCAATTTGTAACATCTCGTCATTTACGCGATCGTTTATTTAAAGAAACTGAAACAAATGTAAGCTTACGTGTTGAAGAAACAGATAGCCCTGATACATTTAAAGTTTCTGGTCGTGGTGAATTACATCTTTCTATTCTTATCGAAACAATGCGTCGTGAAGGATATGAACTTCAGATTGGTAAACCAGAAGTTATTTATAAAGAAATCAATGGTCAACTTTGTGAACCAATTGAAAACTTAACTATTGAAGTACCACAAGAATTCATGGGTACAGTTATGGAATCCCTTGGTACTCGTAAAGCAGAACTTTCCAATATGACTGAACTTAAAGGTTACTTACGTCTTGAATTCACTATTCCTGCACGTGGCCTCATTGGTTTCCGTTCTGAATTCTTAACTAATACAAAAGGTAATGGTATTATGAACCATGTATTCCGTGGATATGCTCCATATAAAGGTGATATTCCAGGTCGTAGCCGTGGTTCCTTAGTAGCATTTGAACAAGGTGAAACAACTCCATATGGTATTTACACTCTTCAAGATCGTGGTGTAATGTTCATTTCTCCAAACCAAATGGTTTATGAAGGTATGATTATTGGGGAAAATACTCGTGAACTTGATATGGATGTAAATCCATGTAAAAAGAAAAATGTTTCCAATATGCGTTCTTCTTCTTCTGATGAAGCTATTCGCTTAACTCCACCTCGTCTTTTAAGTCTTGAACAAGCTCTTGAATTCATCAATAAAGATGAAATGGTAGAAGTTACACCAGAAAGCATTCGTTTGAGAAAAACTATTCTTGATAAATCCCAGCGTGGACGTTTACGCAAAAACGCAAAATAATTTGATGATGATATTTTAAGAAGCGACATCTATATATGTCGCTTCTTAGTATATTTACGGATTTATTTAAGTAGTTAAATAATCAAATAAATTTTATGAAAATAATATTTATTGCAGGTTTTTGCAGGATTTTTTGATTTTATATAGAATTATCCTAGTATGGATTTATTTTTATTTTATATAAAGTGTATTTATGAGTTATAATGAAATATTTGAGGTGAAATTATGGCTGATTTTTTATCAAAAATTACAAACTTCTTAATTCCTGAAGAAGTAGAAGAAGTTGAAACAAAAGCTGATGTAAAACAAGAAAAACAGCAAAAAGTGGTAAAAGTAGCTCCTAGCGTTACACGTGTAGCAAATGGCCCTGCTATTTATACAAATACAGCTGAAGCTACAGACAATGCATCTTCTAATTATGAAGATAATAATCGTCCTAGTTTAAAAGTATATACACAGCCAAATATGAATGTACTTGTATTTGAACCTACTAATTTCAATGATACAAGAATTGCTGCTGATGCTTTAAAAGCTTCTAAAGCTGTACTTATCAATTACGAAAAAATTGAACAAAGTGAACAAGTTCGTATTTGCGATTTTATGAATGGTGCTTGCTATGTATTAGATGGTTCTGTAAAAAGAATTTCTGCAAAAATGGTATTATATGTGCCAAATGGCGTATCTATCGAAGAAATTATTCCAACAAAATAAAAAAAGACATCTATGGAAATGGAAGTTTATGAAACTTATCATTTTTTATAGATGTCTTTTTATTTTAAACGGTTACTGTTGTAAGATAATCGAAAATATCTGCTCTAACAGGTGTATCTAACTTATAGAGAATTTTAAAACCATTATATTTAGGTGCAAATTCTGGATTGCCTTGGGCTATGATTTCACCTAAAAAATAAAATTCTTTAGCTTCTTTATCTTCACTAGGTTTGCGTACAAATAGATATAATTTATTTTGTTTTTCATTCGCATTATATATATGTTTAGCATCACTAGAGTCTAATTTTCGATTGCTTTTTGAATAGGCTGTAATTAAAGTATTGCTTAAAAATTCATTAGTATAATCCACTCTTTTTTTATCTGGGGCTATATAATTGATAAACACTGGCATGGTATGTGTTGTCTTTTCATAGAAATAACCAGCCATGGCATTAGGATTTATTTTTTGAGGCCAATTTAATAGATAACAAACTTCTTCATAAGTGTATTTTTTATAAAGGACAAGATTAGTATTTTTGTATTTATTTTGATAGTATTTTTGATATCTTTTTAGGGCAAAATCGAGAATTTCATTTATTTGAAAATAGAATTTTTCATCTTGTAAAGCTGATTTAAAAATATCACTGATGATGTAATCATTATCATTTTCTTTGATGAAAATGCAATTACTAAATTTAGCTTGCTCATTGCTAATGGTAAATAGATTAGTTAAATTGCGTATTAATGAAACTTTTATTTGCTCAGTAAATTCTTGATGGTATTTTGTAATTAAGATTTGCTTTATATCCATTAATAAATGAGAGGTATTTTTTAATAATAATTTTAAAGCTATGAGTTCATGAATTCTTTTGCCTTTAGCGAAGCGATATGAGATAAAATAAAGAATTTCTTCTTGAATTGTATTAAATCTAATTGTGTAATCTTTATCGTATTTTTGCAAGAAATTATGATATGTTTTAAATTTATCAAGGAATTTTAAAATGTCTATACTACCAAACTGGGAAAAATCAAAGATAGAAGGAATTTTTCCTAATTTTTGTTTTAATTGTAGATATTCATTTTTTAATAAGGCTGTATCGCTTAATTTGGCACTATCAATGGCTTGATAGATTTTTTGACGAGCTACTTTATCAAAATGAATGGTAGAAGAACCAAAGATGAAGCGATTGCCTTCTGCTATATAATGACGGATATTATCTTTATTATAAGAAGTATCACCAGATAGGGCTATTGGTATCATAAAGTTATTTTGATAGTTGCCGATAAAGTCAAGAATTACTACATAATCTTTTTGCGGATATTTGCGAAGCCCACGACCTAATTGTTGAACGAAGATAATGGCTGATTTTGTAGGTCTGAGCATAATTATTTGATTTATAGCAGGAATATCAATACCTTCATTCATAATGTCTACAGTGAATATATAATCAAGACCTGTAGAGCGTTCTTTTTGTTCTAATTTATGAATGGCATTAGTTCGCGTTTCTTGACTATCTTTACCTGATAGAGCAATGGTATTAAATCCGCGTTCATTGAATTTTTGTGAAAGTATTTGAGCTTCTTCTATTTGACTACAGAATATTAAACCGCGTAGACGTTCTCCACTAAAACCATAATATTGAGATTGATTGATAATATGTGTTACGCGAGCGTCTGTAGTTAAATCATTAAATGTTGAATTATCATTGATTTCTTGATCATCAACTGTGATATCAGTGAGGCCAAAGTAGTGAAATGGGCAAAGTAAATTTTCTTGCATAGCTTGATTTAAACGAATTTCATAAGCTATATTATGGTCAAATAATTGGTAGATATCAAAACCATCTGTGCGTTCTGGTGTCGCTGTCATACCTAATAAAAATTGTGGTTGAAAATAATTTAAGATTTTTAAATAACTACTAGCACCAGCTCGATGAGTTTCATCAATGATGATATAGTCAAAATGTGTTGGTGTGAATTGAGTTAAATTTTCTTCTTTGTTTAGCATATTTATGGTAGCAAATAGATAAGGCTTATGAAAATCTTTATGGTTAGCTGATAAAATACCATATTGGATATCTGGTATTATTTTGGCAAATGTTTTACAAGCTTGTTTGAGAATTTGTTCGCGATGGGCTAAAAATAATAAACGTTTAGGATTGGCTTTTTTGACAGCAAAGGCACTTAAATATGTTTTTCCTGTGCCTGTAGCTGATATCAATAATGCTTTATGTTTATTATCTTGTTGCAATTTTGCTAAAGCTTTTAATGCTTCCTGTTGCATTTTATTGGGTGTAATATCATTGGTAGAGATATTTTCTTGAGCAGCAGCAAATTCTCTTTTTAATTTTTGTAAAGAATGATATTTAGTAGCATATTGTTTAAGCCAGATATCAGTCAAAGGCTGGGCTTCTTGCCACATTTGTTGAAATTGGGATAGTGTATTGTTGATTAAAGCACCATTTGTTAAAGAATTTATTTTTAAACTCCATTCTTTATTTGCTTTTAAGGCTGTTTGCGTTAAATTATTACTGCCTACAATTAAAGTATAATAATCGTTTTGTTCAAAGATATAGCCTTTGATATGGAAATTTTCTTTAGTATAGATGCGAATATTTAAATTAGGATATTGTTGCAGTTCTTGTAGAGCTTTTGGTTGATTAAAATATAGATAATCAGTGGTTAAAATATCGCCAGTGATGTTTTTTTCTTGAAGTAGTTTTAAACATTCTTTAAGACAAATTAAACCACTTTGAGTGATAAAAGCTATGGCAAAATAAAATCGTTTACAAGTTTGTAATTCTTGAAGTAGTTCTACTAATAGATTAGAGCCACTATTATAATCATTATAGATTATCTGTGGTTGTAAATCAGGCAAGGAATTAATTTTATCATCTATAAGAGCGCTAGCAAGACTTTGTTGGAGTTCTTGAGCTAAATAATCTTGTGTTTGCATAGAGTAACCTCATAATTTTATATTGAATTTATTGATAAAAAAGGCTGAGTTTAAATCTATAAAGGATTTTAAACCCAGCTTTTTATTTTAACGTAATACATATTCAGCTAAAATAGCTTGTAGTTGATAAATATCTAAACTTTTATCAAATTTTTTGCTAATAGGCATATCCATACCAGCAACATATATTTTTAATTCAGCATCTAAATCGAAATGACCAGCTGTTTCAATGCTGAAATGTCGTATGCTTTTATATGGTATAGAATGATATTGTGTTTTTTTACCTGTAATACCTTGTTTATCTACAAGGATAAGGCGTTTATCGGTAAAAATAAATAAATCACGAAAGATTTCATAAGCTTGTTGAATGCTTTCGCCATTAGCTAATAATTTAGCGTAATCTTGGCGGATATCATCAAGATTTGCTTTAGAGGCATTGCCTAAAAGATTATCAAATAATCCCATAAAAATTCCTCCTATACTTATATACATATTTTTATATTATAAATATTTATATAATATAATTCTGTGTATAAAGGAAGAATACCTTTATTTATTGTAATACCAATTATAATCGTCATGGTAAATCATTTGTTTCGTCATGCCACCATCAACGACGATATCTTGACCGGTGATAAATGAAGATTTCTCACTGCAAAGAAACATTACAGCATTTACAATATCTTTCGGTACGCCAACACGATTTACTAAATGTTGAAGTTTATCTGCTGAGGAAAATTCACTATTTGTAGTATCTATCCAACCAGGAGAAATACTATTTACACGAGCTTTTCCACGCAATGTAACTGCCATAGCATGAGTTAGTGAAGAAATTGCTCCTTTAGCAGCAGTGTAACTTTCAGTATCTGCTTGACTCATCAAATGACGGCTAGAAGAAATATTTACGATGCTAGCATTGTCTTGAAGATGGTTCATAAATAATTTAGTAAGCATAAAAGGAGCTACAGCACCAACTTTTAGTACGTAGAGAAAATCTTCATAAGAAGCAGTAGCTAAGCCACCTTTCATAAGGCAAGCGTTATTGATTAAATAATCTATTTTTGTATGATCATCAATTACTTTTTGGGCAAATTGCGTCAATATTTTTTCATCAGCAATATCGCCAACAAAATAATCATTAGGTAAAACATCAATAGTACATACTGTAATATTTTGAGCTTTGAATTCATCACAAATGGCTTTGCCAATACCTCTAGCTCCACCAGTAACAACAGCAACTTTATTCATATAATTCTCCTTTAATTGATAGCTGAATAAATAGTATATAAAGCACTGAATAATAACATAACAAAAACGAGTCGATTAAACATTTTTTGAGAAATATAAGGAAATAATTTATTACCTAGCCATAAAGCGATAAAACAGAATGGAACGATATAAATACTTTGTTCAATAGCAAATGAAAAATCTTTTCCTGCTAAGTAAAAAGCAAAGATACCTAGGTAGTTAATAATAGTAAAATAAGCAATACAAGTGGCACGCAAAGAAGTTTTATCACGATTAGTAGATGTTAAATAAATAATAAGCGGTGGACCACTCATACTGGTAGAAGTATTTAAAATACCAGATAGACAACCAACAACACCAGTTTTACAGGATGTTTCAGTCAGTTGTTTACGGTAAATTTTGGTGAGAAATAAGAATGATAAAATAACACAAGCAATGAAAATTTTTAATCCTATGGTAGGCACAAATAGATAGATGAGAATACCAATAGGATGACCTATTACTGAACCAATCAGCAATGGTTTTAGAAAATGCCAATCAATATTATCTTTGACAAAAAATACAAAAACAGTATCAAGAACGACAGATAAAAATTGCAAAAGAACAACGACTTCTTTGGCATCATAGACCATTAAAAGCAATGGTGTAGAAACAATAGCAAATCCAAAACCCGTCAAGGATTGGATTAACGTAGAAATAAAAGCTATACCAATAGCTAATAATAACGAAGTATCAGAAAATATCTCCAACATAAAAAATCGCCCACTTTAAGTATTAGTTCATTTCTTTGGTGACAAAGAAATGAACCAAAGAAATCACCGCAGATAAAATTTTAATTTTGAAAATAATTATCACTTCATACAACGCTTAGAAACTCGCTTCGCTCAAACATTCAGACTAAAACCGTATTCAGTGATAATTGTTTTCAATAATCTTGCGATTACCATTAAAATTTTATAATGCGGAAAATAAAAGTTACAAATTATTATTTTGTAATTGTTTTTAAATAATACCAAAATTTCCCGCATTAGCAGATTTTACGGTAGCTGAAAGCTATTGATAAAGATAAAATTATGGCTATGTTTTTAGTCCAACTGTTTGAACAAAGTGAGTTTTGGACGTTGTAGACATAATTTTATCTTTATCAAAGTAAAATCAATATCGCGGGATTTTTTCTTTTGGGTTCGTTTTTCTTTTAGATAAAAGAAAAATGAATAAATCCCTATTTTTTGTCAGTTAGTTCTAGATAAGGAATAGCGTTTAGGTTGCTATCGGCAAAGTCTCCTGCTTGGGCTTGGTAGTAGCCACGGCAGGCTATCATGGCAGCGTTGTCTGTGCATAAGATTTTGCTTGGGTAGTAAAATTCTAAGCCATTTTCTTTGCATGCTTTTTGTAGATGTCCTTCTAGGGAGCTATTTGCTGCTACACCACCGGCAAGTACAAGTTTTGTCATGTTGGTTTGACGAGCTGCTTCTACGGCTTTATGCACTAAGATATTAACTACTGATTTTTGGAAGGAAGCGGCAACATCAGCTTTGTTGATTTCGATGCGTTTCGCTTTCATATTGTTTAAATAATTGAGCACCGCTGATTTTAGACCACTGAAGCTGAATTCATAGTTACCTTTTTCATTTAATGCCATAGGGAAATCAATGGCATCAGGATTTCCTTCTTTAGCTAATTTATCAATTTGAGGGCCACCTGGATAAGGTAATCCCATTACACGAGCTACTTTATCAAAAGCTTCACCAGCTGCATCATCGCGAGTTTGTCCCATTAGAGAAAAATGATTATAGTCTTTTACGTGAACTAGGGAAGTATGTCCACCGGAAACTACGAGAGCCATAAATGGTGGTTGAAGTTCAGGTGTGGATAAGAAATTGGCGAAGATATGACCTTCTAAGTGATTTACACCAATTAGTGGTTTATCTAAAGCAAAAGCTAATGTTTTAGCAGCAGATACACCTACAAGTAAAGCACCTACTAATCCTGGGCCATACGCTACAGCAATGCGATCGATATCTTTTAAAGTAACATTTGCTTTGTGTAAGGCTTCATCTAAAACAGGCATGATATTAACAATATGTTTACGAGAGGCGATTTCAGGAACGACACCTCCGAATTTTTGATGAATTGGAATTTGAGTAGAAATTACATTAGCTAGTATTTCTCTGCCACCATGTAAGATAGCAACAGAAGTTTCATCACAGCTAGATTCTATACCTAAAGTCAATGAATTATCTGTAGTAGTCAAATTTTTATTCCTCCTCTAATTTTATTAAGCAATTTATTATAAACCTAAAGCTTGTTTAGCTAATTTGTCAGCAAGTTCATTACCTAATACACCTGTATGACCTGCTACTTTTTTGAAGGTCACTAGATGTAAATATGGTTTCATAAATTCAGCATATGCTTTAGTCAATTCTTTATTTGTTTTCCAATTGCCTAAAGCCCATTCAGATAAGCCAATATAATCATGGCAGATTATAATTTTTTCATCGTTAGCAATAGCCCATTTGGTAGCTTCCATAGCACCTTGGATTTCTCCTGCTACGTTATGTAATTCGCTAGCATCTATGGAAGTGCCTTTTCCGTTGAAAGTATCTATTAATTTACCTTTATAAAAAATAGCCATACCCCAGCTATATTCACCATTTATATATGAACCATCTACATAAATATAATAACGATCATCATCTTGTTCAGAAATATTGACAGAAGGTTTATCTTCTAAATAGTTTTGAGCTTCTTCTTTTGTGGGAAAAGATTTAAATAATGCTCCTTTAAAACCTTGTGTTTGTTTTTGGCATTCAGCCCAAGTAGTGAATATTCCTGTTTGATAACCCTTTTTTACTGCGTAAAATTTCTTTTTTGTAGCCATATGTCCTCCTTTACAATATGTTTTATTATAGCATTTTTGTTTTATTATAGCTATTTT
>USPM01000023.1 GCA_900556715.1 uncultured Megamonas sp. | reverse complement strand
GTCCTCCTTTACAATATGTTTTATTATAGCATTTTTGTTTTATTATAGCTATTTTAAAATAATGTTAGACTGATTTTAGATGTTGTTTTCTATAATTTGTGGGAGTAGTGCCGACTATACGTTTAAATTGTTTAGTGAAATATGCATTATCATCAAATCCTACAGATATAGCTACTTTATTAATAGTAAAGTTTGTATGTGTTAATAATTCTTTTGCTTTTTGTATGCGTATATGCAAGAGTAGTTGTAGTGGGCTTAAGCCATATTTATTTTTTACGCAACGAATTATATGTGTAGGATGAAAAGCATATTCATCAGATAGTTTTTTCAAATCAAATCTTTCTGTGTAGAATAGAGAAAAATGTTCATGAATTTTTTCTGCTACATTTTTGGTATTAGGTTCATGAATATCACAAAGAATGCTTAAAATAGAAAAAAATAATTGTTGGCTTTTTAATTGAGAAACAGTTGAAGAATAGAAATCTTTTTTGGGCTTAGTTTTATCAATTTTTACTTGAACAATGGTATTCATATATTCAGCCATTTGAGATTGTTGTTCGACTGTTAGTGAACCATGTTGAGGTAATGATATATGGAAAGGTTCTTTAGTAAATTGATAATTTGCTTTTTGTTTGTGATTTTTATCATAAATGGGTTTATCCATATATTTGAATTTACCAGTAGTATAAAAATGTAGCCAAAAGAAATCTGTAGCTTCATCACAACATTTATATCCTTTGTGCAATCTATTTGGTGGTAAAATTAAGAATTCTCCTTTTTTGAGAATATATTTTTGAGAATTTTCTTCTAAATAAAGTTTGCCAGCAGTTACAAATATTAAGTCAAATGTAGACGGCATGATTCTTCTTAAATGTAAATCGCCTACTCGATATAATGATTTACCTCCCACTATTAAATGAGGCAAAGGTGGACAAGTAAAAATAATATACAAAAAATCACCTCAAATATTAATTTCGTTATACTGATAAAACTTGAAATTAAGCATAATAATGATGATTATTAATATTATACTATATATTTTTTTATTAGTTATGATAATTTTATTATACTATTTATGCTAATATTATACTATTAAATGTTAATTTTATTTATTTAAAGTTTTCAAATAATTATATAAAATATAAACAGTTAAAAGTTACGTGACTAAAAAAAATAAGGTGGTTTTAAATATGAATAATAATCAAGTTAATCATAAAGTACCATTATCTGGTCGTTTAAGTTATGGTTTAACTGATGGATGCGGAAATTTATTATATTGTATAATAGGTTCTTATTTGTTGTATTTCTATACAGATGTTTTTGGTTTATCTGTTGCTACAGCTGGAGCAATTTTATTGTTTACTCGTTTATTAGATGCAATAGATGCTCCTGTTTGGGGTTTTATTGTTGACCATACTAAATCTAAATATGGACAATCTAGACCATACTTTTTATGGTTATGTGTACCATTTGCTGTATTTATGTGGCTTACATTTACTACACCAGCTCTATCAGGTACAACAAAAATAATTTATGCTGTAGTTACTTATATATTAGCAGGAATTTTTTATACGGGGATACAAACAGCAATTACTTCAATATTACCGAATTTAACTCATCGTCCAGGTGAACGTGTTATATTAAATACATTTCGTATGGTTGGCGGTAATATAGGGGCATTTATCTGTATGACTTTTACATTGCCTTTGGTTGCTTTTTTTGGTGAAGGAAATGAACAAAAAGGTTTTTCATATACATTAGCATTTTTTGGTATTATCGCTATTGTTTTATTTATAGTAGCTTTTAAGAATTTACGTGAAGTTAACGTAGAGAAAATAAAAAGTATACCAATAAAAGATAGTGTAAAAGCAATAAAAGGTAATTGGCCATGGATATTGGTTGTTATAGCTAATTTGATTTTTTGGATAGCATTAACTATACGTTTATCCACTGTAGTATATTATTGTCAATATTATCTAGGAGATAAAAGTTTAACAGCATTTATAAATGGCATAATGTTGGTTCAAGTTGTAGGTATGATTTCTATTCCATTATTAGTAAAAAGATTTAATAAATATGGAACAATGATTTTAGGTTTTATTCTAGTTGCAGGCGGACATATTGGTATTTTCTTTGTAGGCACTAATATAGAATTAATGATTATTTTTTGGATTATTGCTTCTTTAGGGCAAGGTATAGCATGTTCAATGCCATTTGCTATGCTTTCAGATACAGTTGATTTTGGAGAATGGAAAACAGGTATTCGTGCTAGTGGATTTTTAACAGCTATAGGAAGTGCATTTTGTATCAAAGCTGGCTCTGGAATAGGCGGTTTTATTCCAGCAGCTGTTATGAATTTATTTGGTTATGTGCCTAATGCAGTACAATCTTCAACAGCATTATTTGGTATACAATTCGTATTTACATGGCTTCCTGCAATAATTTTCTTATGTGGAATTATTCCTATGCTTTTTTATCGTAAGTATGAACAAAATGAAAATAATATTCTTTTAGATTTAGCAAAAAGAAATAGTTAATAAAAAATAGTTAATAGATGAAAATCGATTATTATTAAGGAGATTTATTATGTTTGAAAATAAAATAAAAATAACAGCACCATTTTGGCAACAATATATAAATTTAATCCGTGAAGAAATGTTACCTTTTCAATGGTCAGTATTGAATGATGAAGCAGATATTAAAATTGAAAAAGAAAGAGATGCAGATCATATACCAGCAGAGAAAAGCCATGCTATTGAAAATTTCAAAATTGCAGCTGGAATAAGCAAAGGAAAACATTATGGAATGGTTTTTCAAGATAGTGATGTTTATAAATGGCTCGAAGCAGTAGCATATGCATTACATCAACATCAAGATGACGATTTACAAAAAATTGCAGATGGGGTAGTAGATTTATTAGCAAAAGCACAACAAAGTGATGGATATTTAAACACATATTTCACTATAGAAGCACCAGAGCGTAGATATAAACGTTTATATCAGAGTCATGAACTTTATTGTGCAGGGCATTTTATTGAAGCAGCAGTTGGCTATTATAGTGTTACAAAAAATCAAAAAATATTAGATATTGCTTGTAAATTATCAGATCATATTGATGATGTTTTTGGCAGTGAAGATGGAAAAATTCATGGATATGATGGACACGAAGAAATAGAATTGGCATTACTTCGTTTATTTGAACTTACAAAAAATGATAAATATAAGAAATTAGCAAATTTCTTCTTATATGAACGTGGAAAAAATCCAAATTTCTTTAAAGAACAACAGAAAACAGATCCTTCAACTAAACCTGTAATTGAAGGTATGGAAAGTTTTAAGCCAGAATATTATCAAAATCATAAGCCTATTTTGGAACAAGAAACAGCTGAAGGACATGCCGTACGTGTTATGTATATGTGTACAGGTATGGCTATGTTGGCTCGTTTAAATAATGATGAAAAAATGTTTGAAGCTTGTAAACGTTTATGGAAGAATATTGTTACTAAACGTATGTATATAACAGGTGGTATAGGTTCTACTGTTATAGGAGAAGCATTTACTGCAGATTATGATTTGCCAAATGATACAATGTATTGTGAAACATGTGCTTCTATAGGATTGATCTTTTTTGCAAATAATATGTTAAAATTAGATGTGGATAGTCAATATGCAGATATAATGGAAAAAGCTTTATATAATACAGTTATAGATGGTATGGCTCTTGATGGGAAACATTTCTTTTATGTAAATCCATTGGAAGTTGTTCCTCAATTAAGTCATAAAGATCCAGGTAAATCACATGTAAAAACTGTTCGTCCAGCGTGGTTTGGTTGTGCATGTTGTCCACCTAATTTAGCTAGATTATTAAGTTCTTTAGATGAATATATGTATACAGTAAAAGATGATGCTATTTATAGTAATTTATATGTAAGTAATAAATCTGATTTTAAAATTAATAATCAAGTGATAAGTATTGAAGAAATTACAGATTATCCATGGGATGGAAAAATTACTTTTAAAGTAAATAGTGAGGCAACATTTAAATTAGGTTTACGTATTCCTAGTTGGGCAAATAGATATTCATTCAAGCTAAATGGTAAAAAATTTATACCTAAAATAGAAAAAGGTTATGCTATTATAGATAGAACTTGGGAAAAAGGAGATATAGTTATTTTTGATATACAAATAGAAGCTAATTTTGTTTGTGCAAATCCTTTAGTTCGTGAAGATTATGGAAAAATTGCTATACAAAGAGGTCCTATTATTTATTGTGCAGAAGGTGTGGATAATGGAGCTAATTTGCATTTGATAACTATAGACACAAATAAGAAGATAAATGAATATAAGGATAATGATAGTTTAGGGAATATTGTAAAATTAGAATTAGAAGCTGAAAAATTAATTTTAGATAAGCAATGGAATGATGTCTTATATAGAAATATAGACGTAAAACAAAATAATACAGAGATTATTAAGTTAAAACTAATACCATATTTTTGTGCCTTTAATCGCGGCGAAAATGAAATGGCTATTTGGTTGAAAGCTAAATAATAAATAAAGCTCCTTAAAAGTCAGTGGACAGCTTTTAAGGAGCTTTATTATTATCTTATTTTATTATTTTAGGCTAAAGTATCTTCTTTAAAATTATTTTTATAGGAAGATTTTATTTCACTACGAGAAATTTCACGTTCCCAAAGACCAACTACAACAGTAGCAATACAGTTACCAAAGATATTGCAGAATGTACGAGCCATATCCATAATACGGTCTACACCTAAGATAATAGCGATACCTTCTGTTGGAATACCAAAAGAAGCAGCTGTACCAGCGATTACAATGATAGAAGCACCCGGAACACCAGCAATACCTTTAGTAGAAATCATAAGTGTAAGTAACATCATGATTTGTTGAGTGATACCAAAATCAATATCATACATTTGAGCTAAGAAAATAACTGCCAAGGAACTATATAAAGTTGAGCCGTCAAGATTAAAAGAATAACCTGTTGGCATAACAAATGTGATGACATGTTTTGGTAAACCTAATTTTTCCAAACATTTCATAGCTATTGGTAATGCGGCTTCACTACTAGCAGTAGAATAACCTAATAATAAAGGTTCACGTAAAACTTTAAAGATGTGCCAGAAATTTAATTTAGTTATAATAGAGGCAATAGTTGCAAGAATAATTAAGAAAACGATAATTGCAAAATAAAGAGAGAATACTAATTTTCCAAGAGGAATGAGCATTTCTAAGCCGAATGTGCCAACAGTATAAGAAATCATGGCAAAAATACCAATTGGAGCAAATAACATGACGTAGTGAGTAACCTTAAACATTGCTTCAGCTATTCCACGGCAACATTCTACAACGATTTTTCCTTTTTCACCGATATGAGCTAAAGCTACACCAAAGAAACAACTAAAGAAGATGATCTGTAACATGTCGCTTTTGGCACAAGCTTCAACGATGTTAGCAGGAATGATATTTAATAAGTGCATGGAAATACTGAAAGATTCTGCAGTAGCGGCAGCATTAGCACCAGCAGAAGCCCCAATAGAAGGAAGAGAAACACCAACACCAGGTTGAAGTACATTTACAATAACAAGACCAACAACTAGAGCTAAACTACTAGCAACTTCAAACCAAATTATGGCTTTACCACCTAAGCGACCAAGTTTTTTGAAATCGCCTGTGCCTGCAATGCCGATGATTAAAGTACTAAAAATAAGAGGAACAACGATCATTTTAATCATGCGAATAAATGCATCGCCTAGCGGTTTTAATTGTGAGCCGATATCGGGTAAAAAGTAACCAAAGATAGCACCTAAGACTAACCCAAGAAAAATTTGAGCAGTTAAATTAATGCGTAACTTTTTCATTAAAAAAACTCCTTTAATAATATTATTGTATAAAGCCTATAGATATATTGTTATTTTATGCAGTTAACAAATTAACAATTTAACAATATATAAAAAAACACCTTTACCATTATAGTAGTAATAAAGTGTTAAGTCAATGTAAATATTATTAGAACATTGTATACATTATTTTAACAATAAAAGTAGTTTGAATATTTATAAATTATTTGTTTAAATAATTCATAGATAATTTTTTTATGTATGTTAAAATAGAAATAGATTTTTTAGAGATAGGAAGGATTTTTATGTTGGATTTAAAAAGTGGAATTATTGGACAAGCTAAAGTAAAAGTATCAAAGAATAATACAGCTAAAAATATGAAAAGTGGTGCGTTGCCTGTTTTTGCAACTCCTGCTATGGTAGCATTGATGGAAGAAGCTGCATGTACAGCATTAAAAGATTATTTAGAAGAAGGAGAAGGTACTGTAGGCATAAAATTAGATATTGCCCATGTAGCACCAACAGCAATGGATGATATTGTAACAGCAACAGCAGTTTTGGATAAAATTGAAGGTAGAAAATTAACTTTTATAGTTGAAGCAAAAGATACACATAAAGTCATTGGTAAAGGAGTACATGAAAGATTCATCATAAATAATGAAAAATTTATGAGTAAATTATAAAAAAATAGAATAAAATTAAGTTTATTTTTATAAAGAAAGAAGCTTTTCATCTATATTTAGACAAAAAGCTTCTTTTTTATTACTTTTTTTATTATATTTATTTACTATTTTCGGCTAATTCTTCAAGATATGCCCAGCGATCCATTAAATAATCTAATTTTTCTTGTAAAGCAGTTTCTTCTTTAGTGAGTTCATTTAATTTGCCATAGTCAGAAGCATTTTGACTCATTTGAAGTTGCACTACTTTTAGTTTACCTTCTGTTTCGGCAATTATGGCTTCAATTTCAGCATATTCTTTTTGTTCTTTAAAAGAAAGTTTTTTTACAGGTTCAATTTTAGTTGCAATATTTTTAAGTGTTTTTTCTGTATCAGAAGTGGAATTTTTGGCTTCAGTATTTTTTTCCTTTTCTAATGTAGCCAATTCTTTTTCTTCAATACCTTTGTAATAGGAGTATCCACCAGGATATTGACGAAGAGAACCATCTTTTTGATATACAAAGACTTTATCAGCTAGACGGTCAATGAAAAAGCGGTCATGAGATACAAATATGATAGCACCATTAAAATTATCAATGAATTCTTCTAAGATAGACATGGTTTGTAAATCTAAATCATTTGTAGGTTCATCTAATAACAATACATTTGGTGAACTCATTAATACACGTAATAAAAATAAACGACGTTTTTCACCACCAGATAATTTACTGATAGGAGTCCATTGTAATGTACCTGGGAATAAAAATCTTTCCATTAATTGAGATGCACTTAGTTGTGTGCCATCAGCTAAAGTTATATGATGAGCGACTTCTTTAATATATTCAATAGGGCGAAGTCTTTCATCCATATCAATATTTTTTTGAGCAAAATAACCAATTTTTACGGTTTGTCCTATATTTACTGTACCAGTTGTTGGTGGCAAGATACCTGCTATGATATTTAATAAAGTAGTTTTTCCAGAACCATTAGGCCCTAAAATACCAATACGATCATTTCTTAAAACTGTATAAGTAAAATCTTTGATGATTGTTTTATTATCTACAGTATAATTTACATTTTCTAATTCAATTACAGTACGACCTAAACGGGAGCCTGCAAGTCCCATTTCAATTTTACTGTTATCGATGTTTACTTTTTGATTTTTTACTTCTTCAAAACGCTGTATTCTAGCTCTTTGTTTGGTAGAACGAGCTTGTGCACCTCGACGTATCCATTTTAATTCATTGCGTAGGAAGTTTTGACGTTTTTGTTCGGAAGCTTCTTCGCGTTCTTCTCTGGCAGTTTTTAATTCTAAGAATTGAGTATAATTGCCTGTATAAACATAAGATTTTCCTTTATCCAATTCTAATATTTTAGTAGCAACAGAATCAAGGAAATATCTATCATGTGTTACCATGATTAAAGCACATTTTAATTTATGAAGATATTCTTCAAGCCATGCGATGGTTTCACTATCTAAATGGTTTGTTGGTTCATCAAGTAATAATAAATCACATGGTTGAATTAACGCTGTAGCTAAAGCAAGTCGTTTTTGTTGTCCTCCGGATAGAGTTTTTATTTTAGCGGAAAAATCCATAATACCTAATTTAGTTAGAATGGTTTTAGCATCACTTTCTAACTGCCAGCCATTTAATTCATCAATTTTACTAGTTAATTGAATGATTTTTGTTTGTAATTCATCATTTTGAGGATATTTTTGACTTTGAGCTAAAGTAATTTCATATTCATAAAGTGTTTTCATTATAGGTTGGTTTCCCTGAAAAACTTCCATTAAAATGGTATTTTCAGGATTAAAGATTTTATCTTGAGATAAATACTCTATATTTATATTTTTACCGGCAATAATATTACCACTATCTTGAGGAATAAGACCAGCGATTACTTTGATAAAAGTTGATTTACCAGTACCATTTACGCCAACAATACCAATTTTATCGCCATCAGATAGACTGAAATTTACATTTTCAAATAAAACTTTTTCTCCATAAGTTTTACATAGATTTTCTATTGTTAGAATCATGATAAAAAACACACTCTCTTTAAATGATTATTGTTTGTATATTATATCATATCTTAATTGATTAATTAAAATTCTAACTATTTTTTACAAAATACAACATAAACACAATTTTAAGAAACATAAAACATTGATTTTATTTTTTAGAAATATTATAATATTAACCAAGAAAAGCGAAAACGTTTACAAATTTTATGTTGTATTGAATTTTGCAAAAAATCGTAGCATTTTTAATTTAATTATTAGTGCAAGAAAATCTTTGATTCAAGGAGGCTAAAAAATGATTATATTTAATCAGGAAACAAAAACCTTTCATTTGAAAACTGAAAAGACAAGTTATCTTATGAAAGTGTTGGAAACAGGACATTTGCTCCATTTATATTGGGGTCGTTCACTAAAAACTGACAATCTTGATTATACAGTGCGTAGAAAAGATTGGTTTAGTTTTTTAACTAATACAGATAATATAGATGCTTTTCAATTAGAATCTAAAGAACAAGAATATCCAGGATATGGTTCTACAGATTTACGTAGCCCAGCTATTGAACTTGAATTTGCTGATGGAACTAGTGCTACAGATTTTAGATATGTAAGTCATAAAATCATCGATGGCAAACCTGCATTAGAAGGGTTACCTGCAACATATGTAGAAGCAGATAAAGAAGCTCAAACTTTAATTATTACATTAACTGATAAAGTTAAAAATGTAGATGTAGAATTAGCTTTCACTGTTTTTGAAGAATTTAATGCTATTGCTCGTAGTGCAAAAATAATTAATAAAAGTGCTGATAATGTAAAAGTTCAACGTGCATTAAGTGCTAATGTTGATTTTAAAGATAGTAAGTTTGAAATGATTCAACTTTCTGGTTCTTGGGCAAGAGAACGTCATATTATTCGTACACCACTTCGCATCGGTGGGCAATGTGTAGAAAGTCGTCGTGGTGCAAGTAGTCATGCACAGAATCCATTTATGGCTCTTGTTCGCAAGGATGTTACAGAAACAAATGGTGATGTTTATGCTATGAGTTTAGTATACAGTGGTAACTTCTTAGCTAATACAGAAGTTGATATGTATAGCAAAACTAGAATGCAGATAGGTATTAATCCATTTGATTTCACATGGTTATTAAAAGCAGGAGAACATTTCCAAACACCAGAAGCAGTACTTGTTTATTCTAATGAAGGTTTGACAGGTATGAGTCACATTTATCAAAACTTATATGGTAAACGCTTAATGCGTGGTGTATGGCGTGATAAAGTTCGTCCTGTACTTATCAATAACTGGGAAGCAACATATTTTGATTTTAATGAAACAAAAATTAAAGCCATTGCAAAACAGGCTAGTGAATTTGGTATTGAATTATTCGTTTTAGATGATGGCTGGTTTGGTGAAAGAAATAATGATGATCGCTCTTTAGGCGACTGGTTTGTAAATGAAAATAAAATTCGTGGTGGCTTGAAAAAACTCGTTGATGAAATCAACGGTATGGGTATGAAATTTGGTTTATGGTTTGAACCAGAAATGGTATGCCCAATTAGTAAATTATATGAAGCTCATCCTGATTGGTGTTTGCATATTGATGGACGTACACGCTCTACTGCTCGTCGTCAGTTGATCTTAGATCTTTCTCGTGAAGATGTATGCGACTATATCATTAAATCTGTATCCGATGTACTTGCAAGTGCAAATATTGAATATGTAAAATGGGATATGAATCGTAATATGACAGAAATTGGCTCTGCTATTTTACCAGCAGAACGTCAACGCGAAGTGGCTCATCGTTATATGCTTGGTTTATATCATGTAATGGATGTTATTACAAGTAAATTCCCTAATATTTTATTTGAATCTTGCTCTGGTGGCGGTGGACGTTTTGATCCAGGTATTTTATACTATATGCCACAGACTTGGACAAGTGATGATACTGATGCTATTGAACGTTTAAAAATTCAATATGGTACATCTATGGTTTATCCTAATGTTGCCATCGGTTGTCACGTATCTGCTGTACCAAATCATCAGGTTGCTAGAATTACACCATTTGCTACTCGTGGTATTTCTGCTATGTGTGGTAACTTCGGTTATGAGCTTGATTTAACTAAATTAACTGATGAAGAAAAAGCACAAACTAAAGCACAAGTTGCATTCTACAAAGAAGTTAGAGAACTTATACAGTTTGGTGATTTCTACAGACTACAAAGTCCATTTGAAGGTAATGAAACTGCATGGAGTTTTGTAGCTAAAGATAAATCTGAAGCAGTAGTAAGCTTCTTCAGAACATTGGCTGTACCAAATGATAACCTAGCTACTGTTTGTGCTGTAGGTTTAGATGCTGATGCTACTTATGAAGATGTACGCACTGGCAAACTTTATGGTGGGGATGAATTAATGTATGTTGGCATTAATGTTCCAGATAAAGTAGTTGGTGGTATTCCTGAAGAGGGTAAAGAATTATTTGCTGGTATGCCAAGTCCAGTTATTGAAGGCGACTATGCTGCATTTATTTGGCACTTAAAAAAAGTTAATAAATAATTAGATAAAAATAGATAAACAAAAATGTTAGAGATTGATAATAAATAATATCAATCTCTAGCATATAAAGATTAAATGATTGAAAATTTTTAATATTATTATTATTTTACAAGCAAAAACTTTATTTTAAATAAAAATTTTATATTTTAGGAGAGAAATTATTATGTTTAACAAATCTACATTAACTATTACAACATCTGCTTTAGTTTTAATGAGTACGGGAGTAGCAGGAGCTGCTAGCAATCCATTTAGTGATGTTCCTCAAGATAGTTGGGCTTATGATGCAGTATCAACACTTGCTGCTGATGGAGTTATTGATGGTTTTCCAGATGGTACATATCAAGGCAATAAAACAATGACTCGCTATGAAATGGCTCAGATTGTAGCTCGTGCTATGGCAAAAGAAGATTTACAAAAAG
>USPM01000022.1 GCA_900556715.1 uncultured Megamonas sp. | reverse complement strand
AAATAGAAGCTCCTTTTAAAACCATTTTAATTGCTTTAACTTTAAATTCATTTGAATATTTAGTCATAAAAAAACTGCACCTCCAAAAGTTGTTTTTTGTCCAACTTTTGGGGTGCAGTTCATTTTTGTCTGTTCTTTTTTTATTCGTATATGATTTACTTAATAATAAAGAAAATAGCCATAACTCTAAGGGTTGAAGAGTTATGGCTTTTATATAAATGACAATAAGAGGAGTCATTAGGATTGGTAAAATTTTAATATTTTATTTTAAAACTATTTGATGAACAAGATTGCGAACATCTTCAAGGCCATTTTGAGCCATGAGATTATGCAAATACATAAAAGAAACTTGTGCACCAATATAATTTCTAAAATCATTGAATAATTGACCGTTTAAGTCTTTATCGGAGAAATTGTAATCAGTTTTAGCAATTTCTTTGAGATAAATTACTGTATTTTTAGCAACAATACCACTCAATACCCAGTCATGGTCGCCTAAGTGGACGATATAACCTTCTTGATGTTGTGGTGTAGGTAATTTATCTTCAGATTTATCAAGTAAACCATATTTTACAGGATTTTTTTGAGCGATAATGCTAGCAGTTTTTATCCAATTTACTACATCATGTTCATCTTTATCACTACCAGGATGATTATGAGCACAAGCTTGAGCTATGATTTCTTCTGCAGGTAAATTGCGATAAATGGCTTCTACAATTCCTAAAATATGATGTGCACCAGTACCGCAGATTGTATATTCAGGAAGACAAGTTCCATCTTCATTCCACTGGAAAACCCATGGTTTAGCTAAATCATGTAATGCTTGAGCAGATAATACGATATCATTATTCACTGTATAACCAAAGATTAATTTATAAGTATTAACTATGCCCTCAGAAATAGAGAGATTTGCTGCTGTATGAGTTGGGAGTCCTCCAGGATAAGCATGATGACTAGCATAGCCACTACCAGGAGCAGTGATAAAATCTTGTGGATTATTTTTAGTTTTTAATGGTGGAAATAATTGTTCAGGACTGATGATGGAAGTATCAATTAAGCCTTTATTAGCAAGTTCATTATAAATATTAGTTACATCTGTAGAGGATGTGTATAATTGCATAAATTTAGGATGTGTATCTTTGATTAAATCTAATGTTTGTTGACGAAGTTTATTATCTGTTATTTTCTCTACGCTAGAGAGTATATAATCATAAGCGTTATTAACTAGCTGAGAATTGAGCGGTGCTTTTGTAGCTGGTGGTAAATCAGATAATTTAACGGGATTTATGTTAAAACTAGAAGGTGTTATTTTTTGAGCGAAAGCTTTATGGTTTAATCCTGTTAAATCAAAAAGTGCTGCTCCGGCCAAAACACCAGCACCTAATTTAAAAAAATTACGACGAGATAAATTTTGCATATATTAACATTCCAATCTGCTAAGTCTTAAGCGATATTTTTAAGTTAATTTAAGTATAAAGATGAAATGTGTAATTTTAATTTAATTTATGCTAAATTTCAGTAAATTTTTTGCAAAAAATAGATAAAAAAGCATTAAGTATATAAAATATATCTTAATGCTTTTTAATTTATTCAACAGTATTTAAAATTATTTGATGGTCAGTATAAACTAAACAATTAGGATCATTTCCTTGTAGTATACGAAAAATTTCTGCTGGAATATATAATTTATCGTTGATGAGCAGTGGCCCAGAACCAAGGGATATAGGTGCAGTCATGCCGATGGCAATAGTGCTTTGAGCAGTATACAAATCTTGACCTATTTTTACAGTGGATTTCATATTTTTACTATTAATAGTAGCAGTTTCTTCATTGTTATTCCAAGAAATAGTAAAGCCTAAATTTTTACAAACATCACGAGCGGGAACTAATGTACAATTATTGATGACGATAGGATAAGCATTGATTTTAGTGCCATTCACAATGATTTCATCTTGTTGTTGAATTTGTGTAGCTTCTTCATTTGTAGAGGTGGCTTCAACTGGTAGAATATAGGTAAATATAGTCAAAGTAAAGCAAGCTAAAAGTATTAGTCGAGAAATTAATTTCATAAAATCACCTTCTAAAAGTATTAAGTTAAGAAATTTATCGTATAAGGTTAATAAAACTCTAATATATATTAGAACATAATAGACTTTAAAATCAATTACAAAAAAATTAAAATAGGATTAAAAAATAAGTTAAAGCAGTGGATTTTTAAATATGTTATAATTAAAATTAATTTTTATAGATAGGTGTAATAAATGGATATACGAGAAAATGTACAATTTTTAAAAGGAGTTGGCCCTAAAAAGGCACAAACTTTAAAAAAATTAGGTATAGAAAATATATATGATTTAATCACATATTATCCTAGACGATATGAAGACCAGAGTCAGATAATGCCTATCGGCAGAATAAAAGTCGGAGAAGTAGTAAATATTCAGGGTAAAATCATGGCTATGGCAGAAAAAAATACAAGGCGAGGATTAAAATTATTAACTATAATGTTAGCTGATGATACAGGTGTTGTTCAGCTTAATTTTTTTAATCAAGATTATTTAAAAAAGAAATTAAAGGTGCAAAAAAGCAGTTTATTTGTACATGGTAAAGTAGGCTATGCCTATGGTGGATATGGTCAACTTGCCATAAGTCAGATTATTTCTTTTGATATCATAGCTAACGATAATATAAATAGTGAAATAAATGATGGCCCTTGTGCTTTTATGCCTATATATACACTTCCAGATTATTTAAAGCCAAAAGATTTTCGCAATTTAATTGAGCAGATTTGTACTCAAGATATTTTAGTAAAGGATATAGTGCCAAGTTTTATTCGTGAGAAATATGCTTTATTCGATAAACAGACGGCTATCAAAAAGATACATTTTCCTCAGACAAGACAAGAATTAGAAAAAGCGAAGAAGAGTTTAATTTTCGAAGAATTATTTTTAATTCAAGCAGGTTTATTATTGTTGAAAAAGCAACATCAGGTAAAACATAAAGGCATAAAATTTTTATCTAATAGTGAATTAGTAAAAACAGTAAAAAATAAATTGCCATTTAATTTAACAGCAGAACAAGAAAAAGTTTGGCAAGAAATCTGTATAGATATGCAAAAAGATGTGCAGATGCAACGCTTAGTACAAGGTGATGTAGGTTCAGGGAAAACAGTAATAGCTATACTTTCTTTAGTAAAAGCTATTGAAAATGGATACCAAGGAGCTTTGATGGCACCAACGGAAATTTTGGCATTGCAACATTATGGCAAGATAAAAGAATTATTAGAGCCGTTGAATATACATGTAGGCTTATTGACTGGTAGTTTGAAAGTTAAGGAAAAAAGACAGATATTAGAAGGCTTAGCTGATGGTACGATGGATTTAGTCATTGGCACACATGCTTTAATACAAGATAATGTCGTATTTAAAAATTTAGGTCTAGTAGTAACTGATGAACAACATCGTTTCGGTGTAAATCAAAGAGCAAAATTAGAGGCAAAAGGAGAAGAATTTTTGCCAGATGTATTAGTGATGACAGCCACACCTATTCCAAGAACAATGACACTCACCGTATATGGCGATTTAGATGTTTCTTTTATCAAGGAATTACCACCAGGCAGAAAGCCTATAAGAACTTTTGTGCGTATGCCAGATAGAAGAAATTTAATTTACAAATTTGTAAAAGATGAAGTGGCCAAAGGAAGACAAGCTTATGTAGTCTGTCCATTGATTGAAGATAGCGAAAATAGTGATGCTGTTTCTGTAGAAATGATATATGATGAGCTTACTTCAGGTTATTTATACGGTTTGAATTGTGCTTTGCTTCATGGTAAATTAAAACCAAAAGAGAAGGAAAATTTATTGCAAAGTTTTTTATCTGGCGATATAGATGTATTAGTATCAACTACAGTGATTGAAGTCGGTGTAAATGTGCCAAATGCTAGTATTATGGTGATTGAAGGTGCTGAACGCTTTGGATTGGCTCAGCTTCATCAGCTTCGTGGTCGTATCGGTAGAGGAGAGTATGCTTCTTATTGTATTTTGATCAATCGTGGCAAAAATGCAAATTCCTTAGAGCGATTGCATCTCATGGAGAAGATCTCTGATGGTTTTGTTTTGGCTGAAGAAGATTTGCGATTACGTGGGCCAGGGCAATTTTTTGGTTCAATGCAACATGGTTTACCTGATTTAAAAATTGCAGATGTATTAAATGATGTAAATGTCTTAGTCAATGCAAGAGTGGAAGCCCAAAGAGCTATTGATTATGGCATAGATAAAAGAGCATTAAATGAAATTTTAGAGTTACAATATAAACATAAATTCTTAAATATTTCTGATGTGTAGATATCTAATAGCTAAATTTTAAGATAAAGAAGGGATATAAGTTAATGAAAGAGTCTACAATAAAAATAATTACAGCATTTATTCTGATAGCAATATTTGTTGTTATTTATATTTTAAATCCTAATTTTTATGGTGATCTTTGGCATGTAGCCACAAGTGGTAATATGCAAGAAACTGTAAATTATATTGCTTCATATGGTATATGGGCGATGGTATTTAGTTTTTTATTAGATGTACTGATAAATGCACTGGGCTTTTTGCCTTCGATTTTTGTATCTACGGCTAATGGCTTACTTTTTGGTATAGTGCCGGGAATTATTTTATCATGGCTTGCTGAAACAGCGGGTGTAATAATATCTTTTATCTTGATGCGAACAATTTTGCGTTCTTCAGCAGAAAAATTAATTGCCAAATCTAAGTATCTAAAAAAAGCAGATGAATTCAGTGGTAAAAATGGATTTAAAGTAATGCTTATTTTACGTGCTATGCCGTATTTTCCTTCAGGAATATTGACTGCACTTGGAGCTGTTAGTCGCATTAGTTTAAAAGATTATGCTTTGGCAAATTTGATTGGAAAGTTTCCCTCTACTGCACTTGAAGTGGTGATAGGTCATGATGTAGTTAACTATAAAAATAACTTAGACCGCTTAATGATTGTAATAGTGTTAGTATGTATTATTTATGGTGCAATATGGTACTATAACAGAAGAAAAGAGAGAAAAACAGCATAATAAAGTCCATAAATAAGATGAAACATATTGATTTTAAAGTCTTTTCCCATTATAATATTGTTCATAGTTAAAATCGTATAATTTACTAGGAGATGAATTATTTTGATTAAAGTTATTGTAAATGGTGCTTGCGGTCGTATGGGCAGTACCGTAGTTGATGCTGTAATGAAAGATAGTGAACTAGAGCTTGTGGGAGCTGTAGATATAGTTGGCGGTATGGATGCTGGTGATAAAGCTGGTTGTGGAAAAACAGGTATCATCGTGTCTACTGATTTAGAAGCTACTATTAAAGAAACAAATCCAGATGTTATGGTAGATTTTACTCAGCCATCTGTAGTATTTAATACTGCAAGTATCGCTATTAAAAATCATGTTCGTCCTGTAATTGGTACAACTGGACTCACTGATGAACAAAAAGCTCAATTAGATGCTTTAGGCAAAGAAAATAATACACCTTGCTTTATTGCAGCTAATTTTGCTATCGGTGCTGTGCTCATGATGAAAATGGCTTGCGAAGCAGCAAAATATATGCCAGATGTAGAAATCATTGAACTTCATCATGATAATAAACTTGATGCTCCATCAGGAACAGCTCTTGTTACTGCTGAAATGATTAAACAGGTTCGTGAAAGTCATAAACAAGGTCATGAAAATGAAAAAGAAAAATTAGCTGGTGCTAGAGGGGCAGAGTATGATGGTATGAGAATTCATAGTGTACGTCTTCCAGGCTATGTAGCTCATCAAGAAGTAATTTTTGGTGGTTTAGGACAGACTTTGACTATTCGTCATGATTCTATTGACCGTACTTCTTTCATGCCAGGTGTTGTACTTGCTTGTAAAAAAATCATGGATCTTAGTGCAGGACTTACTTGTAATTTAGATAAAATTATGGACTAATTATTAATATTGGATAGGTGATATAAATGAAAAAATATAATGTGGCGATTTTAGGGGCAACAGGTGCCGTAGGTCAAGAATTTTTAAATCTTATTGAAGAAAGAAATTTCCCTTTTAATGAATTAAAATTATTAGCATCTCATCGTTCTGCTGGTAAAAAAATTCAATTCATGGGCAAAGAATATACAGTAGAAGAAGCAACACATGATTCTTTTGAAAATGTGGATATTGCTCTTTTTGCTGGCGGTGCTGCAAGTAAAACATTTGCTCCATCTGCTGTAAAAGCTGGTGCAGTAGTAATCGATAACTCCAGTGCATTCCGCATGGATCCAGAAGTTCCACTCGTTGTTCCAGAAGTAAACCCACAGGCTATTGCTCGTCATAAAGGTATTATTGCAAATCCAAATTGTTCCACTATCATCATGGTAATGGCATTAAAACCGATTTATGATTTAGCAAGAATTAAACGTATTGTAGTATCTACTTATCAGGCTGTTTCTGGTGGCGGTAAAGAAGCTATGGCAGAACTTGAAGATCAAGTACAAGCTATTGTAGAAGGCAAAGAAGTAGTAGCTAATATTTTACCAGGTGCTTCTCTGCCAAAACATTATCAGATTGCATTTAACTTAATTCCACAGATTGATGTGTTCCAAGATAATCTTTACACTAAAGAAGAAATGAAAATGATCAATGAAACACATAAAATCTTAGAAGATGATGAAATCGGTATTACAGCAACAACAGTTCGTGTACCTGTATATCGTAGCCATGCTGAATCTGTTAACGTAGAACTTGAAAAAGAAGTAAGTTTAGATGCTATCAAAGAAGCTTTAGCAAAATTTGATGGTGTAACAGTTCAGGATAATCCAGCAGAAATGGAATATCCAATGCCTCTCATGACATCTGGTAAAGATGATGTTTATGTAGGACGTATCCGCAAAGATTATTCTGTAGCTAATGCTGTAAACTTATGGCTTTGCGGTGACCAGATTAGAAAAGGTGCAGCATTAAATGCACTTCAAATCGCTGAATACATGATTAAAAACGATATGTTAGAAAAATAATATATAGTTATAAATAAAAAGCAGTTTATGGATATAAAATATTCGTAAACTGCTTTTTTTATTATTTTTTATATTATTCATAGTATAATTTTAGATAGAAGATAAATTTTAGCGAGGTGAAAAATAATGGATAGTAAAATAGCAAAAGCGATAAAATTAAAAAATCAACCGATTGCAGTATATAGAACGGATATAAAAGAAGATAATGCACTGCAATTTAAAGAAGGTGTTTGGGGCTGTGTGATAGCTATGTTAAATGCTGCTTCTAAAGGCAAAACAGCAATTTTTTCACAAGAGACAACTGCTTGTATGGGTGGCAGAGCAGGTCTTGGATTGAAGGCGTATGATTTAGGATATATAGAATATTTTTTATCCACAGGAGCAAATGATGGCGAAGAAGGAGAGTGTTATAAGAAAAACCCTGAACTTGCGAGAAATTTTATTATGAATGTGCCAAAAATAAATTCTAAAAAATATGTAGTTTTCAAGCCATTAGAATTGATAAAAGATGAAAATCAACCAGAAATAATTGTATTTTTAGTAAATGCTGACCAATTATCAGCTCTTACAGTCTTAGCAAATTATGACCAAGAAACGCAAGATAATGTAGAGCTAAAATTTGGTGCAGGCTGTGCACAATCTATTTTGTTTGCTTTAAAAAATTTTGAAGAGAATAGTATAAAATGTACGATCGGATTGACTGATCCATCTGCTAGAAAATGTATAGATAAAGAAATTTTGTCATTTAGTATACCATATTATCGTTATTTACAATTAGAAACACAGGTAGAAGAAAGCTTTTTGACTAAAACTACATGGAAAAATTTAGCTAAACGCATAGAATAAAAAATAAATAAGATTTAATATACAAAAAAGGCAAAGGATAATATAAATGAGATTATTGCTTTGTCTTTTTTGTTAATTTTTTATTTGATGTTGTAGAAATATAGTATATAATAGAGAATAAAATTTTATTATGAGGTGTCAAAATGCAGGAAAGACCTAGTATACAACAATTAGAAAATTTTATTATTTATGGTAAAGTGCGTAATTTTGCAACTGCGGCACATAGAGCAAATATTACTCAATCAGCATTTAGTTTTCAGATGAAAAAATTAGAAGAAATGCTTAATATACAATTAATAACTCGTTCTAATCGTGGCAGTGATTTGACTAGAGAAGGTGAGTTTTTTCTGCAAAAAATCATACCTATAATTGATGAATTAGATGAAGCTATCGATGAATTACAAAAGTTTACAGGAAAAGCTGTATATATCAATATAGGGGCTTTAATGTCCTTAGGTGATATTTTAATGAATAGGCATATCAGTTATTTTAAACAACATAATGATAATAATATTTGCTTTAATATATACAATTTAGAAGCAAAATCCATGTTGAAGAAATTAGAAAATGGGCAAATAGATATAGCTTCTACATTTTTATTACCACAAATGCATGTAGATGGCTGTGAAAAGAGATTATTTTGTAGAGATGAATTTGTATATTATGCACCATGTTTAAATATATCAGAAGCGAAAATAACAGCTAATACAATCCAAGAAAATTCATTTGTCACACATTCACCAGATTATTTTATGACAAATGCCCTTGAAAATTATTTTGTAGAATTAGATATAAAACCACATATTGAAGCTAGATTATCTACACCATATGCGATAGTTCATTATTGCGATCATAATAAAGTAGGAACATTGATATCAAAGCGTTTATTACAGGAATTAGGCATCAAAAAAGGTTATTATGAATTGCTAGAACCATTGAATTTTGATTCATATTTACTATATAAACATGAAAATCCTAAGATTAAGAGTATCGAAATTTTTGTAGATTATATTTTAGATTTATATCAAGAAAATAGATAAATTTTAATTAGGTTTAGATAAAAAATATTGATGACTCTCATTAGTATCTTAAGCTATACAAATATAAAGTGGATGTATACAATATGAAATATCCTTTAATTAAGATTTTGGAGATGAGAGCATGAGTAGTTCCTCTAAAGAACGTTTGTGGACAAAAGATTTCCTTTTGGACACTGGTATTAATTTTTTAGTTTATTTGATTTATTATTTATTGATGGTAATAATTGCTGTCATTGCTAAAAATGATTTAAATGCTAGTCTAGCTGAAGCTGGTCTTGCTTCTGGTATCTATATTGTCGGTACTTTGATTGCTAGATTATTGGCAGGACAACAAATTGAATTATTTGGTAGAAAGAAAATGCTATATACTGGTATGGCTTTATATTTGATAACGACTGTTTTTTATTTTTACATACCAAATTTAATGATAATGTATATTATTCGTTTAGCAAATGGTTTTGCCTATGGTGTAGTTTCCACAGCGACAAGTACAATTATTGCTAGCTGTATACCTCTTTCACGTAAAGGTGAAGGCATAAATTATTATGGTTTATCTACAAGTGTAGCTGCCGCTGTTGGCCCATTTATTGGCATGTTCATGATGACACGAACTTCTTTTGCAGCTATCATTGAATTATGTGTAGGTTTAATTGTTTTATGTGTAATAGGTTGTTTCTTCCTCAATATCAAAGAGCTTGAACTTTCTCCAGATGAAAAAGCTAAACTTCGCAAAATCTCTGTAAATAATTTTGTAGAAAGCAAAGTATCTGTAATTTCCTTCATAGGTTTTTGGGTTGCTTTTTGTTATGCAAGTGTATTGAGCTTTTTAGCAGCTTATTCACAAGAAATTCATTTAGTAGAAGCAGGCACTTTCTTCTTTGTAGTTTATGCTGTAGTAATTACAATTTCTCGTCCAATGACTGGTATTATATTTGATGCCAGAGGAGAAAACTATGTTATGTATCCTTGCTTTGTCTGCTTAGCAATAGGTTTATTCTTATTAAGTGGTACACAAACTGCTTGGATGTTATTATTAGCTGGTGTATTTGTAGGTTTAGGATATGGTACATTTATGTCTAATGGTCAAGCTATTTGTATAAAATTGACACCAAATCATCGTGTAGGTGTCGCTATTTCCACATATTTTGTAGCTTTGGATTTAGGCCTTGGCGTTAGCCCTTATATTCTCGGTGTATTAAGACCAATGCTTGGTTTTGAAGGTTTATATATGTTAACTGGTGTGATGTCTGTTATTTGTCTAGTTATGTATTTTGTCATGTATGGTTCAAGAAAACAGAATTATGCAGGCAAAGAAGAAATAACAGAAGAATTTCATGCAAATGCTAAAATGGCAATTGATGAAAAATAAATAGCTGCCCTTCATTTTAATAATGTTTTTATCCATAGAAAAGCGTCAATAAGTAAAAATCTTATTGACGCTTTTTTTTAAATACCACCGTAAATAATACCGAGGATGAAAATTATAATTGTTAATGGTACATAGATATATTTAGCTGTAAATCCAAAATATGCACCGAGAGGTTTTCGGGCGAGTTCCAATTCTTGGCGGATTTCTTTATATCCTAAGATATAATAAATAGAAAATGCACCAAGAACAGCTCCAAATGGAACAATATAAATAGTTACAACATCCATCCAAGGGCCGAATTTTGGCTCAGCTTCGATGAATACACCAATAAATAGAGCGATGATTGAGCATAGCATAACAGCTGTTTTGCGAGAGAGTTTAAATCTTGTCTGCCAGGATTCGCTCACTGCTTCAAACATATTTAATAAACTAGTGATACCTGCAAAAGCTACAGAAATGAAAAATAATATAGCAAATAATTGACCAAATGGCATTTGAGCAAAAACATTAGGAAGAGTGATAAACATAAGTGTTGGGCCTGCATTTGGTGCAATATTGAAAGCAAAAACAGCAGGGATGATAGCGAAAGCAGCAAGGAGAGCAGCTATAGTATTGAAAAAAGTTGTGCGAATGGAAGCTTTAGGAATATCTTCTGTTTTTGGTAAATATGTACCATAGACAATCATACCTGAACCTGTAATGGATAAAGAAAAGAAGGCTTGTCCCATAGCCATAACCCATGTTTCAATATGTGTTAAATATTCCCAATTCGGTGTAAATAAAAATTCATATCCAGCACTAGCATTAGGTAAGAAATACACGCGAATAGCTAAGATTAAAAATAAAACAAAAAATAAAGGCATTAAAACTTTATTTACTTTTTCAATTCCCGATGTAGAGCCGAACATTAAAATCATAGCAGTTATTATAATAACAAGTGTGTGCCAAAACACACTGCCAAATTCACCAGTGACTTCTTGTAAAAATACTTCATGATGACCAGACAACATTTCACCAGTGATAGACCACCATAAAGCTCTAAGAACCCAACCGATGATGATAGCATAGCCGATAGCAATACCAAGTGAGCCTAGAAGCGGTATCCAACCGAGTAAATAACCTAATTTTGATTGTTTGATTTTGCTCCAACAGTATTCATAAGCACCAAGTGTACCAGTTTTAGCACGGCGACCTATGGCAAATTCTGCTGATAAACCAACAAGTCCAAATAAGATAGAAAATAAAATATAAGGTATTAAGAAAGCACCGCCTCCATATTCACCTAGACGATAGGGAAACATCCAAATCGTTCCCATACCAACAGCTGAGCCGATACAAGCAAGGATAAAGCCTGTACTGCTTTTAAATCCTCCATTTTGATGTATATTATCCATAGAAAAACTCCTTTATAGAATTATTAAGAAAAATCATTTATAATTATAACTTGTATATATATTATTTGTAAAAACGATAATTTCTATAATATAATTCAGTTTTTTCGATAGATAATTAGGAGCAATAGATATAAAAAATGGAATTAAGAAATTTAAAGACTTTTTTGTATGTAGCAGAACAGTGTAGTTTTTCAAAAGCGGCAATATTATTAAATTATTCACAATCAACTGTTACAGCACAAATTCAAAAATTAGAAGAAGAATTAGATATTTTATTATTTGAACGAATTAATAAAACAGTGAGATTGACAAATGCAGGACAAGAATTTTTAAAATATGCCCATGGAATTATCAGGACTAGTGAAGATGCAAAAAAAGCATTGAAAAACTTACCTATAGAGTCGGGAGAATTGAGAATTGCCATGGCAGAGTCTATAGCGAATACTTTTTTCCCTGAAATATTAGAGCGATTTCATCAATTGTATCCAAAGATAAGAATAACTCTATATACAGCTGGTACGGATAGTTTATTTTATAAATTAAGGCATAATGAAGCAGATTTAGTCTATACTCTAGATAAAAGAATTTATTCTTCAGAAATAGTTACTGTAATGGAGAAAAAAGAAGAAGTATTTTTTGTAGCCAGTCCTAAGCATAGATTAGCAGGGAAAAATTGTTTAATAGAGGATTTAATGGGAGAAGATTTTTTACTTACAGAAAAAGATATGAGTTATCGCAGACATTTAGAAGAATATTTAGCTTCTAAATCACTAGAAATAAATCCTTTTTTGGAATTGGGAAATGTAGAGATTTTAAAATCTTTGGTGGAGAAAAATGCAGGCATTTCTTTTTTACCAGAATTTACAGTTCAATCGCAAATTCATGAACATAAATTGATGAAAATAAATATACCAGAAGTATTTAAAGTATGGCGACAATTAATTTATCATAAGCATAAATGGGTTACAGCACCTATGAAGGTCATGATGGATTTAATCAAAGATTATGAATATGAAAGAAAGAATTTTAGTTAAAATAAAAGTCTATAGCTTTTGCTATAGACTTTAAATTTTATTCTTTTAAAACTTGTTTAATTAAAAATTCACTTTTAGGAAGCCAAAACTGCACAAGTGGACCAGTTAAAAAAGCAGCTATGACTGTACCTACACCAACAGTACCACCTAAGATATAGCCTAAGATAACAAAAAATAAATCACAAGTC
>USPM01000021.1 GCA_900556715.1 uncultured Megamonas sp. | reverse complement strand
TTACGTTCATGGCGATTCATTGGCTCTAAAACTACTTTTGTGCGATATTTTCTAGCTTTATTAGCTAATCTTTCTGCTAATTGACAAAGTGTTTCTTCACGGCGTTTACGATAGTTTTCCACATCTAAAACAATGCGAACTCTCGCACCTGTAACATTTTTATTAGCAGCCATATTTGTTAGATACTGCAATGAATCAAGTGTCTGACCATGTTTACCAATCAATACACCTAAATCATCACCAATGAGATTGAATTTATAATTTATATCTTCTTCAATGCATTCAATCTGTATATCTTTGTGCATGGATTTGAAAATCTTCTTTAAAAATTCTTGACCTTTTTCCAATGGCGTTAATTCCTTTTCAGTTGCTCTTATTTTAGCAACTCTAGCACCAATTAAACCGAAAAAGCCCTTTGAAGGTTCTTCTAATACTTCAAAAATAACACGTTCTTGAGGCAAATCCAATTGACTTAAAGCCAATTTTTTTGCTTCTTCAATGTCTTTACCAGTTACTTCGATAACTCTTGCCATATATTATGACCCCTTTTTTGCAGAAGTATCTTCATGTCTATACATCCACCACTGCTGCAATATCTGCATAATATTATTAACAATCCAATAAATAACCAAACCAGCCGCAAAATTACAACTGATCCATCCGATAAATAAAGGCATCACTACAGACATAATCTTCATCTGCATTTGCATCTGTGGAGAACTAGAAGCTGAAGATGTTTGTTTTTGTACTACATAAGTACTTATTGCTGATAAAACAGGCAAAATGTAGTATGGGTCTGGATTAGATAAATTCATAATCCATAAAAATGTTGGATCTCCACCATAATCAATGCTTTGAAGAGCATAAAACATTGCCATCAAAATAGGCATCTGAGCTAAAAGTGGCAAGCAACCAGCTAAAGGATTTACCCCAGCATTTTTATAAAGCATACCCATTTCCTGTTGTAATCGTTTTGGGTCATTTTTAAACTTATCTTGAAGTTTTTTCATTTTTGGTTGCAATTCTTGCATTGCCTTCATAGATTTTACCTGTTTTACAGTCAACGGATAAAATGCCATTTTTATAATAATAGTCAATACTATAATTGCCACACCATAAGATTCCAAACCTACTGTGCTTAGAAAATCATGGAAAATACCCAAGATAAATTCTAATAACTGCACAATTGGATTAAAAATAGAAGAAATAAAATCCAAATCATCACATCCTATAAGTAAATTTCAAATTACCAACGAATAACCATAAATAAACATCTATTTTACAGGGTCGTATCCACCTTTATGAAAAGGATGACAACGCAATATGCGTTTTATTGCCATCCAGCCACCGTGAACGACACCATATTTTTCTACCGCAATTAAGGCATATTCTGAACAAGTCGGAATATAGCGACAGCAAGGCGGTTTCAATGGAGATATAAAATTTCGATAAAACAAAATTAAGCCAATGAAAATCCGCTTCACTTTTTCTCAACCTCTTTTTTCAAAATGTTAGCACGCTTACATAGTGAATAAAATGATTTCTCTAAAGCTGTAGACTTTAAATCTACAGCTGCCGCTCTGCCTACAAGTAAAAGACAATAATCATCTTTTATTTCATGACGATGTAGTCTATATACTTCTCGAAGCAATCGCTTTACGCGATTTCTAGTAACAGCATTTCCAAGTTTCTTACCAGCAGCAAAAGCTACTTTGTGAGAAGGGTGAAATGCTTTGCAATAATACATAACCATGTTCTTATTTGCTAAAGAACGGCCACAACGATAAATTTTTTGAAAATCACTATTTTCTTTAACAATGAGTTTCTTTTGCAAACTATATTTCATGTTACCCTCACTTGGGAAGTTAATCTGGCGTTTATGCTCATATATATTAAGCAAAATACAAAAAACTAAATCATTCCCAGTTGTAGAGATAGTGAAGAGCACTATCTCTACTTATGACAAAAGGAAAAAGAGGCCACCGTAGTGACCTATTATTATGCGGATAACTTATGTCTTCCTCTAGCACGTCTTCTTTTTAAAACAAGGCGACCACCTTTAGTTTTCATACGTTGACGGAAACCATGAGTTTTCTTTTTCCAATGAGTATTTGGCTGAAATGTCTGTTTCAATTTTCACACCTCCTTAAAAAACACCATAATAGTTCAAATTATAGCTATTAGAATTATAGACTACTGCTGTTTTTGTGTCAACAGATTTCAAAATACTTGTTGATATATCATACTCATTTTGATAATATATTTATGCACTTATCCACAGGTTTTGACAAATTCTGTGGATAAGTTTTATAAAAAATTTTAAGAAAGGATTATCTCCATGACGGATATTCAATTACAGGCAACTTGGGAAGAAATATTAAAAAATCTTGAAAATTCACTATCCACGCGAGTTTGTAATAATTGGTTAAAACCATTAAAACCGATAAAACTCACTACAGAAATGTTAGAACTAGGTGCACCTAATGTTTTTACCAAAAATTGGGTAGAAAAATATTATTTACCATTTTTAACAGATTCTTGCTATGAAATCACTAAAGCACATTTAGAAATTTCCATCACTAATCTTGAAAGTACAAAAGACACAGAAACTATTTATCCAGATGAATTAAAACAACAACAATTAAAAAAACGCAATACTAGAGTTAGAACGAAGAAAAAAGCTACCAGTTTGGCACAATCAAATGATTTATTTCAGCCAACACTAACAGAAGCGATGCAACCACCTAGTGAAATGACAGAGACACCTCTTCCTATCAATCCTGGAGATAAATCTTCACTTAATCCTAAATATACTTTTGAAAGTTTTGTAATTGGTAATTCTAATAGTTTTGCTCATGCTGCAGCACTGGCTATTGCTGAAAATCCTGCAAAAGATTACAATCCATTTTTTATGTATGGTGGTGTAGGATTAGGAAAAACACATTTAATGCATGCAATAGGTCATAAAATTTTGCAAAAACATCCACAAAAAAGAGTATTATACACAACTAGCGAAAAATTCACAAATGAATTAATTAATTCTATTAAAGATGGCACATCTGCTGCTTTCCGTCAAAAATATCGCAACATTGATGTATTACTTGTGGATGATGTTCAATTTTTGGCAAATAAAGAACGAATTCAAGAAGAATTTTTCCACACCTTTAATGCTTTAAAAGATGCTAATAAACAAATTATATTATCTAGTGATAGACCCCCTAAAGAAATAAAACCTTTAGAAGACCGTCTTTGTTCTAGATTTGAAGGTGGATTACTTGCAGATGTTCAAGCACCAGATTTAGAAACAAGAATTGCTATTTTAAAGAAAAAAACTTTAATGGATAATTTAGATGTACCTCTTGATGTCATGACATATATCGCTAGCCATATTGACAATAATGTTCGTGAATTAGAAGGAGCATTGACTAGGGTTGTAGCTTATGCGTCATTTAAACATTATCCTGTAACTAATGAATTAGCTGTTGATGTTTTAAAAAATACCATCACTAAGCAGGAAACGACAGTTAAACAAGTGGATAAAGTTATCAACATAGCATTAATTCAAGAAACAGTTGCTAAATATTTCAAATTAACATTAGCAGATTTAAATGGAAAAAAACGCAATCGCAATATTGCCTTTCCTCGCCAAATAGCGATGTATTTAGCTAGAGAAATGACTGATGCTTCTTTACCGAGAATAGGTGGCAACTTTGGTGGTAGAGACCACACAACTGTTATGCATGCCCATGATAAAATCAAGAAACAATATCAAGATAATCCAAAAACAGCTAGCGTCATTGATGAAATACGTAAATTAATCACAAGTTAAAACTTATTAACAAGGGTTGTGGATAAGCTTGTTGATAAGCTGTGCATAACTTGTGTATAACTTAATAATATACACAATGATGTGGATATGTGGATAATTAGTCACAAAATATCCACAAGATATCAACAGGCATAAAGCCATATATCGTAAGGTTTTACGCCACTTATCAACATATCCACAGATACCTACTACTAATACTACTAAAATATAATATATATATAATAATAATAGAATAATAACATAGGAGTGGATAACTCATGAAAATCACCTGTGAAAAGAAAGAACTTGTACAAGCAATACAAACAGTTTTAAAAGCTGTACCAAGTAGACCACAAATGCCTATATTATCTGGCATATATATCAAAGCACATCAAAATTATATAGAATTACAAGGAACAGATTATGAAATCAGCATTATTTGTAAAATAAAAGCAATAATTGAAACAGAAGGTACTATCGTATTACCAGGAAAATATTTATACGAAGTTGTTCGTACTTTACCTGGTGAATATGTAGAAATAAAAAATAATGACAGTGATAACTCTGTAAACATTCGCTCTAATTCTGCACAATTTAATTTATTAAATATGCAAGAAAATGAATTCCCTATTATTGAACCATTAAAAGGTCAAATTAATTTTAATTTAAAAAATGATATATTCTTAAATTTTATCAAAAAAACATCCTTTGCTTGTGCAACAGATGAATCAAGACCAGTATTTACAGGCTGTTTAATGGATATTACTGATGAAAATATCGTAATGGCTGCAACAAATATGCACAGATTAGCATTAATAAAAGAAAATATAAATTATATATCAGATAATAATATTAAAATAATTATTCCTGCAAAAATATTAAATGAATTTACACATATATTTAATTCTGAAATACCAACAGATATTCAAATTTCCTGTACACATAATAAAATAAGTTTTTCTTATGAAAATATATATGTAATTTCACGTCTAATTGAAGGTCAATTCCCAGATTATAACCGCGTTATTCCTAAAGAATTTAAAACACATGTAAATATTAATAAAAATGAATTCCAATCTGCATTAGACCGTGTATCTTTAATATCTCGTTCTGGTGATTATAATATTATTCATTTTGAATTTGTGGATAACATTGTAAGAATTTCCTCAGATAATCCAAATATTGGTAAAGCAGAAGAAACAATAAATGTAGATATTGAAGGTCCTGGAATAAATATTTCTTTTAATGCTAAATATATTATAGATGTATTAAAAGCTATTGATGCTGAAAACTTTATTTTTTCCTTTAATCAACCATTAACAACAGCTTCTATTACGCAAAGAGATAATAAAAACTTTGTTTATGTTGTTACTCCTGTACGCACAAAGACTATGTAATAATTATGAAAATAGATTTATTAACATTATATAATTATCGTAATTATAATAATTTAAATTTAAAATTATCTTCAAATATAAATATTTTTACTGGTTTTAATGCACAGGGAAAGACAAACATAATTGAAGCTATATATTTTTCTTCTTTAGGTATATCTCATCGAACTCGCACTGAGGGGGATTTGATACTATGGGGGAAAGATGAAGCTAGTATAAATGTTAAATTTTCAAAAAGAGATATTAATTCTATATTAAAAATAATTTTAAAAAAGAATAAACGAAAAGAATTAAATTTTAATGGAGAAATTATTAAACAGAAAGATTTACCAGGATTATTAACAATGATATTATTTTCTCCAGAAGATTTAATGCTTATTAAGGGTTCACCCTTACTAAGAAGAAGATTTATTGACATAGAATTATCTCAAATTAGTAGAATTTATTATAATGAATTAGTGCAATATAATAGATTATTATTGCAACGCAATAATTTATTAAAAAAAATCCGTGAAAATAAAAAGCTTATACCTATGCTAGACACTTGGGATGAACAAATTGCAAAGACAGCAGCATTTATTGTGGAAAAAAGATTAAGGGGTATAGAAAAATTATCAAAATTAGCTCAAAAATTACATTATGAAATATCTCAAAAAATGGAAATACTTAATATAAGATATAATATCCATAATTATAAAAATGAGGCTTTAAATAGTTTCAATGATTTATTTAATTTTTATATAAAGGCGTTAAGTAAATATAGAGATAATGATATTTATAGGGGGTCTACAAGTATTGGACCACATAGAGATGATATTGATTTTTTTATCAATGATATTTCATTAAAATCTTTTGGCTCTCAAGGACAACAGCGTAGTTCTGTTTTATCTTTAAAATTAGCAGAATTAGAATTTTTGAAGCTTGAAACAGGAGAATATCCTATATTATTATTAGATGATGTAATGAGCGAATTAGATACGCGTAGAAGAGATAATTTATTATCTTTATTGCAAGATAATAATGTACAAACGTTAATTACAGCAACAGATATAAATTTATTTAATTCCCACCCTAAAAATAAATTTTTCAAAGTAGAAAAAGGAATTGTCAGTGAATAAATGAGAAAGGCATATAGTATTATTTATTATATGAATTAATAATATGAAAAGAGCATATTCAAATAATTTATTTGAGACTGGAAATACAATAATTCCTAAAACAATGAAAAATCTAGGTCTTTTAAAAGAGTATAAGAAAAACCAAATTTTTTATAAATGGGGGGATATAGTAGGCAAGGAAATAGAAAAACATATATCCCCTCAAGAAATAAATTTTGGTGTATTATATGTATATGCAAATTCGTCTGTATGGGCAAATAATTTTCAATATTTAAAGATAGAAATCATTGAAAAAATAAATGATTTTTTAGGATATAAATTTGTTAAAGATATACAATTTACTAGATTAAGAAAGAAAAAAATAGATAATTATTCATCTGTTTTAGAAAGAAAAATTGATTTAGGAAAGTATGTACGAAGAGTCCCAATAACAGATGAGGATTTAATATTAGCAGATACTAAAGTTCAACAAATAGAAGATGAAAAATTAAGGCAAAAATTAAAAACGATTTATTTAAAAAGTATACAATTAACAAGATTAAAAAAAGATTACGGGTGGATAGCCTGTGAGCGATGTGGCAGATTAACGCCAAAAGAAAAACCTATTTGTTTTAATTGTCTGCGAGAAATAAAAGAAGAAAAAGAAGCTACTATAATTGAAATATTTGAAGAAATGCCATGGGCTAATTATCAAGATATATCACAATATGTAGATTGTAATATGAATATGGTAAAAAAAATACGTGATAAATTAATTCAAATGATAGCAAGTAAATTATCCCCCGATGATTATACTAGTGTGGAAGCTATAAAATTAGTTATGCTATATAAAGCTATTTCTCCAGAAAAATTAAATGAATATATAATAAAAGATACATTAAATAAATTACGTTTTGACATGGCTTTTTGGGATAATAATAAAATAAAAGTGAAGAGAAAATAAAAAAGATGTGTATATCTCTATAAAGATATACACATCTTTTTCTATTTATCCACTTATCCACAAGATGATATATATTTTTGTGGATAAACAGATGTTTTTTATCTATTTTTTATGATTAATCAATAAATTTTTTAAATTTATCCACAGATGTATTCACAATTAATGTGGATGGAAAATTCACTTCAGTTAAAATTTGATGTACATATTTATGATTTCCAACATCATTTGCGATATGAGCATCACTGTTGATAATTAAATTAGTTTGATGTTGTGCACAATATTTTAGTAAGATTTTCATATTTTCACGAGAATTTAATCGTTCACCATCAGGTCGTACAGAGCTATTGTTGAGTTCTAAAAGAACATTATATTCTTTAGCAGCAAGAGCGAGTTTTTCATAATCAACAGGATAATAGCCATTATCAGGATGACCTATAATCTTTATTTTATCATGTTTCATAGCATTGATTATGGCAGATGTATTTTCTTCTTGGCTACCAGGTTTTATACATATATCATGAAGACTAGCAATACCGTAGTCTATTTTACTGAATGCTTTTGTGGATAAATCCATAGTTCCATCATAATCTATAATATTGATTTCAGCACCCATGCGAATTAGTAGGTCATCTTGTTTTCTAGGGATAACTTTAAAATTGTAAAAATATATTTCAGAACAAGTTCCAGGCATTTTATTTGTATGTTCTGTAATTCCCAATAATTTTAGACCTTTAGTTTTTGCACTATCAATCATTTCTTGAAGTGTGCTATAAGCATGACCACTAGCGATTGTGTGGGTGTGGACATCTAAGATATCAATCATTTGTAAGTCCTTCTTTCCTTATAATATAGTTTTATTTTGAAATATCTTTATAAGCCTGTCAATAAGTACTTTTGACTAAAAATATTGTATACATATATACATATATTTTTTCATTGATATTTTGTTTTATTATGATATAATAATTTTAGTTATGTAATATATGTATAAAATCTATAACAAAAAGTTATAGATTTTATTAAAGATGAGCCGATTGCCATAACATTTATATTTAAATTTACTAAGAAGGCTCTTTTATAATAGTATTTAGTATAAAGAGAACCAATGAAATGATAAGATTGGCTTATAGGAGGTCATAATAAATGTTTAAAAGAGTCTTAATTGCTAATCGTGGTGAAATAGCAGTACGTATCATACGTGCTTGTCAAGAAATGGGTATAGAAACTGTAGCTGTTTATTCTGATGAAGATGCAGATGCAATGCATGTAAGATTAGCAGATTATAGTTATAATATTGGTCCAGCTGATGCTAGTGAAAGTTATTTAAATATTGATGCTTTGATGGAAGCTGCTGAAAGAACAGAAGCAGATGCCGTTCATCCAGGATATGGATTTTTATCCGAAGATGCTGATTTTGCAGAAATGGTAACTAAAGCTGGAATGACATGGATTGGTCCATGGGCAGATACTATTCGTAAAGTTGGCGATAAAGATGAAGCTAGAGCTGCAATGATACCATCAGGTATTCCAATGTCAAAAGGTAGTACTCCATTGACTAGCGTAGAAGATGCTGTTGAACAAGCAAAAGATGTAGGCTATCCTATTATTTTAAAACCAGTAGCTGGTGGTGGTGGTAAGGGTATGCTTATCGCTAACAGCGAAGATGATTTAAGAAATATCTTAACTATCATTGATATAAATAAAGTAAAATATTATTTTGAACATTATATTGAACATTCTCGTCATATTGAAGTACAGATTGTAGCTGATAATTATGGTCATGTTATTCATTTAGGTGAACGTGAATGCTCTTTACAACGTCGTAATCAGAAATTATTAGAAGAATCTCCTTCTATTGCTTTAACTCCAGACCGTCGTGCCGAAGTTGGTGCTTTAGCTATTAAAGCAGCAAAAAGTGTTCACTACAATAATATTGGTACTGTAGAATTTTTACTTGATTTGAAAACAAATCAGTTTAATTTCATGGAAATCAATCCACGTATTCAAGTAGAACATGGTGTAACAGAAGCTGTTACAGGTATTGACCTTGTGCGTACACAAATTCGCATAGCAGCTGGTGAATCTTTAGACTTACAACAAGAAGATGTAAAATTCACAGGTCATGCTATTGAATGTCGTATCAATGCTGAAGACCCAGATAATAACTTCATGCCATCTCCAGGAAAAATTGATTTCTTCTTAGAACCTGGTGGACCTCGTGTTCGTGTAGATAGTGGTGTTTGTGCAGGCCTTTCCATATCTCCATATTATGATTCTTTGATTGCAAAAATCGTAGTACGCGGACGTACTCGCGGTGATGCTATTAAAATTATGCGTCGTGCTTTAAATGAATTTAAAGTTGGTGGCATCAAAACAACAATACCACTTCATCAACGTATTTTGAAAAATGAATATTTCTGCACAGGTGATATTGATACAAGATTTATTAGAAATCATTTCTCTAAATATGTACAACCAATGACACCTGCACAGTTGAAAGCTTCTAAGACAGCTAAAACTGAAAAAGAAATTATTAATGCTATAAATGCAAGTATGTATTATGCTTAATTTATAAAAATATATAGTAATATACCTAGCCCTGATAACAGAGATAAATTGTTATCAGGGTTTTTTTATTGACAAAATAAATAAAAATGATAAATAATGAATTAATTCAATTTATATTTAGGAAAGGTAAAGGTGGAGATAATGAGTAATTCTCGTGTAAGAATTATTAAAGACCCAGAAGAGAGAAAACAAGAAATCATAGAAGCAGCCTTACATTTATTTTCCCAAAAGGGATATGAGCATACAACTATACAAGATATTGCTAAATATTTAAATATATCTCAAGGATTATGTTATCGTTATTTTAAATCTAAAGCGGAGATATTCACAGCAACTGCTGAATTTTATGCACAGCAGATTTTAATTCAAATAAGACAACCTTTTCCTGAAAATATGAAAGCAATTGATAAATTTAATGTTACGATAAAAAGACTTTTTCAATATATTATCAAACATGGTGAGTTTGAAGCTAATAGTGAAGTAAGTGCCTTACGTGCAGATAGATTAGATAGTATTTCCAGACAGATTATAGAAGTGATTATACCGATAATTAAGCAAGGTAATGAAGAAAAGATATTTAATTGTCATGATATAGAAAAAACGACTAAGATTTTTATTTTTGGTTTGGTACATACTTTTCATGAAGAAATGCCTAAGCAAGATATAAAGAATTATATTAAGTCTTTTTTAAAGTATTTAAAGATAAATTTAGTATTGATTTTAAATATAAAAGAGCCTGAATTACTAGGTGAAGGTTGGGAAAACATTTTATAGATATAGATGTAAAAAACTAAGTGTTATATTATATCAACACTTAGTTTTTTTATTTGACGGTATAGTTTATTTGTAGTAATATTTAAATGAATGAATTTATTCATTCTTGAGGTGATATGATAAAATTTGTTATTATATTAGGATTTTTCTGATATTATATAAGTGATGAATAAAATGGAAATGAATATAGAAGGAGGGATTTATGATGAAGAAAATATTTTTTGTGCTATGTTTGTTATTATCTTTATATTTATGCACAGGTTGTGGAAAAAATGAACAAGTTGTGGATAACACTGTTTATGTAAAAACACAGACAATTGATTATGGTGCAAGTAGTAATGAAGATAATTATGCAGGTGTAGTTAAAGGTCGTTATGAAACTAATTTAGCTTTTCAAGTTAGTGGAAAAATATTATCTAGAAATATAAATTTAGGAGATAGAGTATCAGCAGGAGATGTCTTGATGGTCATTGATGACAAAGATATTAGACAGAGTGTAAATGCTTATGATGCTCAAGTAGAGGCTGCTAAATCGCAATTGAATTTAGCACAATCTAATCTTGCTAGATATGAACAGTTATATGCAGCTAATGCGGTTAGTGCTCAATCTTTAGACCAATATCAAAATGCATATGATAGTGCTTTATCAGCATATAATCAAGCCGTAGCTCAAGCGACACAAGGGTATAATTCTTTGGGTTATACACAATTAGTCGCAAATGCAAATGGTGTTATTTCTAGTGTAAGTGGTGAAACTGGTCAAGTCGTAAGTGCAGGTCAGACTGTAGCTGTGCTTATTCAAGATGGAGAAAGAGAGATTGAAATATCCATTCCTGAAAATAAAATTCAAGATATAAGCATAGGTCAAAATGCGACAGTTGATTTTTGGGCTTTAAAAGGCACTACTGTTCAAGGTGTAGTTAGAGAAATATCACCGATAGCTGATGCCGTAGCAAAGACTTATAAAGTTAGAATTAGCCTTGTAAATCCTCCATCTGATATTCAATTAGGTATGACTGCAAATGTTATATTTACAGGAGCAAATAATGGTGATACAAATATTAGTTTGCCATTGAGTGCATTGTATCAAGTGGAAAATAAAACTCAAGTTTGGATCGTCAATGATGCTTCTTGTGTGGAATTAAAAGATATAAATGTAATATCTTTGGGAAAAAATGATGTGATTGTCAGTGGATTAAATAAAGGTGATGTAGTAGTAACAGCCGGTGTGCATAAACTTTATGAAGGGCAATCAGTAAAATTAGCGGATGGTGATACTTTATGAGAAATTTAACAGAAGTATCATTAAAAAATAAAAATCTAGTCTGGTACTTTATCGTTGTGATTTTTTTTGCAGGAATTTTTTCTTATACGAAATTGGGACGAATGGAAGATCCTTCATTTACGATTAGACAAATGGTAGTATCTGTAGCTTGGCCAGGAGCGACAGCTTCACAGATGGAAGAACAAGTTACAGATAAGATTGAGAAAAAATTGCAAGATACACCAGGTCTTGATTATGTAAAAAGTTTTTCGCGTTCAGGCGAAGCTGTTATCTATGTAAATTTACGTGATGATATAGATAATGATAAGATACGACCGACATGGCTTGAAGTTCGCAATATGGTTGATGACATAAAAAAGGATTTACCAGAAGGCGTTTATGGGCCATATTATAATGACCGATTTGATGATGTATATGGTTCTATATATGCTATCACAGGTGATGGTTATTCTTATGAAGAAATGCGTGAAAAGGCAGAAAAAATAAGACGTATCTTATTGACTGTGGATAATGTCAGCAAAGTAGAACTTGTAGGTGAACAGCCTGAAAAAATATATATAGAAGCTTCATTAGATAAACTTTCTGAATTGGGTATTAGTCCTCAAGATATCATGCAAGCAGTGCAGACTCAACAACAAATGACACCTGCGGGCATGATTGAAACTCAGACGGATAATGTATATTTACGTTTAAGTGGTCAATTCGCTGATGTAGATATGCTCAAAGAAATGCCTATCAATGCTGGGGGTAAAATTTTGCGTTTGGCAGATATAGCCAAAGTAGAACGTAGATATGTAGAACCAGCAGAACCAAAGATGTTCTATAATGGAAAACCAGCTATAGGTCTTGCTGTTTCTATGGAAGCTGGAGGTAATATTTTAACTCTAGGTGATAATCTACAAAATACTATTGAAGAAGTGCAAAAATATATACCTACAGGTTTAGAGATAAATCAAGTATCTAATCAGCCTCAAGTGGTAAAAGACTCAATAGATGAATTCGTAGGTTCCCTGCGAGAAGCAATTATCATCGTATTGGCAGTCAGTTTTTTGAGTTTAGGACTCAGAACAGGTATGGTAGTTGCAGGTTGTATACCTCTTGTTATTTTAGGCGTATTTGTTGCTATGGAAGCTTTGGGTATAGATTTGCATAAGGTTTCTTTGGGAGCGTTGATTATTTCTTTAGGCTTATTAGTTGATGATGCTATTATTGCTGTAGAAATGATGAGTGTAAAACTTGAAGAAGGCTTAGATAGATTTAGTGCTGCTTGTTATGCGTATAAAGCGACAGCTATGCCAATGCTTAGCGGTACATTAATTACTTGTGCAGGCTTTATACCTGTAGCTTTTGCCGATGGATTAGCATCTGAATTTTGTAGTGCGTTATTCCCTGTAATTGCCATAGCTTTGATTTTATCGTGGATTGTATCTGTAATGGTAGCTCCATTATATGGTTATAAAATAATTAAAGTTAAAGTAAAAAAAGATGAAAAGGGAAATGTAGACCCATATCAAAGTAAATTTTATACATTTTTTAGAAAGATATTATGTTATTGTTTAA
>USPM01000020.1 GCA_900556715.1 uncultured Megamonas sp. | reverse complement strand
ACTCTTCAACCCTTAGAGTTATGGCTATTTTCTTTATCTAAAATTATCAGTGATGTGAAAAGCCTTCTCCTGTTACTTCTCTTGCATCAGAAATAATAAAGAAAGCATTTTTATCTATATCCAAAGTTAACTCTTTTATTCTACTCACCTGTCGCATAGTAATCACTACATAAATAACTTTACGATTATTTTTAGTATATGCACCCTGTCCATAGAGAAAAGTAACTCCTCTATCTAATTCAATCATAATCACATCTGCTATCGCTTCTGGTTTTTCTGTAATTATCATGATGGATTTTCGCATATTAAAACCATCAATCATCTTATTGGTGAGTACACCACCTAAATACATACAAATAAAAGTGTATACTGCAATATTATAATCAAATAACCATACACTAGATAAAATAATCAAACAGTCTAAAACAAATACCATCGTTCCGACATTATATGAATATAATTTTTTAATCAGTGCTGCTATTACATCTACACCGCCTGTATTACAATTACTGCGAAAAATCAGACCAAAGCCAATACCTGAGATAACGCCTCCTACAATAGCACATAACATAGGCTCTGATAATGGTGGATAAGCGTTTAAAAAAGCTGTTAAATCCAAAGCAACAGAAAATAAAATTGTGCCTAAAATTGTATCAAAAAAATACAATCTGCCAAAATAGCGATAAGCTATATATAAAATAGGAATATTTAACAAAAAGTTCATTATCCCAATCGGCAAATTAAATAAATAATACAAGATAAAGGCAATCCCTGCTAAACCACCAGATAAAAAATTCATCGGTATTAAAAATAAATTATAAGCAGCGGCAGCTAGTAAACACCCAATAATAATTATTACATAACGCATAGCATGATTTAACATTAAAAACCCTCCTATCATTTCATAATAAAAATACTATATAAAGAAAAAAGAACAGACCAAAATTGTCTGTTCTTTAATCATAAATAATTCGCTAATCGCTAAAATTATTCATTCTTTTTAATTTATCTAATTAGTTTTCAGCTTTTTTCTTAGGAGCTACAGCAGTACGAATAGAAAGTTCACGTAACTGTTTTGCATCAACTTCAGAAGGAGCTTGTGTCATCAAGCAACCAGCACTTTGAGTTTTAGGGAATGGAATAACATCACGAATAGAATTACGTTTAGCCATGAGCATAACCATACGGTCAAGACCAAATGCAAGTCCACCATGTGGAGGAGTACCATATTTGAAGGCATCAAGCATAAAGCCGAATTTTTCATGAGCTTGTTCTGGAGTTAAGCCGATTGCTTCAAATACTTTTTCTTGAGTATCGCTATTGTAAATACGAAGGCTACCGCCACCGATTTCTACACCATTTAATACCATATCATATGCTTTTGCTTTTACGCGACCAGGATCAGAAATGAGATATTGTACATCTTCATCACGTGGTGCAGTGAATGGATGATGCATTGCTTTCCAACGTTTGTTTTCTTCATCATATTCGAACATAGGGAAGTCAACAACCCAGAGGAATTTATATTCGTTTTCATTGATAAGACCACGACGACGGCCCATTTCAAGACGTAATTCGCCAAGAGCTTGAGCTACTACAAGTGGTTTATCTGCAACTACGAGTAATAAGTCGCCTGTCTGAGCATTAGTTGCTTCTTTGATTTTCTGGAATGTTTCTTCACTGTAGAATTTTTTGAATGGAGATTTGATTTCTGTTTCAGTGTACTGAATCCATGCTAAACCTTTTGCACCATATCTTTGAGCATATTCTACAAGACCATCAAGTTCACGGCGAGGAATATTTGCATAGCCATCAACTTTGATAACTTTAACCTGTCCGCCATTATCAAGTACAGATTTAAATACTTTAAAGTCAGAGCCTTTAACGTATTCGGAAATATCCATGAGTTCCATGCCAAAACGAATATCTGGTTTATCGGAACCATATCTTTCCATAGCTTCGTCCCAAGTCATACGTAAGAATGGAGTCTGTACTTTTTCGCCGATAGTTTTTTCAAATAAACCGGATACTAAGCCTTCCATTAAGTTTAAGATATAATCTTGGTCAACGAAGGACATTTCAATATCGAGCTGAGTGAATTCTGGCTGACGGTCAGCACGTAAGTCTTCATCACGGAAGCAACGTACGATTTGGAAATATTTTTCATAGCCAGCTACCATTAATAACTGTTTGAAAATCTGTGGAGATTGTGGTAATGCATAGAATTTACCAGGATTTACACGGCTAGGAACTAAATAGTCACGTGCACCTTCTGGAGTACTCTTTGTAAGCATTGGTGTTTCAATTTCTAAGAAACCATGTTCATCAAAGTAATCACGCATTAATTTTGTAACGCGATGACGAAGCATAATATTTTTCTGCATTTCAGGACGGCGAAGGTCTAAATAACGATATTTTAAACGAACGTTTTCATCAACATCAATACCATCTTGAATATAGAATGGAGGAGTCAATGCTTTATTTAAAATACGTAATTCTTCAGCATAAATTTCAATTTCGCCAGTTTCCATATTTGGATTTATTGTTTCTTTATCACGTAAAGAAACTTTACCACGTACAGCTACTACGAATTCAGAACGAAGGGATTCTGCTTTTGGAAATTGGTCTGCACCAATTTTATCTTCAGCAAAAACGAGCTGAACAAGGCCACTTCTATCACGTAAATCAATAAAAATAAGTCCACCATGGTCACGACGGTGAGATACCCAACCGCATAATACTACTTCTTGACCTTCGTTTGTGGCACGAAGTTCACCACAATGGTGAGTTCTTTTCATACCTTCCATTGTTTCCATTTTACTAATTCCACCTCAATAATTATTTTGTTAATGTAGTGAGTTTATTAAGCAATTCATCTATAGAGATTGTTTCTTGTGTACTTTCATTCATATTTTTAAGTACAACAGAATTTGCTTGCAATTCATCTTCACCTAAGATAATAGTGAATTTTGCATTTGCTTTATTTGCTTGTTTCATTTGAGCTTTCATACTACGTCCTGCAAAGTCCATAGCAGCTTTAAATCCAGCTCTACGCAAATTAGCTAAAATTTCAAATGCTTTTGCCTGTACAGTATCACCTAAAGCTACAATAAATACATCTGTATCATAATTAGTTTCAGGTAATAAATTTTGCATTTCAAGAGCGAGTAATACTCTTTCAAGACCTGTAGCAAAACCTACAGCAGGTGTAGATTTTCCGCCACATTCTTCAATAAGACCATCATAACGGCCACCACCTAAAACGGCAGATTGAGCACCAAGTGGTACATATTTTAATTCAAATGCAGTTTTAGTATAGTAATCAAGGCCACGTACAAGACCTGGATCTAATTCAAATTCAATACCTGCAGCTGTCAAAAATTCCTGTACTTTATGGAAATGGTCGCTACATTCATCACAAAGACAATCAGTAATAGCAGGAGCATTTTCAGCAAGTTCTTTACATCTTTCGTTTTTGCAATCTAAAAGACGCATTGGATTTCTATCATAACGAGATTTACAATCATCACACATCTCATTGATTACAGGTTTGAAAAACTCTTGTAATTTTTGACGATATACAGGTCTACATTTTGGACAACCTACAGAGTTTAATAATAATTTTATATCTTTAAGCCCTAAATCTTTTAGGAACTGTACAGCTAAAGAAATGATTTCTGCATCAACAGCTGGATTTGCTTCACCTAAAGCTTCTACACCAAATTGATGAAATTCACGATAACGACCAGCTTGTGGGCGGTCATATCTAAACATTGAACCAATGTAGAATAATTTGCATAAATTTGTATCTGCATATAATTTATTTTCTAAATAAGAACGTACTGCTGCTGCTGTATTTTCAGGACGAAGAGTAATACTTCTATTACCTCTATCTGTGAATGTATACATTTCTTTTTCTACAACATCAGTAGTTTCACCTATACCACGCTGAAATAATTCAGTATGTTCAAAAATAGGTGTTCTGATTTCACGGTAGCCATATTGACCACATAATTTTCTGATTAAATTTTCAAGATATAACCAATTTCCTACTTTATCAGGGAGTATGTCTTTTGTTCCACGAGGAGCTTTTGTCAACATATAAAATATCACCTCTACATAATTTTAGTCGCCATAAGCTTCTTTTAAAAGCATTGCTCGGCGGTCAATATATTTATCTATACTATTTAAATAAGTATACAAATCTTTTGCATTAAAAGATGTTTGTAATCTTTTTCCTGGATAAGTAATCTTACTAGTTGCTGCACCGCCAACACCTAAGATAGTCTGACGTTCACCCATTATTTGAATATTATATATGCCTTCTTGTCCTTTTTTACTATAGCCTACATTTTCTAATTGACCACTCATATATCCTTGACGATAAATATAATAAGGTATCAAACCATATTCATCAATAGCAGTTGTCATTATTTTAGCCATAGCTTGAACCGTTTCATCATCAGGCAAAACAATATTATCTCTTATGAGTTTTAGCTCTGAACCCTTTTTCAAAGCCAATGCATGCAATGTTATATCATCTGGAGCTAAATCAATTACTTTATTAATCGTATCTTGAGCATCTTTTGTATCTTCTCCAGGAAGTCCAATGATTAAATCAGTATTCACATGCTTTATACCAGCTTGTCTAACCTGTTTAAACGCACGCAAAATATCTGCTGAAGTATGTTTTCTGCCAATCAAAGTCAATGTTCTATCTTGCATTGTCTGTGGATTTACACTAACTCTATCTGCACCGTATTTCACTATGGATTTTGCCTTTTCCAGACTCAAAGAATCAGGTCTACCTGCTTCCACAGTGAACTCTTCAACATAATCGCCTTTAAATGATTTAGATACTAATGATAATAAATCATCAAAATCATTTTCATTTAAACTTGTAGGAGTGCCCCCACCTATATAAATACTTTGAACTTTAAATTCATATTGTTCAATTAATGCCTTAATTTTAGCAATCTCATAATTTAAAGTTTGTAAATACTTACGAGTCACTTCACTACTTGGCAATATACTAGATGGAAATGAACAATACAGACAACGAGATGGGCAAAATGGTATGCCAACATATACACTGATTAATTTAGGATCATTTGCTTTAGCTAAAAAAGGCAATTGTAAATAAGCAATATCTGTAATTAAATTTGCTTTATCTAATTGCACTTCATAATCATCTTGCAAACGCTTTATTAAACCTTGACGGTCTAATCCTTGCTCCATCAAGCGATGTACTATTTTTGTTGGTCTAACCCCATGAAGAATTCCCCAAGGAGCTGTTTTGGCCTGTAAATCTTCACAGAAGATATGATATAAATTTAATTTAATTAAACGATTAGTCCCTGCTTTTAGACTTTCATCTTCATGTAAAAAACTTTGTCTTGTATAAGTCCATATTTTGTCATCTTTTCGCAAAGTCAAAACTGTTTTTACGCCATTTAAAGCTACATCATCTGTATTATTTTCTATTTTTAATTCATCATAATCAAAAATAGCATCTTTTGCATTATCAATATCAACTTTAAATAATACTAGAATTTCTTTTACTATTTTTACAATAATTTCTTTTGTACTATTTAAATAAAAATCTTTTATCTTCACGATTTCACTTCACGCTTTTTCTGACATTCTTCACAATAACCAAAGAATTTCAACTGATGATCTACAATCTTAAAATTACATTTATCTTCTATTTTTTGTTCAAGATTACCCAATAAATCATCTGTAAATTCTAAGACTTTACCACATTCAACGCAAATCAAATGATGATGTTGATGCTCATTAGGACTTGCATCATTTAACTCATAGCGACGACAACCATCACCAAAATCAAGGTAATTTAAAATATTTAAATCACTTAATAATTCTAAACTACGATATACTGTCGCTAAGCCAATTTCACATTTTTGCTCTTTCAAAATAAAATGCACATCTTCTGCACTTAAATGCTGACTTGGTCTATCTAAAAATATCTGTAATACAATTTTTCTTTGAGGAGTTAATTTATATTGAGGACCCGCTAATTTTTGCTTTAAATCCTCCATAGTTATTTTTACAGGCACTAAAAACCCTCCTTTAATCTCTGTTAGTTTCAAATATATATATTTTAGCAAAAATATACTTATATTACAAAGTTTTTATTATGATTATTATAACATTTTCTGAAAAACCCTTTCAACCAAGGTAAGAACTCTTAAATTTTTAAACAAAAAAGCTCCCGAAAATAACCTCGAGAGCTTTTCTTTATCAATATATTTCTTTGATTAAATTAGTCTACAGTTGTTACTTTATCAATGAAGCCATGAACGTCTTTTTCTTCACCGCTCTGAAGACCTGTGATATAATCGAACATTTTCTGAGCGAATGGTCCAATTTTACCATCATTGATAGTCATTACTTTATCTTTATAGCCAAGTACGCCAACAGGAGAAATTACAGCTGCTGTACCAGAACCAAATACTTCTTCTAATTTACCATTTTCGTAGTCTTCTACTAATTCATCAATAGTGATAGGACGTTCTTCCACATCCATACCCCATTCTCTAGCTACTGCAAGTACAGTTCTTCTTGTAACACCATTTAAGATTGTACCATCTAAAGCAGGAGTTACGATTTTGCCATCGATTTTGAATAAAATGTTCATAGAACCAACTTCACCGATATATTTACGATGTACGCCATCTAACCACAATACTTGGTCATAACCATTTTTGTGAGCTTCAAGTCCTGCATGAAGACTTGCTGCATAGTTAGCAGGAGTTTTTGCTTCACCTAAACCACCTTTTGTTGCACGAACATATGTATCTTCAACCATGATTTTTACTGGAGCAAATCCATGTGCATAATAAGCAGCTACTGGAGAAAGAATGATATAGAATTTATATCTTTTAGATACGCTAACACCTAAGAATGGATCATCAGCAAAAATGAATGGACGAATGTAAAGACTTTGACCTTTTTTATTTGGAACCCAATCTTTTTCGATAGTGATTAATTGATGAAGTGCATCATAAACAAAATCAACATCGATTGGTGGAATATCAAGAATACGAGCTGAATTATTTAAACGATTTAAATGGTCTTTTGTACGGAAAATAACTACATCTTTACCTTGACGGAAAGCTTTCATACCTTCAAAGATTGCTTGACCATAATGAAGTGTTGCATTCGCTGGGCTAACTTTTATTTCTTCATAAGGTACAATCTGAGCATCATGCCATCCTTGACCTTCATCATAAGTCATTTCAAACATATAATCAGTAAAATGTGTTCCAAAACCGATAGTGGAAACATCAACTTTTTCTTTTAATGTTTTTGTTTCAACAAATTTAACCATAATTACATCTCCCTAATTGATAGTGTATTCATTGTACAACTTATCTTTTACATAGTCAAGAAAAAAGTTTACATATTTACATATTTTTTACTATTTTTTTTATAACTTATGCTGATTATTATATCATTATATCTTATTTTTAATTATTTCGTTTAATTTCAATTTATCTATTTTCCCGCTTTCATTTTTAGGCAAACTTAATACTTTTATAAACTTTTTCGGTATTTCGTATTCACTAAGATATTCTCTTAATCTATTTATTATCTCCGATTTTTTAGGTAAATCATCTTTAACAACAACAGCTATCATTATATCTATATTATTCTGATTAATTATGGTTATTGCTACTTCTTCTAAAGATAATTTATCTTTTAATATATTCTCTATTTTATATTTAGAAATTTTTATACCATTTAAATTACAAATATCATCTTTTCTTCCTAAAAAATGTAAATTTCCATATTTATCAATATAGCCTCTATCTTTTAAAGAAAAAGGTCTTTGTATTCCCTCAACACCATAAGGTGTATCAATCATTATCTCTTCATCTTTAATAAAGACTTTTACTTCCTTAAAAGGTTTACCTATACAAGTTTTATCCTCGGTCATATTATCATCTTGAATATATGATATGTAATTTAATTCACTAGCACCATAATATAAAGTTATTTTTACATTAGGAAAAACTTTCTTCAATTCTTCTGCCTGAAATTTTCCCATACTTTGTGAACCACTAATTATAGCCTTTAATCTTGCATTTTTATCGCTTACGATTTTAGGCAATAATAATAATTTTGATGGTATTAAATAAATTGTATTTACTTTATTTTGTTCCATCATATTCACCCACGTTTTAGGAGCAAATTTTTCAGTAGCTACAATTGAACCACCTACAAATAAAACACTCATATATATATTTAAATTTCCTGTGAAAGCCAAACTTCCTTGGCAAAATATCACTGTATTCTTATCTATATTAAAGATTTCATTTTGCTTGGGGAAAAAATCCACCCAACTACTAAAACTTCTCCACAATAATTTACTTTTTCCCGTAGAACCAGAAGTCATTACTCCCATGCAAGCATTTAAAGGAATATCCTTTACAACAAAATCTTGATTTTTGCTTACATTCGTAGCAATAATTGGCACTACATTTGTACCACTATAAGCAATAAACGTACATAATTGATCTACAATTAAATCTTCATAAATAAACTTATATTTATCTGTATAATCTATATGTTCTCGTATTTTCTCGGCTTTCTTTATTAAATCTTCATATGAAAAACTATCCTTATCTGTTACTAACGCTTTATCTTGCAAATTTTGTCGTTTCAAAATAGATAAATAATCCATAGAATTCACCTCTATCTTTTAAAGATATTCAATCGTCATTGCACTGCCCAATCCTCCAGCACCAGCAATACTACAACAACCTAATTTTCCTTTTCTATATTCCAAAGATTTTATTAAATGTAATAAAATCATAGCACCTGACACTCCATAAGGATGACCATATGCCAAAGCTCCGCCAAAAATATTATATCTATCTATCACTTCTGGAAAATTACGTTCAAATAATACATCAATAACAGCAAAAGCTTCATTTACTTCAAAACAATCTATATTTTTTATATCCATATTTTTTTGCATTAATAATTTCTTTATAGCTTTAATACTACCCATTGGACTAAGCATAGGATTAACACCACAAGCACAATAGTCTAAAATTCTAGCTTGTGCTTTTTGTCCAATTTTCTTTAAATATTCTTCTGAACATACTATTACAAAAGCCGCTCCATCATTAATCAAACAAGAATTCCCTGCTGTCGTTACCTCTCCATTTGGCAATAACTTAGGCATTCTTTTTAACAATCTTTCACTCATTTTAGCTCTAATACCTTCATCTTTATCACTATCATTAATTGAAACAACTATATCATCTAATAAATGTTCTTGTCTTGCTCGTACTGCTCTTTCATGACTTTTTAATGCCCATAAATCCAATTCTTCTTTAGTTATATTTTCTTTTATTGCCGTATATTCAGCTCCTTCAAGCATTATAGTCTCTTGATGATTATTTGGTATAAATTTTGCTACTTTATAAAAACTATTTTCAGTATAATCAGGATGGTTTTTATTATATCCACGTATTGGCTGAGTTGAACTACTCTCAAAACCACCAGCTATTATCATATCCGCTTGCCCAGAAGCAATTTTAGCATAAGCTACTGCAATACTTTCTAAACCACTACAACATTGCATATCTACAGTAAAAGCAGGTACATTTTCATCTATACCTGCTTCAAGTGTCATTAATCTAGTAATATTACCGCCAGCTCCCACTCCATTACCAGCTATTATATAATCTATATCCTTATCTTTTACTTTATATTTCTCTTTTAAATTTTTTAGTACCTTCGCTCCCAAAATTTCAGCTGGAATATGTCTATACATACCATTACATAAACCAATATAACTACGAAGACCACCTAATATATATACTTGTCTCATAATCTTAATATCCTCTATTAAAAATTTTTCCTATAGGTCTGGCTAATATTACAGCCACAATGCACTTTACAATATCTAATGGAATAAAAGGTAATACTCCTGTTAAGAATACTGCTTCCCAATTCATATCTGTTAATAATTTCAATTGAATTGCACCCAAAAGATAAATCACTGGTATACCTAAGCCTACCCCTATTGAAGCATATCGCTTAAAATTATATTTATTTCCCTTAAGCCAAGCTATCAATACGGCAGCAACTAGATAACCCCAAATATAACCACCTGTTGGTCCAAAAATTTTAGCAGGTCCTGCTGACCCGCCTGTAAATACAGGAATACCCACAAGTCCGATCAATATGTATACAAACATAGTGATAAAAGCCTGTTTCGGTGATAATAAAAAAGCTACCAAATTAACTACTAAAGTCTGTAAAACTATTGGTGATAAAGAAAATGGTAATGGTATTACTATATATGCTGAAACACAATTCATCGCTATTAATAATGCTAATCTAGTCAATTCTAACGTTTTATTGGAATAATTACTCATTTTTTCTACCTACTTTTTATTACAATATTAAATACATTCTTTCCATTTACATATGCCTTTAATTTATTTTCAACTGCATACACTCTTAGTACATCTTCAGAAAATACAGGAGCTAAAAAATCTATCTGCCAATGTAGCATTTCTATTTTTAAAAAATTTTGCAAAGATAGAGCCATTAATAATCCAGGCACTATAGGATTTTTAGTTTGATGAATAATATTTTTATCTCCACTTAATTCAACATACTTCTTTATTTCATCATCATTAAAACAATGCTCATAAATACAATTTTTGTCCATTAATTCTTTTGAAAATTCATCTTCTTTTTCATTTGAACTTTTTACTATAGCTCTTTTAGGTAATAATAATAATGTCTTTAATTCTTGCTGTATTTTACCTGCATTATCACTACCTAATACCTGCATAATAGCCTTATTTTTCTTATGCAATAATAAGTTATTACTAAATAAATCAACGTCTTTTCGAATATGTATCTCTGCTCTGGCTAATAACCACCCGCAAAAAAAAGAATTATCGCAATCTGCTAACTTTTGAATAAGCTTTATCATTATCTTTCAACCTTTTACACTTAAGTTTTATTTTTTTAATCCCTTAATATTATATTTAAGCTAAAGCTATTAGTCAACCTATACAAAATTTTAGTTGACATTAATGATAAAAAAAAGCCGTATTCTTTTTAGAATACGGACTTTATTTCTTAATTATTCAGCATATACGCTGATTTGACGGTTGTAACGACCTTTACGTTCGAAAGCAACACGACCAGCAATTTTAGCGAATAAAGTATCATCTTTACCGATGCCTACGTTAGCACCTGGATGGAAATGAGTACCTCTCTGACGAACTAAAATGCTACCTGCAGTAACGATTGTACCAGCGTGTTCTTTAACGCCAAGACGTTTAGATTCACTATCACGACCGTTACGAGTACTACTAACACCTTTTTTATGAGCGAAAAGCTGTAAATCAAAATTGAACATTCAAATTCACCTCCTGATATTTAGAACAGAAACGTTTTTCGGATTAGATTTCTCTATTTCCGCAAAACCAAGTACAGCTACAGCAAAGACAGCTTCTGTTAAATCATCAGCTTTATCTTTCAGAGCCACACTTAAATATCCGGGCTTTACATCATAATTTATTTCACGATGTAAATGTTTTGCCAAACCTAAAATAACTGACTGAGCCAATGCAGAAATCCCAGCACATACAATATCTTGACCATATGCGCCTGCTCCTGCATGTCCTTCTACTAAAAGACCGATGACTTTATCATCATCTTGACGCATTACAGATATTTTTATCATTATGCTTCGATTTTTTCAATAGTTAATTTAGTGAAAGGCTGACGATGACCCTGACGACGACGATAGTTGGATTTAGCTTTGTATTTGAAAACTAAGATTTTTTTAGCTTTATCTTGTTTTTCAACTTTTGCAGTGATTTTAGCACCTTCAACAACTGGAGTACCAACTTTAACATCTGCATCATTAACAACAGTTAAAACTTGATCAAAAGTTACAACATCGCCTTCATTAGCTGCGATTTTTTCAACAGTGATAACGTCACCTTCGGAAACACGATACTGTTTTCCGCCTGTCTGGAAAATAGCGTACATTCAATTACACCTACCTTAATTAATACTCGCCAATTACGGTTAGTCAAAGACTATTTATAAACCTTTTTGTGCGGTTGGGAAACCTTAATTTCTTAAGGCTTACATCTTGAAATTCTATCATATTTAAACTAATAATGTCAATAAATTTATTAAATAAATAAAATTATTATTTGACAATAGTACGTATACATATTAATATAAAATCATACGTATACGTATTATTATTAAGGAGGTTTATTTATGTATTATATTGCCAAAGCAAAAAATATTTTATTTACGCTTGTTTGCTGTTGTATCTTGCTTTCTAGCTCAGCTTATGCACAAGACACATCGCCAACTTCCCCACCACCTAATTTACCTAGTGAATTATTCGATAATACTCCCCTAACGCCTACAAAAGTTTTTGACAATCTTTATTGTATAGGTACAAAAAGTGTCGTAGCTTGGGCATTGCAAACTTCTGATGGTATCATACTCATTGATTCCATGTGGGATAATAACGATGCTCAATTGATCATTGATGACATGGAAAAATTAGGATTAAATCCTCATGATTTAAAATACATCTTAATCTCTCATGGTCATGGTGACCATTACGGTGGAGCACAATATTTAAAAGATAAATATAATGCTAAAATCTTTATGAGCAACACTGATTTTTATTATATGAATAACACTTTTGATGGTGCAAATGCTGCTCGTTCACCAAAATGTACTGTAGATGAATTCTTAACAGATGGACAGAAAATCACTCTAGGTGATACTACTGTCACTATAGTATCCACTCCTGGTCATTCTCCTGGTTGCGTCTCTTTTATATTCCCAGTAAAAACTCAAGGTAAAACTTATATGGCTGCTCAATGGGGTGGCACAGGCATTCCTAAATCCATAGAAAACAAAGTCCAATATAAATCTTCCCTAGAACATTTTACTCAATATTGTCATGATAATAATGTAGTTGTTGAAACTACTGCTCATTTATTTGCCGATAATGGTTATGCTAAATTAAATAATGTAGTAAATTCTACTTCTATAGAAAACAATCCATTTTATCTCGGTCAAAAAGGCATGGATGACTATCTTCATAAATTATCTTTAGAAATAGATAATGCTATCGCTAATTCTATTAAATAAATATCTAAATATTAAAAAGGAGTCTAAATATCTTAGACTCCTTTATCTATCTTCACCTTTATATTTTATGTTACAATAAAATATATTTAAAACTTGAGGTGTTGTTTTAATGTTTCTTGAAAAATCTTTAGGATATACAATTTGTACCATAGCTAGAAAAATTCATCAAAATTTGACACATAAATTTTCCCCATATAATATCACTCCGGAACAATGGGTGGTATTAAATCAAATTCACATCAATAAAAATATATCCCAAAAAAAATTAGCCGATATTATACAAAAAGACCCTAATAATGTAAAAGTTCTTGTCGACAAATTAGAACAAAAAGAATTAATTAAGAGATCTCCCAATCCTGATGATAAAAGAGCATTTTCTCTATCTACAACCGATAAAGGCATTAATCTCATCAATACTTTAAATCAAGTAGATATTTCTGTAATTTCTGATGTAGAAAAAAGCTTGACTGAACAGGAAAATATTCAATTATTGAAATTATTATCTAAGATTGAAAAAAATTTTTCATCTTCACTAAAATAAAATATTTGACAAATAAAAAGGACTAAGACAAATGCACACATTATCCTCATTTGTCTTAGTCTTTTTTATTTTTCTATGCCATATTTTTTTAAAGCTTCATAAGCTGCATGTTGTTCAGCTTCTTTTTTAGTAGTACCTTTTCCTTTGCCATCGATTTTTTTATCAATAACTACAGCAAATTCAAAAATTTTCGCATGATCAGGACCTGTCTCTGATAATAATTTATATTCGACATGGAGACCTTTTCCTTGTACTACTTCTTGTAAAATAGTCTTATAATCTTTTAAATTATAACCATATTTTACAGCAATAAATTCCTCTTTTAACTTATCAAGCACATATTCATAAGCTGTCTGCCAACCTTGATCTAAATAAATAGCACCAATGATTGATTCAAAGGCATCTGCTAAAATCGATGGACGATGTTCTCCACCTGTTAAGCGTTCACCTTTACCTAACAATAAATACTGCCCAACATTTAAATTCATAGCAAGTTTTGCTAAACTCGTTTCACAAACTACAGAGGCACGAGCCTTCGTCATTTCACCTTCTGGCATTTGACTAAAAGTTTTAAATAAGTATGTGCTAGAAGCTAATTCTAGCACAGCATCACCTAAAAACTCCAAACGTTCGTTATGAAGACTATGGTCTTTAGCCTCATTAGCATATGAAGTATGTGTCAAAGCCTGATTTAATAAGTTCAAATCATTAAACTTCACACCTAATATAGAGACTAATTCCCCTAATTTCTGTTTGCGTTTTTCTGATAAATTCATTTATAAAACCTGATTTACTTAAGTTTTTT
>USPM01000019.1 GCA_900556715.1 uncultured Megamonas sp. | reverse complement strand
CAGCTACCATTGCGATACCAGTGTTTGTATAACCTTTTAAGTTAATGATATCATAAGCTCTGTTTACAAGTGCTTGTTCGATAGCTTTTTTATCGAGTTTATCATCGAAGTGGAAGTATTCATCAACATGTTCAAGACCGAGACCAGCAACGTTTACTGTACTCCATGCAGTGAATGCAGAGTTACCATGTTCACCGAGAACATAACCGTGAATATTTTTAGGGTCGATATGATAACGGTCAGCAATAATTCTGCGTAAACGGAATGTTTCAAGCATTGTACCAGTACCGATGATTTTTTCACGTGGATAATCAAACTGTGTAGAAACATGATATGTAGCTACATCAAGAGGATTAGTAATCATGAGAATAAGTGCATTTTTAGTGTATTTTACGATTTCGGACATAACACTGCTCATGATTTTGCAGTTTGTTTTAGATAAGATGAGACGGTCAGGTTTTTCACCAGGTTTAATGCTAGGACCAGCAGTGATAATGATTAAATCAGCATCTTTGCAGTCGGAGTAGTCACCATGATAAGTTCTGATATTAAGGCTGTGAATACAAGATGTTGCATCGTTAGCATCAAGAGCTTCACCTTTACATTTATTTTCATTTAAATCGATAAGTGCGATTTCGGAAGCAAGTTGAAAATCTAAAAGTTTTGTAAGTACAGCAGAACCTACATTACTAGCCCCAACGATGACAACTTTCCCTTTAAACATTATAATATACCCCCTAATTTATACTAATTATTATGACCTCATAATAACACTTGAAATAATTGTTGTCAATTAGCATATATATAATATATATTAATAATTATATAATATTTGTTTATATATAAATAGATATTATAAATACATAAATATAAACTTTTAGCATTGGCAAATAATATTAAAATTTAGAATAGATGTACATTTTATTTTAAAGGGATTTATAATAGCTTTTTCTTGCCAAATTAATATATGTATTATATATTATAAAGTATTAAATGTAGATAATTAACTTATTAATTTGCTAAGAGAAGGGAAGTAGGATTAATGTTTGGAATGTCCATGGATATTGGGATTGACCTTGGAACAGCGAATGTCCTTATTTATATAAAAGGTAAAGGTATTGTTATGCGTGAGCCTTCTGTTGTGGCTATCGATAATGATACTAATCGTATTTTGGCTATTGGTGAAGAAGCTCGCCGTATGATTGGACGTACTCCTGGAAATATCGTAGCTATAAGACCACTTAGAGAGGGTGTTATTGCTGATTATGATATCACTGAACAAATGATTAGATATTTTATAGGTAAAGTGTCTGGACGTCGTTTTATGTTTAGACCTCGTGTGATGATATGTGTACCTTCTCGAATAACTACAGTAGAAAAAAGAGCTGTTCAAGAAGCTGCAATGCAAGCTGGTGCTAGTCATGCTGAACTCATTGAAGAACCTATGGCAGCAGCTATGGGGGCAGGTCTTGATGTATCTGAACCAAATGGCTGTATGGTAGTAGATATCGGTGGTGGCACAACAGACGTAGCTGTAATTAGTCTAGGCGGTGTAGTTGTAAGTGATTCACTTCGTATGGCTGGAGATAAATTCGATGATTGCATTATCACTTATATAAAAAATAAACATAATGTAATGATTGGTGAACGTACAGCTGAAAATATTAAAATTCAAGTAGGACAAGCTTTTGCAGGAGCTCGTGATGAAAAAATTGAAATTCGTGGTCGTGATTTAATTACAGGACTTCCAAAAACAATTGAAGTAAAATCTGACGAAGTAAGTGAAGCTTTAGCAGAACCTGTATCCGCCATTGTACAATGTGTAAAACGAGTATTAGAAGATACTCCACCAGAACTTTCTTCTGATATTATGGATAGAGGTATAATCATGACTGGTGGCGGTGCAATGCTTTATGGTTTAGATAGTTTAATTCAAAAAGAAACAGGAATTACTACTTATTTAGCAGATGATCCATTAACTTGTGTAGCTATTGGTACAGGTAAAGCTCTTGAATATATGGATAAAATTACTAGAATTCGTAAAAAACCAAATGGTAATGAACGAAAAATAGAAGAATAAAAAGAAGACTGCATTAGCAGTCTTTTTTTCTTAAGAAAAATAAAATATATTTAGCAAATAAAATATGTAATAGATAAAGGATTAAGAGACAATGAATTTAAAAAGAATATTTATATTTTTGATGGTTGGAATGTGCATATTCCAATTGTCTATGGCAAGTGCTAAATCCAAAGTAGATTTAAGCAAAGATATAAAAACACAAGAGGTCTCTCAAGTTGTTGATAAACCAATAATAAATACAATTCGTTATAGTAAATCTTCAGATAAAGTTAGAATTGTTTTTGATTTAAACAAAGATACTAAATATGATGTGAAACAACAGCAAAATGGCGATATAATGGTAGATTTTTCAGAACCTATAGATAAACAATATTTAAATGGTATCAATGTGAATGATGATATTGTGCCATTTATGGAAGTTTATAGTGATGATAAAACTAGTTGTGTTGTCATTAAGATTGCCGATAATAGTGCATATGATATGGGTGAATTAAATAATCCAAGAAGATTATATATAGATGTGCAAAAAGATTATGAATATAGTATTACTAAAGAATTAGAACCAGGATTAACACAGATTTCTTATTACAGTAAAAAATCAGGTGTAAAACAGCAAGCTCAATTGGTAGAAGTTAGCCCTAAATATTTTAAATTTGTGCCAGTTTTAGGTGGCGGTGATAAAATGGCTAAAAACACAGTATCGGCGATGTCTGATTATGTAAATGCAGCTGTTGCAGAAAATGCTTCTTATTTTGGTCCTGGCAGGGAATTATATGGTGTGACTAAAATTGCTGGAGATTTAGTTTCTTCAATGTATTTGACTCGTACTGCCTTTGGTGTATTATCCGATGGGACACCTTATATTGATGATGTAAGTTATAGTGGAATTGTACAAAGTAAAAATGGAGATGTATATGTTTCTGGTTTAAATGGTACAAGAACAAGTGATAGTGTAATGTTATATAATCAATATTATGGAAAAACAACAGGGACAGATAATAGTGGCATTGAATATGTAGTAAAAGATAATAAAATTGTGAAGATAAATAATGGAAATAGTATTTTAAAGCCTGGCGAAATTGTTGTATCTGCAACAGGTAATGGAAAAAATATACTATCAGGTTTGAATGTAGGTGATGATTTAGTAATAAATCAGATTTTAAATACTCCATGGGACAGTGCTACAGATATTTTAGGTGTAGGACCTCGTTTAGTAAAAGATGGTCAAGTTGATATAACTTCTGCTGTAGAACAAATTGGACCAGATGTTACAGGAGCTAGAGCACCTAGAACAGCAGTGGGAATTTTAAGAAATGGGAATGTGTTATTTGCCGTTTTAGATGGCAGACAAGCTCATAGTAAAGGTATGATGCTTGATGAATTCGCTAGATTTTTAATTGGCATGGATGTTGTTGAGGCCGTTAATTTTGATGGAGGCGGTTCTTCTGAATTAGTTATCGGTGGGAAAATAGTAAATTCTCCATCAGATGGAATGGAAAGACCAGTGGCTACAGCACTTACGGCTGTACGTCGTTAACTTGTTTAGAATACAATGATATGGTATTATCAAAATAGGATAATTTTAGTTTGAATTTGATGGAAATAATAAATAATAAAGAAAAGGGAAGTGATATAAATGAAAAGACAATATCTAATCGTATCGGTATTCATAGCATTAGTATTGTTGTTAACGACGGTAGGATGGGCTATGGAAAATAAACAAGTAGAGCAAAAAGCAGTACTTGCAGGAACTGTAAGTTCAACAATAGCAGAAGGTACTAGTGTAAAAATGGGAGATTCTCTAGTGGAAATATCTACACTTACAGGTACTTCAGCAGCTGCTAGAGCTACTGTAAATGGTGTAGTAAAACAAGTTTTAGTAAAAGTTGGTGATAATATAACACCAAATCAAGTAGTAGTATATGTTGAACAGATAGAATAATGAGAGAAAGAGAATTGGTGTAGTATTAATGATAAAATATTTAGTAACGATATGCTTGATGTTGTTATTGTATACAAATTCTGCATTAGCTATGCCTCCAATAATGAAAACTTCAGAATTGAGACCAGGTATGCAAGGTTATGCAGAAACTGTAGTTCAAGGAGCACAGAAAGTTAGTTTTAATGTGGAAATAATAGGTGTAGTGAACAATGGCAAAGGTTCGCCAAAACAGATATTAGCACGTGCATATGGGCCAATTATTGATGATACAAATGGCGTCATTCATGGAATGAGTGGTAGCCCTGTATATGTTGATGGAAAATTAATAGGAGCTGTAGCTAGAGCTGTAGGTCAAGATGTATTGCCATATAAATTTTATATAACACCTATTGAAGAGATGTTAGATATTTGGAATTTACCAGATCCGTTGACTGTAATTAATAAATCCAATATAAAAATAGTAGATATACCATCACTAGAAGAATATGAGAAAAATCAAGATGACTTTGATAAAAATATCGATAAAGAAGTGGAAAAATATAAATCTAAACATTTAGCAACTCCTGAAGGAAAAGAAACTGTGAAAGGTAAAGCTCAAAAACGTTTAGAAGAAATATTAAGTGGTATCGATATTGAAACGGAAGAAGATAAAAATAGTATTGATGATGAAGATATTGTGCAAACAGATAAAATTATAAAGGATTTGGAAGATAAATCTAAGACGACGATTGATGCTGATAAATTAGAAGAACATATATCATTGACAAGTTTTATCTTAAAAAGTTTGCAAAAAGAATATAAATCACAAGCAAGTGATTTATCTACGACTAAAATGATGCCTATTTATGTTTCTGGATTTAATGATAATGCGTTAAACTTTTTAGCAGAAAATTTGAAGTATAAGAATATGACACCATATGCTACAGGAGAATTTATCAGTAGTCCAATAGGAAATTCAGGTAGCGATATTAAAGAAAATGCAACTTTATCGGCGGGGGATCCTGTGGGTGTAGTTTTGGCTTATGGTGATTTTTCAGCTGGAGGAACAGGAACAGTAACTGCTGTTGATGGTAATAAGATATTAGGTTTTGGTCATGCAATGACTTATAAAGGAAATGTGAATTATTTTATGACAGAAGCAGATGTCATAGGCTCAGCAGGAGGCATTTTAAATGGTGTTAAGGTAAGCTCTTTTGGTAAAATTATTGGACGAATTAATCAAGACCGTTTTAATGGAGTAGCAGGTATATTAAATGAATATCCAGCATCTATTCCTGTAAGGGTAAAAGTTACGGATAGAAATTTAGGACAAGAGAAAACATTTGTTTCTAAAGTAGCGTATGATGAAGATATTTTGCCGACATTAGCTTCAAGTATAGTTTATGCTTCAATGGATAGAACAGCAGATAGAGCAAGCTATGGTACATCAAAAATAAAATTTACAATAATGACAGATGAAGTTCCAGAAGGGAAATTTGAACGAGAAAATATGTATTATGATCCCAAAGATGTTGGTCAATTTACCGTGGGAGAATTGACGCAAGCATTGTATTTCTTGTGTACAAATATGGAAAAACCTTCAAATATTTTGGATGTAAAAGTAGATGTGGATTTTACTTCTAGTAGAAAAACAGCTTCTATAGTGAGTGCTATCCCTGATAAAGAGGAAGCAAAACCAGGAGATTTAGTCAACTTTAGCGTGACATTAAAACCATATCGTCGAGAAAATGTAACAGTAACTATACCATACACCATTCCTAAAACTCAAAAAGAAGGTCAAATGTTTTTAGAGGTAAAAGGCGGTGGCTTTGTGCAATTAGCACAAGTCTTACAAAGTGGATTAGCAGCGACACCACAAGATGCAGCTAATTTATCTACAGTTGACCGCTTAAATGATTTAAAAAATTTAAACAAGAATAATGAAATAGTTATTTCACCGACAATTGACACACAAAGTGAAGTTGATCAGGATAAAGCGATAAAAGAAGCAATAAAATTATCAGAAGAAATCGGTAAGATGAGCAAAAAAGAACGAGAAGAATTTAACAAAAATCGTGAAAGTAAAATATCTACGGATTATGTAGTAGATAATTTTATTCAAACAAGCATAAAAATTAAAAAATGATTAAAAGCTTAAAAAAAAGTAAATAACTATTTACTATTTTTAAATTCATTGCTAAAATCGAATAGTGAGAAAATATCCGTGAGTCTTTCTCACGGATATTTTTTTCAATGGACTTAATAGCTATAAAGTTGAGGATTTATAAAATGATAATAGGATTTTTTGAAAAAATAGGAAGATTTGTTATTGGTCATTTAGAGACGTTAGGACAATTTACTATTTTGGTTGGTAATACAATTGCACAATTGAGATATCCTCCGAGGATGCGACATGTTTTTCAGCAAATGTCACATTTAGGTGTAGATACTTTACCTATAATAACACTTACTATGCTGTTTACAGGTATGGTAATAACATTACAAACTGCTACAGAATTTATTCGTTTAGGAGCACAATCTACAGTTGGTGGTATAGTAACTATTGCAGTAGGTCGTGAACTAGGGCCAGTTTTAGCAGGAGTTGTAACAGCTGGTAGAGTTGGTGCTGCGATTACAGCAGAAATCAGTACAATGAAAGTAACAGAACAGATAGATGCTTTGAAAGTCATGGCGACTAATCCTATTGGTTATTTAGTAGTACCTAGATTAATAGCTTGTATGTTTATGTTGCCTATTTTGGTAGTATTTGGTGATGTCATTGGCTCAATTGGTGGCTGGATGGTAGCTGAATATTATGATATTAATATATATATGTATTTGCATTCTATTGATACTTTTGTAGATGTTCATGATATAACAGGTGGTTTAATAAAGTCTATTGTATTTGGTGCAATTATTGCTATTGTAGGCTGTTATTATGGACTTAATGCTCAAAATGGTGCTGAAGGCGTAGGTAAAGCGACGACTCGTTCTGTTGTAATTTCCATTATTGTTATATTTTTTAGCAATTGCTTATTGTCCATGTTGCTTTATCGTTGAGGTGGTATAATGATAAAAGTAGTCAACCTATATAAATATTTTAAAGATAGATTGATTTTGAAAAATATTAATTTTGAAGTTAATAAGGGAGAAACTTTAGTTATAATTGGTGGTAGTGGTTCAGGAAAATCGACTTTATTAAAATTATTAATTGGATTATTACAGCCAAATGAAGGTCAAATTTTTATTGATGATAAAGAAATATCAAACTTAAAAGAAGATGAATTAGATAAAGTTCGTTTGAATATGGGAATGGTATTTCAGTATTCAGCATTATTTGATTCTATGACTGTTGGTGACAATGTAGGTTTTGGCTTAAGAGAGCATAGTAAATTATCTACTAAAGAAATTAAAGAAATAGTAGAGGAAAAATTAAAATTAGTAGGATTATCTGGTTTTGCTAATTATATGCCAAATGAGTTATCTGGTGGTATGAAAAAACGCGTTAGTTTAGCCAGAGCAATTGCTTTTGAACCTAAAATTCTCTTGTATGATGAGCCAAGTTCAGGATTAGATCCAATTACGTCAGCGAAAATAGATGAACTTATTGTGCAGATGCAAAAATTATTAGGTGTTACTTCGATTGTAGTAACACATGATATGAAAAGTGCATTTTATATTGCAGATAGAATAGCTATGTTGTATCAAGGTGAAATGATAGCTATAGGTACTCCAGATGAAATAAGGAATTCTACAGATAGTAGAGTTTTAGAGTTTATAGATGTTAGTAAAATAAGAAAGAGGTGAAATAATGTCCAATGAAGCGAAAGTAGGCATATTTACAACAGTAGGATTGGCTTTATTGATTGGTATTATAGTTTATTTAAGTGGCTTTAATTTTGGTAAAGATAAAGATTATTCTTTTGATATTACATTTAATCAAGTTACAGGATTAAAGATAGGTGCTGGTGTTAGTTATGCGGGTATTGACGCAGGAAGAGTATCCTCAATTGAAGCTTATAAAGATAAAGCAAAAGTTACTGTTGTTATAAAAGGAAATATGCAAATAGCAAAGGATTCTTTATTTACAATTAGTAGTGATGGACTGATGGGAGAAAAATTTATCAGCATTATGCCACCACAACATCCAAAAGGTGAATACTTGGTAGGTGGCGAAACTGTAGATGGTGTTGATGAAAGAGGATTGGATTATTTATTGACACAGGCTAGTTTGACTTTAGATGATGTAAAGGGCTTGATAAAAAGCATGAATGATATTTTGGGAAATAAAGATGTACAAAATTCATTAATTCAGACAGCAATAAATCTTAAAGATTTGACTGGCAATATGAATCAATTGATGCAGGTAATGTCCACTTTAGCAGTTAACAACCAGCAGGATATAGATAATATGATCAAGAATTTATCAGCAATGACCTCAAGTATGGCTAAAGCAGCAGATGAAATTGAAGTCATGATAAATGATTTCTCTGGTGATGGTGAAACTGCTAATAATATGAAAATCGCTATTGCTAATTTATCAGCAACTAGTGAAAGTGTGAAAAAGATGGCAACTAATATGGAAACTGTAGTTGCAGATCCACAAACAGCACAGAGTTTAAAAAATATAATCAGCAATGCAGATAATATATCACAGCGTGCAGACAATATGATGAGTAAAGTATCATCTATTGAGGTTAAGCCTGGTATAGAAGCCTTATACAGTGGTGGGCAATCTGAATGGATGGTAAATGCAGATGTAAAGGTATATACAGATCCTAATTCTTTTTTGCTGATAGGAGCTGATGATATTGGCGGAGATGATAGTGGAACTAATCTACAAGTAGGTACAGGAAATGGTATTTTTACGGGTAGAGGTGGTTTGGTTGATGATAAAGTCGGCGTAGGTGTTGATTTAAAAGCAGGAGATAAAGGAAAAATCTCTGTAGATGCTTATGATCCCAATGATTTAAGAGTAAAATTAAAAGGACAATATGAGATTGCACAAGATACTTATTTGATAGGTCAAATAAAAGACATTAATGATTCAGATGAAAGAGCCGCTTATGTAGGCTTAAGACATGAATTTTAATTTAGGAGGATTTGAAAAATGAATAAAAAGTCTTTAAATAAAACAATAACTGCAGTGTTATTAAGTGGCTCATTATTTTTAGGTGGTAGTAATTTAGCTTTTGCACAAGATACTGTGGATTTAACTTTAGATAATACAGTTGAAATGGCATTAGAAAATAATAGAACTATAAAACAAGCTGTATATGATACAGATTCAGCTCGCTGGGCATTGAGTGAAGCAAAGGGACAAAAAGGTTTTTCTATTAGTTGGCAAACAGCAGCGGCTGCCGTTGGTGGAGAAACATATGATCAACAAAATAGAGATTCTAGCTATCAAAATGTAGTGGAAGCTTCTATTCCATTATATACAGGTGGACAATTAGAAAATAATATTAAAGGCAAAGAAATTGGTGTAGATATCAGTGATTTGACTTTAGAAAATACAAAACAACAGATTAAATATGATACAACAAAAGGCTATTATAATATTTTACAATGTCGTAATTTAGTAGGTGTAAATCAAGAAACTGTGGATCAGTTGCAAGCACATTTGGATACAGTTAATGCTAAATATGCTGCAGGTACAGTAGCTAAATCAGATGTATTGCGTTCTCAAGTAGAGTTAGCAGATGCTAAACAAAATCTTGTAAATGCAGAAAATAATTATGATTTATCTATTTCATCTTTAAATAATTTAATTGGTTTACCTATTGATACTAAAATCAATATTCAAGATGAATTAAAATATACAAAATATGATTTAAGCTTAGCTGAATGTATGGATTTGGCAATGAATAATCGTCCTGATGGTATTGCTGCAGCTAAATCTGTAGAACAAGCTAAAACAAGTGTGAAAGTAGCTCAAGCTGGTAATTTACCACAAGTTTCTGCTTATGCAAGTTATACTATTGATGGAGATGATGCTTTCAATAATGATGCTGCAGAACAATCTGAAATCGGGGTTAAAGCCAGCTGGAGTATTTTTGATAATAACGTAACTAAATCGCAAGTAAGACAAGCAGAAGCCGCATTAGCTAAAGCACAAGAAAATGTTCAATATGTAAATGAAGGAATTCAATTAGAAGTACATCAAGCATATTTAAATTTACTTTCTGCGGAAAAAAATATTCAAACAACAAGTGTTGCCGTAAATCAAGCAAGTGAAGATTATAATATCGCACAAGTTCGTTATACAGCAGGTGTAGGAACTAATATTGATGTTATGGATGCTGCTGTAGCCTTAACTACGGCTAAAACAAATTATGTACAAGCTCTTTATGATTATAATGTAAGTAAGGCTCAATTAGATAAAGCAATGGGTCTTCCTGTTGATTTAGATGTACAAGCAGTAGCAGCAAAAACATATTAATAGTATTTTCTCTATAATGAAATCATGCTATACTAAAAACAGAATAAACTATTTAAACGGGAACTAAAATAGTTCCCGTTTCTTAGTATAGAGATTATTTAACTATTTAATATAGAGGTGAGTTAGATGCAAAAAAAGTCTAAAATTATTGTAGGAGTCAGTGTATTTATAATATTTTGTATAAGTTTGATGACTTTTTTATGGATAAACTCTCAATCTTTTAAGCAAGAAACGGCAAAGTTAATATCTAAACAAGTGGAAAATATTTTAGGTACAAAAATAAATATAGATTCGTTATATATTGTATCTATGAATTCAGCTGCTATAGATGATGTAGAAATTTATGATAAACAAAATGAATTAATAGCTAAAGCTGATAAAGTTATTTTTACTATAGATGTTTTAGAGATACTGAAACAATCACCATTAGCTGGGTTAAGTGAAGTAGATGTAATTAATCCTGAAGCCAATATTATACAGCGTAGTGATGGTTCTTGGAATGTAGAAGATTTAATAGATAAAGATTCAACGACTCCAATAGATTTTAAAGGCATGGTTAAACTCGAAAATGGACAGGCTAAAATACGTTTTGAAGGTAAGCAATTATCCATAGATAAGATTAATTTAGAAGCTGATTGTGCAGATTTAACAGCTATAAATGTCAATGGTAGCTTAAATCATGATCAAGCTTTAGTGGAATTTGATGGTATTATTGGTGAAGCTATAAAAACTAATTTAGATGTAAAAGTTCAAGATGTAGATATTTTAAAATATTTGCCATTTATACCAGAAGAGTATTTAGCTAATGTTAATATAAAACAGGGCTTTATAAATAAAGCGGACATAACAATCAGTGGTAGTTTAGAAAATAAATATGTTTTAGATGGTTCCATTAATTTTGTTGATGGAGCATGTGAGGTATTAGGGCAAGATGTAGAAGATATAAACGGTCTTATTTTATTAAATAATAAAAATATACAATTATTTGTAAGTGGTAGTGCACAAGGTCAAAAAGTTGCTATTCATGGTAGTATTGAAGATTATATGAATGAGCCTCGTTTGCGATTGATTGCAGAAAGTAAAAGTTTTAAACCTGAATTATTTATTGAAGGTGTGCCATTTAGAGGAGATGTATCTTTTGTCAGTGCTATTTATGGTACATTGGATGATATTCGCATAGGGGCACAAATAAATTCTAAACTGGGATATGTATATGATTATCCTGTAGAAAATATAGATATTCAGGCTAGATATAGAGAAAATAAAGTTTTTGTCGATGATTTTAGGGCAGATTTTGCAGGTGGTTGGATTTGGGCATCAGGTCAATGCGATTTGACAGATTTAACTTATAAAGGTTCATTTAGAGCTTCAAATATAGATATATCTATATTTAATAATTATTTACCACAAGCAATTACAGGTAATGCTGTTATTCGCGGTGATTTTAAAGGTCAAGGTGTGGACTTTGATAATTTAGATGTCAGTGGTCGTTTAGAGGTAAATAATGGTAGTTATGATAATATACCTATAGAAAAAATAGAGGCATCTTTTTATAAAGAAAAAGATGCACTTCAAGTTGATGCTTTAACAGCTAATTTTGCTAATGGAGGTAGATTAGCTGCTAAAGGTGGTATGCAAAAAGATGATATAAATGTAGATTTTTATGCTTCAAATGTAGATATGTCTTTAGTTAAAAATTATTTGCCTGATATTGATATTTCCGGAGATGCTAATTTTAGTGGTCAATTATTTGGTCATATAGATAACCCTGTATTGAGAATTGATTTAATGGCAAAAGATGGCTCTATAATGAAGCAAACGTTTGATTCGCTATTGGTGAATGCTATTGGTAATTTAGATGGTATGTGTGTAGATAGATGTCAATTAATTAATAACGGTGAAATCACTCATGAAGCTACTGGTCTATTAGGCTTTAAGGGTAAACAATTCATTGATATAACAGTTAATACAAAACAGGCACGTGTAGAAAATTTAATACAAGCTGTTATGCCAGAACTTGAGATAACAGGAAATGTAGATAATAGTATACATCTTACGGGAAATTTGCAGGATATAAAAGCTACGGGTAAAGTTCATTTTTATGAAGGTAGTGCATATGGTATATTAATTACTCAAGTAGATGGAACATATGAATACAATGATGGCGATATAAAATTGAATAATTTCATCATAACGTCACCATTTATAAAGGCTACTTTAGATGGAACAATTGATAAAAATAAAGAAATGAACTTTAAATTTAAAGCTGACGAAATTTTAATTGATAAATTGCAAGTAGATTTGCCATATCCTGTGTCTGGTAAGGCAAGTTTTGATGGCATGTTGTCAGGAAAAGTTGGTGCATTAAATTTTGATGGTATTTTACAGGCTGATGATATTGTCTTAAATGGTGAAAATATAGATGATATTTATGGTCATTTGAAATTAGCTAATAGAATTTTGAGTTTAGAACAGTTTAAATTTAAGCAAAATGACGGTGAATTTGATTTCAATGGAGCTGTAAATTTAAATACTAAACAAGTTGAAGGTCAGGCTACAATAATTCAAGCTGATATTAATGCAGCTATGTCTATGGCTAATTTGAAAAATAGTTTATTAAATGGTAGATTTGATGGTTCGGCTCAGTTGAATGGCACATATGAAAATCCTCATGTAGATTTGAAGGGAACAATGGAAAATGGAACATTAAAAGATTATCCATTGCAAAACATTCAAATAGATGCTCAATTAGATAATAAAATTGTAAAAGTAAATAAATTCTATGGTGAGCAAGGTGAAGGAAAAGTAGCAGCTCAAGGTAGTGTGGACTTGGCGAATGGTCCAATTGATGCTCGTGTATCTGCTAGTAATATGGATGTAAATTTATTGACTCATTTATGTGATATGAATATAGATATAAATGGGGTAATGAATGGCGATATACAAGTTGGTGGTACAATTGATGATCCAACAGCAGATATTTCTATATATACTCAAGGTGATGGCACGCAATTTGATAATGCATATGCAATGGCAAATTTAAAAAATGGCGTAATTTATATTAATCAGATGGCGGCTAATAAGGGACAATGTGCGATAAAAGCTGAAGGTAGTATACCTATTGCTGCTTTAGAAGTAGATAAGAGAAATGAAGAAAATATAAATCAGCAAATGAATTTGAAGGTTTATCTAGAAAATACAGATTTAAATGTATTGCCATCGTTTACACCATACGTAGAATGGTCAATGGGTAATGTTCAAGGTGATTTAAATATTACAGGAACAGTACAAAAACCTAATTTTAAGGGAAATATATCTACTGTAGATAGTGCTATAAAATTTAAGTATGTAGATAGTCCATTAGAAAATATAAATGTAGATATAGATTTTGATCAAGATTTAATGACGATTAAACAATTTACCGGAAAAATGGGAGATGGCAACTATAATTTAATCGGAACAGCACATCTTACAAGTCAGGGAATTACAGGGTATAATTTTAATCTTGATTTAAATGATTTAGATATTGTATCGGATTATTATACAGGTCATTTAGTAGGAAATTTACAATTTAATGAAGTTGATTTTTATGGTAGAAAATTGCCGAAATTGACTACTAATCTTGATTTTAATAATATAGAAGTTTCTATGCCACCACTTCCAGAGACAACAGATACAATGCTTCCTGAAATGGTTTTAGATATTAATGTTAATTTGGGTGAAAATGTACATGCTTATGATGCACTATTATATGATTTATATATAAAAGGGGCATTCAATATAAAAGGAACGACAATACATCCTAAAGCTTCTGGAAGCTTAACAGTTGATAAGGGAACTATAAATGTATTAAAAACTATTTTTAATATTGAAGTAGGTAATATTGTATTTAATCAAGTGGATTCATTTTTCCCAAGTATAGACTTTTTGGCTATGACTAGACTTGATCGAACAAAAGTTTTTGTAAGTTTACAAGGGCCATTAGATAAGCAACTAGAACCAAAATTATTTTCTGAACCAGCAATGAATGATGCAGAAATAATAAAATTGTTGGCTTTTAGAACGAATAGCAAAGATGGTAATTCTGGAGAATTAACTGAAGAGGATATATTATCATTAGCAACAGTTGGACTACAGATGAGTTTCTTAAATGAAGTTGAAGGTACTTTGAGAAATGTATTGAATTTAGATGAATTTAGAATTTCTCGAGATAGTTTAACTGATAGTGCTAAAAAACGTTTTGATACAAATGATGATGATGTTTATAGCATTCAAATTGGTAAATATCTATCTGATAAGGTGATGCTTCGTTATACGAAAGGTATAAATTATGATTTAAATAGAGTAGGTTTACAATATTATATGAATGATAATATTGGTATAATCACTGAAGTTGAAGATGATGGTGTTTATAATGTAAAATTAGAAATGCAATGGAAATTTTAATTTATTTTTAAGATAGGTTTGTTATGATACTCATATCTTTTTGGGTATCATAACTTTTTTTTTATGAAAGATATTATTTTTCATACAGTTGTGATAAAATTACAATATTGGTGAGTTGTCTCAATTTAAGGAGGTTGTTTGTTTGAAACAGAAAAATTATAAATTATTAGTCTGTGCATTAGCTATGGCTAATATTAGTGCTTTTAGTATAAATAATTGTTTTGCAAATGTTGCAGATAATAATGTAAAAGAAAATATTGTATCAGCAGAAAATTTGACTCAAGATGAAGTAGAAGCAAAAGTTGATGAAACTATGCAAGATGTATCTGAAGGAACTAGTGCTGTAGATACAAACAAGGACATTGTCGTTAGCAAGGAAAAATCTAAAGAAAGTAAAATAGATAAAGTCCAAGACCAAGCAGCTATTGATAAGATGAATGCTTGGAAAGAGCAAAGACCAACAGAAGAAACTATTAAAAATAATAGTGCCTATACAGATATGACAGTAGTTAGCGTAGATGTGGTAGGCAATGAAAAAATAGCTAAAGATGATATATTAAAAGTATTAACTGTTAAAGCTGGAG
>USPM01000018.1 GCA_900556715.1 uncultured Megamonas sp. | reverse complement strand
ATAAATTAAGTGAAAATCCTTCTGATATTGAAAAAGAATTTTATGATTTTTATCGCACAACAAGAGGTTATAGTGCCAATACAACTACACATCCAACACTTACAAGTAATGTGAAATTTATGAATTTCTATCCATTTAATGATATTGATACGATTTCTCCAAGACCATTGTTATTTATCGCTGGAGAAGATGCACATTCTAAAGAATTTAGTGAAGATGCCTATAAATTGGCAGCAGAACCAAAAGAATTATATATTGTGCCAAATGCAGGTCACGTGGATTTATATGATAGAACAGATGTTATTCCATTTGCCAAATTAACAGAGTTCTTCAAAGATAATTTATGAGAAAAGTGCTTAAGTTAATTTAAGCAATTAATGTAGATATGATAGATAAAGAGAAGTAGGAATTACTTCTCTTTTTTGTTGAAATATGAATATAGCTTAAAATTTTTGGATATGTATTTTTTATATGGATTTTAGGAGTAATACTATGAGTAAAAATAATTTAATTGTATTTATTTTAACAATAGGTGTATTTAGTATCTTAAATACGGAAATGGGTGTTATAGGTATATTACCAATAGTTGCTAGTACTTATAATATAGAAATTTCTGTGGCGGGTTTATTAGTGAGTTTATTTGCATTAGCTGTAGCTGTATCTGGCCCGATATTACCTTTATTATTGTCTAAATATAATCGTAAAACGATAATGATGATATCTTTGGCTACTTTTTTTATTTGTAATGCTATATCTGCATTTGCAGGAAGTTTTTGGCTAGTGTTGGTGGCAAGAGTAGTGCCTGCATTTTTACATCCTGTGTATGTTTCATTGTCTTTTGCAATCGCATCTTCATCTGTAGCCAAACAAGATGCACCTAAGGCAGTGGCAAGAGTAATGGTTGGTGTTTCTGCTGGTATGGTACTTGGTGTACCAGTTATGAGTTATATTGCTAATTTATTTTCTTTAGAAATTGCTATGCTTGCTTTTGCTTTAGTGAATTTAGTCGCTTTAATGTTAACAATAATATATGTTCCATCTATGCCAGTGAAAGAAAAAATGTCATATGGTTCCCAATTAAGTATTTTAAAAGATATTAATTTATGGTGGGCATTGATAGCTGTAATTTTATTAAATGGTGCAAATTTTGGTGTATATAGTTATTTAGCTGACTATTTAGAAAGAGTATCGCTATTATCAGCAGAATTTGTAAGTATTACGCTGTTAATTTTTGGTTTGGCAAATATTTTGGGCAATATTATTGCGGGCAGACTTTTGAGCAAAAAACCTTTAGCTTTTGTTGGCATATACCCATTTTTATTGACTGTAATATTTTTGATGATGTTATTTTTTGGTGATATGAGTTTTATTATAATGGGTATAGTTTTAATTTGGGGAATATTTGTAGGTTGTGCAGCTAATATCAATCAGTATTGGATAACAAGAGTAGCTTTTCAAGTTCCTGATTTTGCCAATGCTTTATTTTTAGTAGCTACAAATGTAGGTACTTGTATCGCTGCTTTCGTCTGTGGTATTTTTATTGATGAATTGGGCATAAATAATGTAGTTTTAGGTGGTATAGTATTTACTATATTGAGTGTAGGATTTTTTATTATAGGTATAAAAAATGCCCAAAAAGAAAATGTATTAAAAGAAAATCTTGCAAAATAATAAAAAGAAAAAGAGCCTCTATAATTAGTTTAATTAACTAACTATAGAGGTTCTTTTTATATATTTAGGAGCATGTCATACCAGACGACTCCTCCATGTGTAGATTTAGAAATACCTAAATTTTTAAAACCAAATTGTTCATAAAACGGAATAAGTTGATGTTTACAACATAAAATTATACCAGAGCGTTTTTCTTTTTGAGCTTTCTCAATAAGATTATTCATTAATTTAGTAGCAATGCCTAAATGTTGATAAGATGGCAATACATCAATACCAAAAATAGTTTGATATTTTCCTTGTGGTTGATGAAGGCTAGGATCAGCGTACATTTCATCGATAATAGTCTCTTCATCAGTAACCATACCATTGACGAAACCAACAATTTCATTATCGTTGTGTTTATGGATTTTAGCTACTAAAAAATGATTAGGAAATACTTCAAATCTGGATTTTAAAGTATTTAAGCTAGCACCTTCTTTAGAAGAAAAACATATTTGTTCAATATCTGCAAGAGTTGTTAAATCATCAGCTGTTGCGGTAGTAATAGATACCATAAAAACCCCATCACATTATTTATTATTTTGCTCATTAAAAAGAGCTTTTAATTTTTTTTTGCGTTTTTTCTTAAACGAATTGGAATAACGTTCTTCTTCACTGAAAATACAGCCACAATAAGGTTGACGATATAATTCTAAATCAATGCTTGTTTGTGTTCCTTCAGCAAATCCTGGTCGGAAATCTTCATAGAAGAAGGGAATGTCTACCGCTTGGGCAATTTTTTGAGCGACATCTTTCATCATTTCATGATTTTGATAAGGGCTGACAAATAAAGTTGATGAAAAAGCATCAAAATTATTTTCTTTAGCATAAATTGCTGTTTGATGAAGTCGCCAAGCATAACACATACGGCAGCGACGATTATCTAAATTAAGACCATCTGTATGTTTTTCAATGGTTAAAGCACGTTGTAAAAATTCCCGTAATTGATAATTTGTGTCTACAATAAGTTTTAAATCAACTTTTTGTGCATATTCTTGTGCAGTAGTTAAACGATGTTTAAATTCTTTATAAGGGTGAATATTAGGATTGAAAAAATAACCTGTAATATCATGCCCTTCAGAGCGAAGCTTAGGCACGGGATAACAAGCACAAGGGCCACAGCACATATGAAGTAATATATTCATTTGTAAGATAACTCCCTCAAAAAATACGAATTATTCAGCTTTAGTTAAACCAAGATGTTCATAACCTAATTTGGTAACAATACGTCCTCTAGGTGTGCGGTTGATAAAACCTAATTGTAATAGATAAGGTTCATAAACATCACCGATAGTATCTGTTTCCTCACTTACAGCAGCAGCAAGTGTTTCAAGGCCAACAGGGCCACCGCCGAATTTATTGATCATAGTGAGCAAGATATTACGATCGATATGGTCAAGCCCCATTTTATCAATTTCAAGCATAGCAAGTGCGGTATCAGCAATTTCATCGGTGATAATACCATTGCCTTTTATTTGAGCAAAGTCGCGGACACGTTTTAATAGGCGATTGGCTACGCGAGGTGTTCCGCGAGAGCGACGAGCTATTTCTAAAGCTCCTCTATCTTCAATAGGAATATTTAAAATTTCCGCAGAACGTTTGATGATAAAGACTAAGGATTCAGGTGTATAGTATTCTAAACGAGAAATAACACCGAAGCGATCTCGGAGAGGAGAAGCTAAGGCACCGGCTTTTGTTGTTGCACCTATGAGTGTAAAGGGTGCTATATCTAAACGAATAGAACGAGCACTTGGGCCTTTGCCAATGATGATATCTAAGGCAAAATCTTCCATAGCAGAGTATAAAACTTCTTCTACGCTATGAGATAAGCGATGAATTTCATCGATAAATAGGACATCTTTTTCGGTGAGATTAGTGAGTAGTGCTGCCAAATCACCGGAACGTTCAATAGCAGGTCCAGAAGTCACGCGGAAATTAACTCCCATCTCATTGGCAATAATATTAGCTAGTGTAGTTTTACCAAGTCCTGGAGGCCCGTATAAAAGTACATGATCAAGAGCTTCATTGCGGTTTAGTGCTGCTTGGATAAAGATAGACAAATTATCTTTGACTTTATCTTGACCAATATATTCTTGTAATTTTTTGGGACGAAGAGAATACTGCCAATTGTCAATATCCATTTCACCACCAGAAACAATGCGTTCATTAAAGTCTTCCATTAAATAAGAATTGCCTCCATAGTTTAAATATTATTTTATGAGCGGTTTATTTAAGAAATCTCGACCAAAGACTTTGATTGTATAGTAAAAACCAATGATAAATGGTATATATTCAGCAATTAATCGCCATGTAACAGCTACAATACCAACGGTGCCTTCTGGTAACATAGAATTAAATAATAAGATGAAGCCACCTTCTGCAATACCAGAGCCTCCTGGAGTTGGAGAAAAATAGAGCAAAATATTTAAAATAATCATGCGTCCCATGGCTAAAACACCATCAAAATCATTAGTTAAACTAAACATTAAGATTGGTACAATTGCATAGATGAAAATTAGACTAAGGCCTGATGTGATGTAGACCTTAAGCATTTTCATAGGTGAAGCCAATAAAAGTTTTATGGCTAATTTATTATCTCGATAAAAAGATATAAAAGCTCTAGCTTTTTTGTGAGAAAGACGATGTACTAATTTTATTACTAAGTAATCTAAATAGTTATGTTTAAAACACCAAATTAATAATAAAATGCAAAGAAAAGCTAAAGTAGAAATAACCATTAAAGTTTCATCAGAAATCCAAGGAATTATACCAGCATCATGCATGAAGATAAATGGCATACACATGATTAAGAACATGATAGATAAAATAGTACGTACGATTACAATAATAGTTGCTTTACCTACAGGTATGCCAGCATGACGTAAAAAGAGTACTTGAGCAATAGCACCACCACTAAAACCAGGTGTCAATAATGCTAGGAAATAGTTGCCAAATACTACATGTAATGCCTGTGTAAATGAGATTTTTTCGTTAGAAATATTCACTAGTTGAACAAGGCGTAGACCATCTAAAAATAAACCAAAGCCAATGGAAATCAACGCTGCAATTATTGCTAGAGGATTAAACTGTGTCAAACTAGATAAAGTATTGATATCTACTGTAAAATAAATGACTCCAGCAGAAATTACAGAGACGAAAAGAATTAAGACACAAAGTCTTTTATGGAATTTGTTCATTAATACAAACCTCATTAATATGGGATAATTTGATAATCATTAGTTTATATTGTAACATTTTTTTAGAGTAAGTGTAAAGAAAAGCAAGAAAGCAGTTATGCAAATTGATTATAAATAAAATAACAAGCATTTATCTATGTAAAAAATAAATGCTTGTTATTTTATTTATTATTTTGATTGATTTTTTATGCGATTTACAGGAATATTAGCTAATAATGCCACGGAATTATCATCGTTTTCTAAAGAGATTTCCATTTCATTTTTATTTATATCCATGTAGTGAGAAATTACTTCGATGATATCATTTTTTATTGCTTGCATGACTTCAGGAGAAATGTTGGCACGGTCATGAATTAATACAACTTTTAACCTATCTTTAGCAATTTCTTTAGATGTTTTTTTATTTCTATTTAACAATTTCATTACAGCCTCAAACATAATATGATGCTCTCCTTAATTAAAATAATTTTTTTAATCTCGCAAAGAATGATTCTTTGGTGCGGAAAGTCATAAATGGAACGTTTTCTCCACAAAGTCGTCTAGTAATGTTTTGATAAGCTAAACCTGCTTGAGACTTAGTATTGGCGATAACAGGTTCACCGCGATTGGTAGAAGAAACGACCATTTCGTCATCAGGTACTTGACCGATACATTTTATAGCTAAGATATCATTGATATCATCAAGATCGAGCATTTCTCCTTTGGCTACCATATCGGGACGAATTCTATTGACGATCAATAAGATATTATCTTTGCCTGCACGATTAAGTTCACCGATGATTTTATCAGCATCACGAACAGCAGAGATTTCAGGCATAGTTACTACTAGAGCAATATCAGCAGCAGCAACAGCTGTTTTGAAACCTTGTTCGATACCAGCAGGGCAATCAATTAAGATAAAATCAAATTCAGAGCTCATTTCAGAGCATAAATCAACTACTTGTTCAGGAGTTACTGCAAGTTTATCTTTGATTTGAGATGTAGGTAATAAGAAAAGTGTTTCATATTTTTTATGGCGAACTAATGCTTTTTTATAAGGAATTTTACCAGAAGTAACATCAACTAAATCATACATGATGCGATTTTCTAAGCCTAATAATAAATCAAGATTGCGAAGTCCTGTGTCTGTATCGATAAGTGCTACTTTATATCCTTTCATGGCAAGACCAGCACCTATATTGGCTGTAGTAGTAGTTTTGCCTACACCACCTTTACCAGAAGTAATAACTATGATTTTACAATTTGTATTAATTTGGGTCATATAGTTTACTGTTGCCTTTTTGCACTTTAAGACAAACAGAAAAGCACCTCTTTCTCTTTATATAGTTTAGATATGATTTTTGTGCAATAAAATTAATTTTCGCGTTGAAATGGCTCTAAAATAATAGCATTGTCTTGAATTATTGCTTTTTCTGTAGAAATATTATTTTCCGAATTTTTTTCGATATTATCTGGAGCTCTAGCTATTAGATTAGCTATACGTATTTGTAGAGGAGATAATTTATCAGCAATAATATAAGAAGATACATCACCATATGCACCGGCATGGACGATGCCACGGCAGTGACCATGGACATCTATATTGCCACCTGCAATGATTTTTGCACCGGGATTGACGTTACCTTCGATGATTATGGAACCTTTGGAGACAATTTCTTCACCACCGCGAACTGTGCGTTTTATGATTAGCGGTGGAATATTATTTTTATGGTTAGGATTTTTATCTTTGATAGCAACAAATTTTAAATTTAATTGGTATTTTTTCAAAATATCAGTCAAAATATTTTTTTCATCTGGAGAAAAATTATTATCCTCTAAGGTGATATTAGTATTAGCTTCAAAGAAGTTAGGACAAGAGGCTAACTTTTTAGTTAGAGCCTCTTGTATTTGTTTAAAATCGGCTTTTTTGGTGATTACCAAATTTAAGCCATTATTAGAACCTTTAAAAGTTATTAATTCACTCATATAATCACTTCATTTTATCTATTATGGATTTATATATTTTTTATTGCTGTGCTGGAGTTTGTTGGTTTTCTGGTGTTTGTGGTTTATCTAAGCCAAAAGCAGCACTTAAAATTTTATAGCCGATTGGCACGGCAGATGTAGCACCATAACCAGCATTTTCTACAATAACGGCTACGGCGATATTTGGATTATCAAATGGGCCATAAGCTACAAACCAACCATGTTCACGTCCTTGTGAATTTTCCGCAGTACCTGTTTTACCAGCGATAGGTATAGGGAAATCTTTAAACATAGAAGCAGCTGTACCTACGGTACTAACTTCATGTAGACCTTCTTGAACGAGTTTAATTACAGATGGATCAATATTCAAATCACGTTCAATTACAGGATCAAAATGTTTTATAACACTGCCATCTGGAGCTACGATATCTTTTACTAAATATGGACGATATTTTTTACCACCGTTGGCAGCTTCACTCATAACTAATGCCATTTGTAGAGGTGTAGCAAGTGTAAAACCTTGTCCGATAGAGGCATCGAATGTTTCTGCAAGGTACCAATCTTCATCAAATACTTTGCGTTTGTATTCTGGACATGCGACATTACCGACAGCTTCATAAGGTAAGTCTATGCCAGTTTTTTCACCGATACCAAAAGTTCTTGCCCATTTTGCTAATCTTTCAATGCCTAAGCGATTACCCATTTCATAGAAATAAACGTTATCAGAGTGAGCGAGAGCTTGTTCAAAATTGATATAACCTAATGCTTCACCATCAGCATTTGTTTTTGGGATTATCCAGTGCTGACCAGAGTCAAAAATCAATTCATCAGGTGTTACTACTTTTTCCATCAAAGCAGCAGTACCTGTGATGATTTTAAATGTAGAACCTGGAGGATATTCACCCGTTACAGCTTTATTATCAAGTGGATAGTGAGGATTATTATTTATCGCATTCCAATCTTTAGTAGAGATACCAAGAGCAAATAAGTTAGGATCATAAGTTGGTCGGCTGACCATAGCCAAAACTTCGCCTGTTTGTGGATTTAAGACTACAGCGGCAGCAGCTTGTGCATTGATGCCAGACATGACTTCATCCATGGCTTTTTCTGTAGCTTCTTGGAGATTGTGGTCAATTGTCAAAGTAAGACTTGCACCGCTTACAGGATTTTTCATACCTAAACGTTGAACAGGACGACCTGTAACATCTACTTCAACTTGTTCCCCGCCTGGAATACCACGAAGATATTTATCGTAATATTTTTCAAGGCCAAATTTACCAATGATATCACCTAATTTATAAGAATCATCGCCGGATTTTTTCTTATCTTCAAGTTCACTATCACTGATTTCACTAACATAACCTAGAGCATGAGCTCCTTCATATTTATAGATATAATTACGAACAGGTTTTGTATCGATGAATACACCTGGATATAAATCTTGTTGTTCTTCGATGATAGTTACGATTTCAGGTGGTACATCTATTTTTAAGGTAACAGGATCAAAACCTGAGTGATTAGCGATTTTTTCATTGATTTCATCGACGCTGATATTTAATAAATTGGCAAGACGTGCGATTACATCTGGAGAGACTGGCTCTAAAGATGGTAATAATTCAACCGTAAAGGCAGGGCGATTATTGACTAATTGTATGCCATTGCGGTCATAAATAATACCTCTAGGGGCAGATGTTGATACAAGACGAATACGGTTACCATCTGCTAATTTAGAAAAATATTCGCCTTGATAAATTTGTAAATAAACTAATCGACTGATAAGTGCTACTACGATAATTGTTACGATAGCAGCTAAAATTTTTAGACGTTTATCAAGAAATTTCAACTTTAATTTACTCCTATAATAAATTAAGACACCCTTAGGTGTCTTAATTTTAGTTAATATCGTATAGATATAAAAATATGCTTACCTAAAAGTTAATATAATTATATCATACTCTTCTAGATTTTTTGTAGATAATTTATGATTTTAAAATTGCTCAGATCTTTTTATCCAATATTGAAGTTTAGCATCTATTTTCATGATGATAAAATACACAGGATAAGCAAAGATTAAGTTATAAATTAAGGCAATGATTGTATTGTTTATAATCTGCCAAATACTATAGCTATAGCCTAATAAAAAGATAAGTAAAGCAATGATAAAATAATTTAAGCAAGTAGCAAATATACCAGCTATAAGCGGTAAAAATATGTTTTCTTTATAGATGAGCTGAGATATTTTGTGGATTAATATGCAGATGATTAATAAGCTTAGTGTATGGATACCTAAAAATGTACCAGAAGCCAAGTCTTGAAATAATCCCGCACAAAATCCATATAATATAGCATGTTTATCATAAATGATGCTAAAGAAAACAGTCACCAATAAAACTAAATCTACAGAAATTCCATCATAAGCGATAACATTAAAAATAGATGATTGTAAAAGATAGGCAATAAATAATAATAAAAAACAAGGTATTAATGTTTTCATTTCATATCACCTGTAGCAGGTTGAGTTGGAGCTGGGGTAGCTTGTTGTTGATTATTTGTTGCCGGTTGTTGTTGAGGTGCTTGTTGCTGAGTTGGTGTAGGAGTAGCTGGAACAGGTGCAGCTAATTCACGATGATTGATGATAATAGCGACATTTTCAAGTTTCTGAAAATCAACGCAAGGGTATAAAATCGCATATTGCAATAATCCACCACTATCATTTTGAATACTTGCTACTGTACCAATTGGAATTCCTTTTGGATAGATACCACCAAAGCCAGATGTGATAATAGTATCACCTTCGACAATATTGGCATTTTGAGGAATATTAGTCATATTAATAGCAGAATTGGAGTCAGCAGAGCCTTTGACAACACCAGCAACGCGAGAATCTGCACGTTGAACGATAGAACCAACAGCTGAACGAGGATCAGTGATAAGCTCAACTTCTGAATAAGAAGGATAAGCTTCATGAATATTACCAACGAGTCCATCTGGTGTGATGACTGTCATATTTTTTTGAACACCATCATTTGTACCACGATTAATGATAATATGACTGCTCCAAGTAGCCATATCTCGACCAATAACGTTAGCTGGTAATAAATCAAATTGTAAATTAGCTTTTTTATAATTCAATAATTGACGTAGACTAGCATTTTCAGCTTCGAGCTCAGCGGTACGAGCGACTTTGAGTTTTAAATCATCATTTTGAGCTTTAAGTTCTCTATTTTGGTCATATACATAAAATACATCGTAGACGTAATTACGAAAATCATTGCACTTGCTTGAAATTGTACTAGTAACAGATTGAAATGGTGCTAATACATTAACGACAATGGCATTTGCAAGTGGTGCATTGAATTTATTTATAGCGGCAAAAAAGAGAATACATATTACACTAATAACGATGAATAAAACGATTAAAGGGCGTTTTGATGATAATTTCATTATTTATTCAACTTCTTATCGCTAATAATTACATTATTTAAGAGATTAATATTTTCTAAGGATTTTCCAGTACCTTCACCAACGCAAGATAATGGATCTTCGGCAATGATTACAGGCATACCTGTTTCTTGAGCAAGTAATTTATCTAAATTGTGTAATAAAGCACCGCCACCAGTCAACATGATACCACGGTCTAAGATATCAGCAGCAAGTTCAGGTGGTGTTCTTTCAAGTGTAACTTTTACAACATCGACTATTTTCTTAACAGGTTCTTTTAATGCTTCAGTGATTTCTTCAGCGTGAATTTCTAATGTTTTTGGTAAACCACTAACAAGGTCACGACCACGGATTTCAAAATCCTTTTGCATATCATCGCTAACCATAGCATTACCAATAGACATTTTGATTTCTTCAGCAGTGCGTTCACCGATCATGAGGCTGTATTTGCGTTTGATATATTGAATGATAGCAGAATCTAAAGCATCACCAGCTACACGAATAGAGCAACTTGTAACGATACCGCCAAGAGAAATAACGGCGATTTCTGTAGTACCACCACCGATATCAACAACCATACTACCTGTAGCTTCTTCAACAGGCAGACCAGCACCGATAGCAGCTGCCATAGGTTCTTCAATCAAATATGCTTCTCTAGCACCAGCTTGAATAGCTGCATCGATAACAGCACGTTTTTCTACTTCAGTTACACCAGATGGTACACCTACAACAACACGAGGTTTGCTAAAGGAAGAACCATTTCTAGCTTTATTTATAAAATATTTTAACATTGCTTGAGTAACTTCAAAATCAGCAATTACGCCATCTTTCATTGGACGAATAGCTACGATATTGCCTGGAGTACGACCAATCATGCCTTTGGCATCAGAACCAACAGCAAGAACTGCTCCTGTATCTTTCCTAATAGCAACAACAGATGGTTCTCTGAGCACAATACCTTTTCCTTTTAAATGTACAAGGGTATTGGCTGTTCCTAAATCGATACCGATATCTTGGGAAAAACCACCAAATAAATTCCACTTCATGTTAAAACATTCTCCCTTCATTGAATAACAATCTGACTATTTATTTTATCATACCTTGTTGTTTTAAGCTAGTAAATTTATTATCTCCAACAATAATATGGTCTAAAATTTCTATATCAAGTATTTTACTGCCTTCTATTAGCTTTTTAGTCACTTTAATATCCTCTATACTTGGGCTAGGATCTCCACTAGGATGATTGTGTACAAGTATCATAGATGAAGCAAAATGATTGATAGCACAGCGAAAAACTTCACGTGGATGAACAATAGAGGCATTTAAACTACCGATGGAAATATCTGGAAACGCTATGATTTGATTTTTAGTATCTAAGAGTAAAATAGCAAAATGCTCTCTTTTTTCATAGCGAAGTCTAGGCATTACATAGTTTACAACATCTGAAGGTCGTCGTATAGCTAATTTTTGTGTAGTGGGTTTTTTAGCTAAACGCAGACCAAGTTCAATTGCAGCTAATAATGTAGCTATTTTAGCGAAACCTAAACCTTTGATAGAAATTAATTCTTTAGGTGAAGAATTGACAAGAGAAGATAAACCTTCCTCTTTATATTTGGCTAAAATTTCTTGAGCCAATTCAAATACAGATTTTTTTCGTGTACCAGAATGTAATAATATAGCTAATAATTCAACATTGCTTAAAGCTTTGGCTCCAAGAGTTAAAAGTTTTTCGCGGGGTCGTTCTTCATCAGGTAAATCTTTGATACTTGTGCTCATAAATCAACATCAGCTTTTTTACATAAATTATATAAACAATTTAAAGGTAAACCTACTACATTAAAATAACAGCCATTGATTTTTTCAATAAAAATAGAAGCTAATCCTTGAATAGCATAAGCTCCTGCTTTATCTTGTGGTTCTTTTGTTTTAATATAATTTAAAATTTCCTCATCAGATAAATTTTTCATGGTAACATCAGTAGTGCAAACATCAGAAAATATTTTTCCATTTTTTATCAATGCGATACCAGTGCAAACTTGATGTGTTTTTCCTGAAAGATTTTTGAGCATGCAAAAAGCATCATTATCATCTTTAGGTTTACCATAAATTTTGTTGTCTAAGGCAACTACAGTGTCGGAACCTAAAATTATTTCATCTTTATGATGGTTATCAACGCTGGCTTTTGCTTTTAAAATAGCATTTTGCATGACTAATTTTTGTGGATTGGGTTCATCGCGAAAAGTGAGTTCTTCACAACTGCTAGGACGACAAACGAATTTGCAACCGATTTGTGCTAATAATTCTTTACGACGCGGTGAAGATGAAGCTAAGATTAACATAAAAAATCCCTTCTATAAATAATTTTGTTTATTAATATGCTTTTACATATGAATACTAATCATACGATATAAGATAACTATTGTATTAGGATTTATATAAAAATAAAAAATAGCATATTATGAATGTGAATGGTTAAGTTCATTATAGCAGAGAACATAAAGCTTTTCATCTAATTTTACTAAATTTTAATTTTGCATAATATTAAAATTAAACTGTATAAATATTCTGATTATCTATAATATTGGCTTGACTGAAACACAACCTCAATGGTATAATTCTGGATATAACTTGCAAATTTTGGAAATCGTTGTTATTTTCACAGAGGAGATAGTGCGATGGAAATAAATAATAGTAAAGAACTAGAAGAAAAAGTTAAGCGTTTAGAAAAAATGACTGATGAAGAAATTGTAATGCAAATTAAGGAAAATCATGATGATGTCGCACTAGATTATATCATAAAGAAATATCGTAATTTAGTACGAGTAAAAGCTAGGGCCTATTTTTTAATTGGTGCGGACAAAGAAGATATTATTCAAGAAGGAATGATAGGCTTATATAAAGGTGTTCGTGATTTTCGCAGCGATAAATTATCTTCATTTAGGGCATTTGCTGAGATGTGTATTACACGACAGATAATCACAGCAGTAAAAACAGCTACAAGACAAAAGCATATACCTTTAAATTCGTATGTATCACTAAATAAGCCAATCTATGATGAAGAATCAGATCGTACATTATTGGATATAATATCTGGTTCAGTAGTAATTGATCCAGAAGAAATGATGATTCATCGCGAAGAGTTTTTAGATATTGAAGATAAGATGGAAAAATTATTAAGCGATTTAGAATGGAAAGTCTTAATGGCATATCTTGATGGAAAATCTTATCAAGAAATCGCTGTAGAATTACATAGACATGTAAAGTCAATTGATAATGCACTACAACGAGTGAAACGTAAATTAGAAAAATATGTAGATGGTCATGGTAATATCGATATAAAAGGTAGTATGAGTGATTTTGGTTCTGTAGGAAAATATCTTAGAGATATGTATTGATAAAAAAGCTGTAATTTTTAAGTTTTATACTTAGAAATTACAGCTTTTTTTTAGATATATTCACCGATGAAAACTTTGTCGCAATCATCTGTATCAGTTAATTTTACAGCAATAGCTTCTTTAGTAGCAGTAGGGACATTTTTACCTACATAATCAGCACGAATAGGTAATTCACGATGACCTCTGTCTATTAAAACGGCTAATTGGATTTTTTTTGGTCGACCTAAATCGATTAATGCATCTAGTGCAGCACGGATAGTTCTACCTGTATATAAAACATCATCAACCAAAATGAGTGTTTTATTAGTGATATCTTCATCGATATGTGTTTCTTGAATTAATGGTTGATATGACATATGAGCAAGATCATCACGATATAAAGTAATATCCAATACTCCAATTGGAATATGTACTCCTTCAATATTTTCAATTATTGAAGATAATCTTTCAGCTAGAGGTACACCGCGTTTTCTGATGCCAACGATGATGATATCTTTAATCCCTTTGTTTTTTTCGATGATTTCATGAGCTATACGAGTCAATGCTCGTTCAATAGCTTTACCATCCATAACAATAGTTTTTTCAACTAATTGAGCCATGAGTATCACATCCTTCATAAAATTTTATATAAATATTTATATTGTTTGACGAAAATATTTTAATAAATTTTGCATATCATCAGGAAGTGGTGCAGTAAATGTCATTTCCTTTTTGGTACGAGGGTGAATTATTTTTAAATTCAAAGAATGAAGAGCTTGTCCTTCAATATTAAATTTATTTTTACTGTTACAATATTTTGGATCACCAATAAGAGGATGTCCGATATATGCCATGTGAACGCGAATTTGATGTGTTCTACCTGTCAGTAATTTACATTGTACATAAGTGCAGTTTTTATAACGTTCCAACACGTGAAAAACAGTAGTTGCTGGTTTTCCGCCGTTTGTCACAACTGCCATTTTTTTGCGGTCTATGGGATGGCGACCAATATTACCATTGATAATGCCTCTCTCTTCAGTAATATTACCGTGAACAAGAGCTACATATTCTTTAGTAGCAGATTTACTGCCTATTTGTAGTGCTAAATCATTATGAGCAAAATCATTTTTAGCCACCACCATAACGCCAGAAGTATCTTTATCTAAACGATGAACAATTCCAGGTCTGATTTTACCATTGATGCCAGAGAGTTCATCATGACAATGATAAAGTAACGCATTTACTAAAGTCCCTGTATAGATGCCAGCGGCTGGATGAACTACCATGCCACGGGCTTTGTTGATGACGATAATATCGTTATCTTCATAGAGAATATCTAAGGGAATATTTTCTGGTTTTATTTCGATTTCTGTAGGTAGTTCAAATGTCATAATGATTTGGTCGTTAGCTTTTAATTTATAGTTTGCACGTTTAGTTTCATTGTTGACAGTGATAGCACCATCAGAAATCATTTTTTGAATACTAGCACGAGAGGGATTATCTTCTTGACTAGCAAGAAAAACATCTAATCTAGTGCCAACTTCATCAGTAATAGTGTATGTTTTAGTCATTAGGTTTTCCTTGATCTGTAGTAAATAATAATTCAAAAATAACGAGAATACAGCCGCAGACAATAGCGATATCGGCAAGATTAAAAATTGGCCAAATACGAAAATCAATGTAGTCGACGACTTTACCAATAAAGATACGGTCAATCATATTGCCGATAGCACCACTAAAAAGCATGGCTATACCCAATTGAAATATCTTGTTTAGTTTTATGATTTTAGAGCGAAAATAAACGATAGCAAATATCAAAATTACAGCGATAAAGATGAAAAAGAAACGTTTATTTTCTAGGATACCGAAGGCTGCCCCTGGATTTAAAATATAAGTGAGATGCAATAAATGCGGAATGATAGGGATGGATTCACCTAAAAACATATTATTGACAACAAAATATTTTATCAATTGGTCTAATATAATAATTAAAATAACAAATGTGGATAAAAAAAACACTGATAAAATCTCCTAAGATTAAAGATAACGTTTTAATAAAACAACTGTACGTCCTTTTTTTGTTGTCCCACGGACTTCAGCCACTTCTAAGCGACCTCGTCCACGAATGGAGATGATATCACCTTGTTTTACCATTTGAGAAGCATTTTTTACACTTTGCCAATTTAGTTTTAATTTATCAGCTTCAATGATAGAGACCATTTTGCTACGGGAAGCACCAAAACCAGATGCTGCTATAGAATCAATACGCAAAGAGGCTACAGTGGAAGTGATTTCCTTGCAACGTTCTTCACGAGGAGCAATTGTTCCAAGGTCATCTAATTCACAGCTGACTTTGGCAGCTCCAATTTGAGTTAAATTTTGTAAAATGAAATCAGCCATTTTAGTTGTACAGATGATTTTTACCATACCTAAGGTTATTAATAAATCGCCAATTTGTTCGCGTTTAATACCTAGTCCCATGAGAGCACCTAAGACATCACGATGAGAAAGGCGATAAAATTTATCATTCCAAGTAGCTTTGACAACGGAAATATTATAAGATGGTTTTCCCATAAAATCTTCATGAATGAAATTTGCACATTGTCTTTCAGCACCAATATAACCGCCAAAAAAATCAACAGAAATACCATCATAGTGAGCAACTACTGTTTCAGCTATTTCACAACCATAAGGATCAAGAAAATCTGTAGCACGAAATTTTCTTGTTTTGTTTACAGCTTCTACAGCATCAATTAATTTTATAACAATTTCTTCGCCTTCTGTACCTTTATAAAAGCGAATAATCTTTTCACGGTCTGCCATTATAAAAAAATCAATCCTTTTTGTTTATTCTTCCCAAGGCATAGATGTTGAAGTTGTATTTTTCTTTAATTCTTCAGAAAAATTAACACTAACATTATCTGGGGCACACATAAATACATTTTTACCGACTTTTTTGATATCACCAGATAGTGCATAAGTTGTACCACTGATAAAATCAATAATGCGTTTAGCAACATCGCTATTAGTGTTTTCAAAATTTACGACAACAGGTTTGTGATTGCGAATATGATCTGCCACTTGTTGAGCATCATCAAAAGAAACGGGTTCAATCACCATTACTTTTAATTGATTATTTGTCTTTGCTTTATTTTTGAAATCAACTACATTATCAGGATTTTGATAATTTGTAGCTTGTACATCGTTATCATCTGTATTTTCCACTTCTTCAATATACTCCTCAGACTCAGAATTTTGTCCCATTTTGTTACGGATTTTGTCTACAAGTTTCATAATAAATTCTCCTTAATATTGACGTGGGCCGAAGATACCTGTGCCAACGCGAACGATATTA
>USPM01000017.1 GCA_900556715.1 uncultured Megamonas sp. | reverse complement strand
TGTATGAGCTACAGCTTGAGCTTGTGCTGGATTTAAACCATCATATATATTCAAAGAAAATCCTCCTAAATAAAAACAAAATAAAAAATTACTTATTATATTATCTAAAATATTATATTAGATGTCAAAAATAAAAAATGAGTAGAGACTACGCTCTACTCTATTTATTAATATAGTTTTATAGGAGATATCTTTATTAACAGATTTTACCAGGATTTAAAATATTATTTGGATCAAAAACAGCTTTTATTTTTTTCATTAAATCTATAGCCGTCTTTGGTGTGGATTGTTCTAAATATACTTTTTTTACCAAACCTATTCCATGTTCTCCTGATACTTTGCCATTTAATTCTTTGGCCTTTGCATACATTTTATCCATTGCCAAAGTCAAAAGTTCATGCCATTGTTCATCATCTAAATCATCTTTAAGAATATATACATGCAAATTACCATCACCAGCATGACCAAATGATTTCATGCGAATATTTAATTTTGCTCGCAATTCATGTACATATTCTACAAAAGTATTTACTTCACTTCTAGGTACTACGATATCAACTTCATCCATGCAGGTCGTAGAGCTTTTTATTGCTTCCAAAAATGCTCCACGTGCTTTCCATATACCTTCACTGCGTTCATCTGTATCGGCAATCAAAATATCAATAGCACCTTGTTGTAAACAAATTTTGGCTACATTATCATAATAATTTTCTATTTCTTCTACGCTATTGCCATCAAATTTCAACAATAAATATGCATCTGCTTGATTATCTGGGAATTTTCTACCTAAATATTTTTCTGCATCACAGATTACTTCACGTTCCATAAATTCAATAGCTGTAGGAATTGCTTTTGCCTTAATGATCAAAGGAACTGTTCTTATAGCTTTTTCCAAATTCTGATATGGTATTAATAAGCTGATATTTTTCTTTGGCAAAGGCAATAATTTCAATACAATTTTTGTTACAATGCCCAAAGTTCCTTCTGAACCAATAATTAAATCTTTTAAATCATAGCCAGAACTATTTTTTACTACTTTTCCGCCAAACTCTATAATACTACCATCTGCCAATACTACTTCTAATGCACGTACATAATCTCTTGTAACACCGTATTTTACAGCACGCATTCCTCCAGCATTAGTACTTATATTCCCGCCAATTGTAGCTGATTTTTCTCCAGGATCTGGAGGATAAAAAAATCCTTTTTCTTCAACATAGCTTGCCAAATCCATCAACAATACGCCAGGCTCTACTGTTAAAGTCAAATTTTCTTCATCTAATTCTAAAAAGTGGTTCATCATTGTCATATCTAAAACAATACCACCTTTTAATGCCACTGCTGCTCCTACTAGTCCAGTTCCTGCACCTCTGACAGTGACTGCTATCTTGTGTTCATTAGCATATTTTAAAATATTTGATACTTCCTGCGTACTATTTATTTTTACTACCATTTCAGGATAATAATGTTCCGTTGTCAATTCATCATGACTATATTCTTCATTAATTTCATTTTTCCATAAAATACGGTTTCTTGGTACAAATCCACTTATTTTTATCAAATCAGTAGCTGTCAACTTTTTATAATAACTCATAATAATTTTTCACCTACTTTTATTTTTTCTATAAGTTTTGGTATAACTTCATAAATATCGCCAACTATAGCATAATTAGCATATTTAAAAATAGGTGCTTTTTCATCATTATTAATTGCAAAAATAGTTTCGGCATTATTCATACCTGCCACAAATTGAATTGCACCAGACACACCACATGTCATAATCAATTTAGGTCGAACAGTTTTCCCACTAAGTCCTATCTGTCTTTTTGCCTCTGCCCAACCATTTTCTACTAATGGACGTGTAACAGCTAGTTGTCCATTTAATAAATCCGCTAAATCTTCTAGCATGCTCAAATCTTCTTTTTTCTTAACACCTCTACCAGCGACAATTAGAACATCCGCACTTTCTATATTTTCCTCTTTAGGTTTTTTTATTACATCTAAAATATTGATATTACTTTCAAAATTGATATTGTTCGTCTTACAATTTACAATTTCACCATTTATATCTTCACTATATGCAGGCGTTTCCATTACTTTATATCTAACAGTTGCCATTTGCGGACGATTATTTGGTGTGAGGATTTCTGCCATGATATTTCCACCAAATGCTGGTCTGATCTGCACGAGGTCAGTTGTAGATTTCATATCCAATATCGTACAATCAGCTGTCAAACCAGTCTTAAAACGAGCTGCAACTTTTGGTGCTAATTGCCTACCTACAGGTGTTGCTCCTACTAAAATGCTTGTTGGCTTATTATTTTTTATAAAATCTTCAAATACATTAGTGTATTTTTCAATATTAAAATACGCTAATTCTTCATCATCATAAACAAAAACTTTATCTACATTGTAATGCAATAACTTTTCCGCTATATTTGATAAATTATTACCTACAAAAACAGCATAAACTGGTTGATTGATTTTATCTGCAAGTTCTCTTGCCTTTCCTATCAATTCATAAGTAACTGGATGAATATTTTCTCCTACATGTTCAACATAAACAGCTATTCCGTTCCAAATTGATTTATCAATAAGAGGTTTTTTCTCATCTTCTACATATTCCACAGCACCTTTTGGCCCTTTTCGCACACACAATCTACATAATCTACAGCCTGCTGTGATATTTAACTTTCCGTCATTTTCTTCCATTGCTCCAAATGGGCATATAGATATCAATTCATTTATATCATTTATCTTATCTTGATGAACAACTAATTTTGCCATAATCTATACCTCTATTAAAATACAAATTTTTTAGCTTTTAATTTTTGATAAATTGTATCTGTTATTTCTTCAATATTTCCCGATATTTTTTCTTGTACTTTATCACTAGATGGTGGGAATATCTTCTGTACTTTTGTTGGTGATGCATTCAATCCATAATGATGTTCATCTTTATCAACCATATCATTTAAAGTAAATACTTTTACTTGTTTATGCTCCGTTGATTTTTTTCTCAAATACGATGGCAATCTAGGTTCAACAATATCTTTTTGCACTGTAATCAAGCATGGATAATTTATTTCTATTCGTTCAATATCATCTGACATATCCATATCTACAATTATTGACTTATCTTTCACATCGATGATTTTATTTACATTACATACACATGGTATTTTCAACATTTCCGAAACCTCTGGCCCAACCTGTGCTGTATCCCCATCTGTTGTTTGCAATCCACAAATGATCAAATCAAAATCACCAAAAGATTTTATACCTTGAGATAAAGTATAACTTGTTGCTAAAACATCAGCTCCGCCAAATTTTCTATCCGTTATTATTGCTCCCTCATCAGCAGACATGGCAAATGCTTCATATAAAATAGATTTTGCTTGCGGTGGGCCCATGGTTATTACATCTACACTTCCACCATATTTTTCTTTTAATCGCAATGCTGTCTCTAAAGCATATAAATCATATGGATTCATCTTACTTTCACTACTATTGCGTTTTAATACACCTGTAACTTCATCGACTTGTACTTTATTACTTTCAGGAACTTGTTTTATACAAACTAAAATCTTCATATACTACCCTCCTCGAAATATTCAATTATCAAAGTTCTTCAGCTAAAATATCAGCTATATGTTTTACTTTTACATTAGGCATCTGTTTATCCAAACCGCCACCTATCTGCATCATGCAAGCAGGACAAGCTACTGCCACAATATCAGCTTGACTATCTTTTATATTTTCCAACTTCCTCGATAATAAACGCAATGAAATATCTTTATACTTCATACCAAAAGCCCCTGCCATGCCACAACATTGATCACAACCTTGCATTTCTACAAAATTATATTTTTTTGTATGCTTTAACAAAGTTCTTGGTTCTTCATAAATATTCAATCCACGTTTCATATGACAAGAATCATGATATGTTACTTTTATTTTTCCTTCATTATTTTCAGTATCATCTAATTTGTTCATTTCTTTATACATAGAAAATACAAATTGGCTAAATTCTCTAATCTTTTTACTTAAAGCTTTGCTACGAGCTAACCACTGACTATCATCTTTAAATAATTCCACATAAGTTTTTTCCAATGTTTCTGTACATGTAGGACATGCCGCTACGATATAATCAGCATTTGTTTCTTCTAAAGCCTGTATATTTTCTTTAGCTATTTTTCTTGCTGTTTCCAAATCTCCTGAACCAATTATAGGTTTTCCACAACAATTTTGTTTTTGCGGATAAACTACTTCTATACCCAAATTTTGCAATACTTTAAATACAGATTTTCCTGTATTTGGAAATACAAAATCTATATTACAACCGCTGAAAAATGCTACTCTCATTTTTGGATTTTTAGGATTTTGCTTCATTAATTCATCTGTACAATCACGAAGAGGTGTAGAAGCAATAGCTGGCAAACTACGACCTTGCGTCATCTTAGCAAAAAATAACGGTAAATTACGAATAAAATTCCCCGATTGTACAGGTTTTTGTCCTAAAGAAGCAGCTCTTAACAAAGTATGAAATAATTTTCTATTAGCCATAACTTTTTTAAATATAATCTTTTCAGGCAAAGATTGACCTTTTTGAGCAAAATTTCTAAGTCTCAATTCTTCAATTAAACCTGGGATATCTATCTTACCTGGACATATAGTAGTACAACGACGGCAACCAATACATAAATCACTAAACTGTGAAAAATTATCCATGCCATTTAATAATCCAGTCAAAATAGCTCCGATACCACCTGAATATATATATCCATAGACATGACCACCAACAGTAGACCATATAGGACATACATTTAAACAGGAAGAGCAACGTACACATTGATAGACTTCCTTTAACTTATCATCATGAGCCGCTTTTAAACGACCATTATCCAATAAAATAACATATACTTTTTTATTTTCTTCTACTAATTTACCATCTTTTTCATGAATTATAGGAGTTGGCCCATCTATTAATGTCAAATAACTTACCATTCTTTGACCTGTACCATTTCGTGGCAATAATCTCATGATCTTAGCTGCATCACTGATTTTAGGAATTAATTTTTCATAACCAATGATAATTACATGTACAGGTGGAATAGTTGTAACAATTCTTGCATTTCCTTCATTAGTAACTAATCCAATTGCCCCATTTTCAGCTATACCAAAATTAGCACCTGTTATTCCCATATCTGCTTTAAAAAACTCTTCACGCAATACTCTTCTTGCAGTCTGTATCATATATGGAATATCACTTGGTATATCCTCTTTTAATTCATCTGAGAAAAATTTTGCACATTGTTTTCTATTGAGATGTATTGCTGGCATTACCATATGTGAAGGTTTTTGACCTGCAACAGATAACATCCATTCACCCAAATCAGTTTCTTTTACTCTTAAACCTTGTTGTTCTAGAAAATCATTTAAATGTATTTCTTCTGTTGCCATAGATTTTGATTTTACAATTCTATGTATATTATTTTCTTTGCAAATCTGCAATAATTGTGCCTTTAACTCATCACCATCTTTAGCACGAAAAACCTTCGCACCTCTTTCTTCTAATGAAGCCTGAAATTTATCAGCGACTTCTTCAATATGAGCGACTGTTTGCTTTTTCATATCGCGAAGTTCATTTCTCAATTCGTCAATATCATCGACATTTGCATATGCTTTCAATCTAGCTTGAGGATATTGTTTTGCAAATCGTGCCAAATTATCACTTAAAATAGGATCATGTAATTTTTCTTTTATTTCAGCTTTTATATTACGTTCTTTCATCTTAATTCACTCTCATTTCTTTTTATCATCTTCATCTTTTATCGTTTTCAATTGCAAATAAAATTACACGACTTGGCCCATGCACTCCTAAAGTCAAAACACGTTCAATATCCGATGTTCTGCTTGGCCCTGTTACAAAACCACTATATCCTTTCCAAAAAACTTTAGCCAAAACATCAAAAGCATCTTGCATATTATTTACAATGCAATTTTTAGGCATAAATATTATATTTACTGGTGGCAACATACTTGCTATTCTCGCTTCATAAGCATAGTTATCAACACATATACTACCTGTTTCTCCTACACCAAATTCACCTAAAGTTATACCAATATCTAATTCATTTTTATTTTTTACTATATCAAATTTATCTGTATATACTTTAAAAGACTTGTTTATTTCTGCATAAACGTCTGCTAATTCTTCACATTCATCAGAACCTACTCCTGCTATCATTTTTGCATCCATTGCTTTAGCTATTTCCAAAATATCAGCAACAGCATCTTTATAATTCTTGACTATTTTTATCTCCACAGAAGCATTTTTGGCATTTTCTGCAAAATCATTCCAATACTTACCATTTGTAAAATCCTTATCCAACAAATGTTTCCAATCATGACAAATTTTTTCCATAATAAAAACTCCCATAAAACTATTTGATTTTTTAGATAATTTATTATTTAACTTTTATTTGTTATTTTTATAATCTACCTTGTTTTATATTTTTTCTATTTATTGTTTTTTATTATATAAAAAATTTTTTTTACGTCAATCTTTCCTATTTTATTTACAAATTGTCTTGAATTAATAACAAACTTTTATATATATTGTAAATACTACTCAATTATCCATATTTTTGATTTAATAGAAATCTTGACTTTTGATTTTTTCAATAATTCAATAATATAAAGCTTGATACTCTTAACTTCTTAGATTATTTGTTGACTTTTTTTCATTTTTATTGTTCAATAAATAATATACTTTTATTGATAATTTAACTTTATTATTGATATTATTATAATTAATCAAAATTATGAAAGACTGGGTTTTATATGCAAAATAAATTTGGAGATATATTAAAAAAACTTATTCAATTTACCAATATAAAATTAAACGTCATCGCTTATCATATAGGATACGATATTTCCTATATCAGTAAATGGTCAAATAATACAAGTCAACCAACTAAAAAACATATCGAAAGAATAAATGATACATTGAGTTCTATTTTTGCCGAAGAAATTATCCATAAGGACTATGCTTACTTATTCTTAAAAGAATTTGATATTCATGAACCATTACCTACAAAAGATATTCAAGCTTTTCTACATACACAAATAAATAATCTATTAAATAATGCTTATTACTGTTCACATGAAAATTCTGCTCATACAAAAACAACTAATGAATTTATACTGAATTCTACTACTATAGTTGGTAGAACTAATATTTACGAATTTTTCTGTCACAAATTAGCTCCTATAATAAATAAAATAACTCCCAAATTAGAAATTTTTATTACTATGGATATTTTGACTTTGTTACAACAAAAGAAATTTTTTAGTTTTCTCGATTGTTGTAATCTCACCGACCGTCAAATAGATATTCACATAGGCTGTAATCTATCTACACTAGCAAATAGTGACGAAAAATTAATCTATAGCCTCTATAAATTCTTAAATAAATATTTTTATGTCAATTTCTATATTTATGAAGATAAATTTTTTAACAATAGCAATATATTCCTTGTAAAAAATGCTTTTGCTATTCAATATTCCCTACACCTAGATAAGTCAATAGATATATGTACATTTATAAACAATGAAAAAATCATCAATGAAATTCAAAAACGCATTTCTGATACGTTCCTTAATTCACCACTTATTTTGCAACCCAAAGAAAAAATAATTCTTAATTCTTTTCATCCATTCTTCTATATGAATAAAAACTTTATCATCTTTATTACAAATGGTTTTGAATTCTTCTTGCCTAAAAAATCTTATTCAAAAATGATAGATTTATGTACACAAAAAAATCTAACAGCTGAGACCATTTCTTCTATAAAAAATCTGCAAATCATGTGGGAAGAACAATTTGAAAAAAATCCTATATCATTTATTCTCCCAGAGCTCAATTTAATGGATTATATTCAAAAAGGTGAATTGATTTTTGGCGATTTAAAATATCAAACTACACCTCAAGAAAGAGAAGAACAATTGTCTTATCTAATTCAAAGTATGTATAAAAATCCTCTAATCGATATTTATTTAATGTCCCAGCAAGAAAATGTAAATGATATTAGCTACTATAAACTTTCTTATTACAGTAATCAAAAAATCGCTTATTTTAAGAAAAATAAATACTTATTAAATAAATATCATTTGCCTATTTATTTCTTAAAAAATTCTTTATTGATTCAAAAATTTGATATGCTATTTTCCAAATTTAAGCAAACAAAATTTGTGCATAAATACACTGCTGAAAAAATCGAAAATCTTTACTTAACCAATAAATCCTTATTACAACGCATTATGGAAAGCAAATAAAAAAAGGCAATATGATTAAAAATCATATTGCCTTAATTTTTATCTATTAAAGATTTTTTACAGCTTCAGAAAGTGGTGGGATAATCTGTTTTTTACGAGACATTACGCCTGGTAAATACATAACAGATTTACTTGCATCTTGTTTGAATGCTTCACCGATTAAGTTTTTAGGTTCACCACTGAAGAGTAAATAGCTACCTTCATTGATGATATCAGTAACGATAACGATAGACATTGCATAACCATCAGCTGTGCATACACGAGCCATTTCAGCTAAGATTTCATCTTGCATAGCCATTACTTGGTCTGTATCCATAACGGATAACTGGCTGATGAGCATTGGATAGTTACCAATCTGGAATTCCTTGGAGTCATTTTTAACGATTTGAGCAGGAGTCATATCGCCGATATCAGCACCAGCTTTGAGCATTGCCATACCATATTCTTTATAATCTACACCAGCAATTTTTGCTAAATATTCTACAGCATCTTTATCTGTTTTTGTGCAAGTTGGGGATTTGAATAATACTGTATCAGAAATAATAGCAGACATTAAAAGACCTGCAATTTCTTTTGGAATTTCCACGCCATATTGTTGATACATATTAGTTACGATTGTACAAGTACAACCAACTGGACGAACATTGATGAAGATAGGATCACTAGTTTGTAATCCGCCGAAACGATGATGGTCAACAACTTCGATGATTTTACCAGATTCAATACCTTCAACAGCTTGAGCTAATTCATTGTGGTCTGTTAAAATAATCTGTTGTTTTTCAGGCATCATGAATTTATCTTTATTTACGATACCAACTAATTTACCATTTTCTACTACTGGATAATTACGGTATTCATTTGCTTCTAATACACCTTTGATATCACTTAACATATCAGATGGTTTGAAAGAAATTACATCTGTAGTCATAATGCTAGAAATTGGTGCACATTGGCTGATAAGACGAGCTGTGCTATAAGTGTCAAATGCTGTAGATAAAAGCATTACATTTTCAGCTTTTGCTTTTGCAACTACTTCATCAGAAATAGTTGTATTTCCTGTGATGATTACACAAGCAACTTTTAAATCAATGCATTTAATAAATGCAGATTCTGGTCTATTGCCAATGATTACTACATCGCCAGCTTTGATGCTTTCTGCAACTTTTTCCATGCAAGCAGCAGCTACTTTGATTTCGCCATTGATTTTGCCTTCGTTATCACCAGCAACTAAAACATTAGCTTCAATAACATTAGCAATATCGTTGATGCAAGCACCAGAAGCAGATACGCTATCTAATGTGATTTCTTGGAAATAAGCTTTTGCTAAATCACTAACACTAGCCATACCGATTAATTTATTTTCATCATCAACTACAGGTATAGAACGAAGATTGCATTCTTTCATAGCCATACCTAAAGTACGAAGATTATCTGTTGCTTTTACAGATTTTTGTACTTTAACAGCAATATCTTTAACTCTTGGATAAATATCGCTTACAAGCTGAGGAGCTTCTACACCGAAATATTCTAAAGCATATTTAGTTTCTTTGTTCACGCTACCTGCACGAGCTGGTACAACATTTTCACAGCCCATATTGCGTTTTAAATTTGCATATGCTATGGCAGAACAGATGGAGTCTGTATCTGGATTTCTATGACCAATAGCATAAATTACTTTTTGTTCACTCATAGGTTGAAAAACCTCCATTACAAATTAATAACTCTGTTTTATATTATAACAATATTACATAAAATTTAAAAGCTATGATTGATAAAAGATATTATCTTTTGTATAATTCATTTATCCTACCTTTTATCTATTATTTACTTAAATAAAACAAAATAACTATTTATCAAATATTTATTACAAGAAAGGATTTTTTTATGCAACCCTTACCTAAAGAATATTTAAGTCGCATAATCCGTGCAGTTGTTGAATTCCAATTAATCGAAGATGATGATAAAATCCTAATCGGTCTATCTGGTGGCAAAGATAGCCTATTTATGGCATACGCTTTAACAGAATTAAAAAATACTTTAAAGAAAAATTTCACACTAGGAGCAATCACCATAAATCCTATGTTTACTAAAGATTTTTCTTGCGAAGCTATGCAAAAATTCTGCGATAAATTAAACATACCTTACCATATTCATGAAGTAAATATCGCTGAAACCATCGCTAATCAAGATAATAAAAACGCTTGTTATTCCTGTGCTTTCTTCCGCCGTGGTGCAATCAATGGCTATGCCAAAGAACATGGCTATAATAAAATAGCTTATGCCCATAATCATGATGACGCTGTGGAAACTTTCTTCATGAATTTATTTTATTCTGGTCAATTGAAGACTTTTATGCCATCTACTTATTTAAGCCGTTCTGATGTAACCGTAATCAGACCACTGCTTTATTTCCGTGAAGAGGAAATAAGAAATGCCATCTCACTTCATGGTCAAGAACCTTGTGCTCCACCATGTCCATTCAATGGCAATACCATGCGTCAAAAAGCTAAAAATTTAATTGAAGAATTATCTAAAGAAAATCCTCTTTTATATGAACATTTAAGTGCAGCGATGCGTACAACAGCCGTTGGTGATTTATGGCCACCTATCAAAAATCGCAAAGAAATGAAACCATATTATTATCAATTCTTTAAAAATCAACGAAAATAAATAAAATCTCTATGTTTAAGATAGTCGCAAACTAACCTATTTTAAGCATAGAGATTTTTCTTTCGGGAGGTTTTTTTCATTTGGAGATATTTTATAATTTTTTTCATTAAATATGCTTTTAATTACAATTTGTATAGACTTTATAATAATCATTGAAATTTTAGACATTAAATCATTTACAGATATAGCTTGTTTCTTAATCATAACTAATTCCTCACAATCATTATAAATTCTAAGACACCAAAAACATATACATCATCTTGTGTTTAATTTTATTATAAAGATTACCTGTAAAATTCAGATTTAAAAATTATAAAATTCAATTAAAAAATCTCCACCATAGAATATAGTGGAGATTTTATTTTATCTTTTATCTTTTATTTCTTTATCATAGTCCATGCCATCAAAAATACGCGGTCTATTTTCATTAAAATTATTATTTACAATACTTCTTGTAGGATCAAATTCAGCCGTTTTTATATCTGCTAAATCCATAACAGTATGAATCATATCATCTGTCATATAAGGTCTATCTGCAGCAGCTTTTATTTGTTCCCATTTTTCCGGATATTTTGCCCTGAATTTTTCTGATGCCCACATGATAACTGGTATTTCAATCATATGATGTGTAGGATTTTCCTCAATATGACCTGACATATCTTCGCCTTCATCATACACAGCTTCACCATGATCAGGAACATAAATAACTAAAGTTTCACTGTCACGAAATTTATCAATAATGCTACTTACTATATAATCATTATAATAAAGCGCATTATCATATTGAGCTACGATTTCTTTTTTACCATCTGTAATTGGCAAATTGATATCATCTTTACTAAATTTACTAAAACTATAAGGGAAACGATTGTAATATAATCCATGTCCACCCATCAAATGAACTACATAGAAATTTTTATCTTCACTTCTATTTGCTATAGCATCATCAATAAGAGGGAATAATTCACCGTCAACAATACCATAATCTTCTCTTGAATCGCGAATACGAGTGAATGCACTCACATCACTATGAGCTGCATAAATCTGAGCTACATTGCCCCAAACACCTGAAGTTTCTTGATTAGATAACCAATATGTCTTATATCCTGCAGCATTCATTACATCAATTAAATTATTGTAATGATACCATTCTTGGTCTGATTCACGATTACAAAATGTAAATAACTTACTCAATACTGCAATTGTAGTAGAATGAGGACTTACTACATCGCGGAAAACACTGATTTCACCTTTTTCATTTAAAGCATCAAGATTTGGTGTATTCGGTAAATAATATCCATAAAGATGCATATGGTTTCTATTTGTAGACTCACCTAAAATAAATACAATATTTTTTATTTCACTCTTATTTTCTGTGAGTTCTACCTTGCTATTTACTTGAGAAGAAAGCTCTCTATACGCTTGCATATTTCTTACAGCGACAGAAGTAGAAGCATATACCCTTTGTACTGGTAAGACTTCATCGTCCCAAATAAAATCTGTATATACAGTAAACATTCTTATAGTATAAAACACGCTTAAAACCATCAAAGTACATACTATACCTGATTTTGTCTTTTGTTTTAAAGTGATTTTTTTCAGTGGATTATATTTATATAAACCTACAATTAAAGCAATTAAAACAATGACAGAAGCCACTCCTGAAAAACCTATATACATAGAGAAAAATTCTGTAGCTTCTCGCATATTTGTTTCAAGTGCAGAATTTATAATACCTGTGCCAATCAAAGCCTTATAGCAATACATTGTAAAAAATTCACCGATAAATATAAGCCCTATTGGTATGACCAATACCGTTTTTACAATTTTTTGCAAAAATCGTTTTGGCAATAAATCAATAAGACAAGTTATTATCAATGAACCTAACCATACAGAAAAAATATATCCAATCGCCACGTCAATTTTATCTTCATCAAAAAGTGACCACGCTGTAGTTAAACTATTAATTATAAATAAAATCATGATAAACATAAAATGTTCATCAAAAATTCTTTGTAAATAACCTGTAAGTTTTCCTATAAAACCTTTATTTAACAACACAAAACGCCCTTTCTTAAGTCTATTTATTTTATATGTAAAATTTTTGTAAATAACTAAAATAAATATATACTATAAAAATTATTTTGGCAATAAAAAAGAATATTTTTATGACAAAAACCTCAAGAATTATTATATAACTCTTGAGGTTTTACTTATTTTTATATTATGCAATTAAAAATTATTTACCTACACCAGCACCATAGACAACAAATTGATTTTCTCCATCAAAACCGAGATTTTGATTTAAAACTTCATCATCAAAAGCACCTAATGCACACACTTTTATATGCATTGTTTGAGCAGCTAAATATAGATTTTGGCAAACATGTCCAGCATCTAAATAAATATAGCGATATGCTCTTTCACCAAACATGCAATCCATTCTTTCATAAACAGCTGTCCATAAAAATACTACAGCTGCATTATTTGCTACACCTACTGTAGAAAATTGGCTACAGATTTTTTCTTCAATATCTTCTGCGTCAGATACTAATAATAATTTATGCTCTAATGGTAAAAAGCGATATAAACCTGGTTTTATGCCTTCAACACGGCGAATATATAAAAATGTTTCCAATGCATTTCTACCGCCAGCAGAAGGTACATTTCTAATAGTCTTTGTCTGCATTACCATTTTTACGCCTTGAGTACACCATAAAAGATATGATAATTCTTTATTAGATAATTCTTTTGTATCATCATATTGACGAAGTGTAGAACGAACTTCTATCATTTCCAAAAAGTTCACCTGTGCATCTGGTAATACATCTGGGTCTACAAGGTCAATCAATACTGCATCTTTTGCATATGGTAATTCAAAAGGTGGCAAATTATCTATTTTTTTTGCAGTACCACGCTTCCATGCAGAATCTTTCATATAGTCAAGTCTAGCTTGTCCCATCATCAATTCTCCTCTTTAAGATTTATTTTTTTTGATTTCTTTCTTGCCAAATCTATGATATTCTCCACCATTTCTTCTGCTCATCAATTCAGCTAATAAATCATCTGGAGTAATATTATGATATGCCAATAAAACAAGACAATGATACCATAAATCGCTCATTTCATAAAGAATTTCTTCTTTATCCATATTTTTAGAAGCAATTATTGTTTCAGTACATTCTTCGCCCACTTTTTTCAGGATTTTATCTTGACCTTTTTCAAATAAATAATTAGTATATGAGCCTTCTACTGGATTTACTTGACGGTCTTTAATTGTTGCATATAAATCATTTAAAACTTTAGCAATAGAAGTATTATCCTGTGGTTGAGCCATAGGTACTAAATCTTTACTATCTGGGAATAATCTGCGGTCAGTAAAGCAAGTATATGTGCCAGTATGACAAGCCATACCTGTTTGATGAACTTTTACCAATAAAGTATCACCATCACAATCATAATAAATTTCACTGACAGATTGTTTATTGCCAGAAGTTGCCCCTTTATTCCAAAGTTCTTGACGAGAACGACTATAAAACCATGTATATCCTGTTTCTATAGTTTTTTGTAGTGATTCTTTGTTCATATATGCAAGCATTAAAACTTTGCCATTAGCTTCTTGCACTACAGCTGGCACCAAGCCTTTTTCATCAAATTTTACTTTGTCGATATCTATCATTACAATCTAACCTCCACACCACGAGATTTTAAGTATTCTTTTACTTGGCGAATACTAAATTCTCCATAATGGAATACTGAAGCAGCAAGTACTGCATCAGCTTTTCCTTCTGTTAATACTTCGTAAAAATGTTCTAATTTTCCTGCTCCACCTGAAGCAATTACTGGTACATTTACAGCTTCTGAAACTGCACGCGTAAGTGGTATGTCATAACCATTTTTTGTACCATCAGCGTCCATACTTGTGAGCAAGATTTCACCAGCTCCCAAAGAAACTGCTTTTTTCACCCATTCTAAACAATCTATTCCCGTTGGTGTTCTACCACCATTTATATAAACTTCCCAAGAATTTTCGCCATTTCGTTTAGCATCTACAGCAAGCACGATACATTGATTGCCAAATTTTTCTGCGCCTTCTTTGATTATAGAAGGGTCTTTTATCGCTGCTGTATTCATAGATACTTTATCTGCACCAGCCTTGAGCATTTTGCGCATGTCTTCTACAGTTCTAATTCCTCCACCAATGGTAAATGGAATGAAAACTTGACTTGCACAATCATTTGCTACTTTTACAATAGTATCACGTTGTTCATTAGAAGCTGTTATATCTAAAAAAACAAGCTCATCTGCCATTTCTTTATCATATACAGACGCAAGTTCTATAGGGTCGCCTGCATCACGCAAAGAAACGAAATTTGTTCCTTTAACAACTCGTCCTGCTTTTACATCAAGACAAGGGATTATTCTTTTTGTGTACATTATTTATCCCTCCTTAGCTATTTTTATAGCCTCTTGTAAAGATAAATTATCTGTATAAATAGCTTTACCTACGATTACGCCTTCAATGCCATCTTGTTCATAGCCTTTTAAAATTTTAATATCTTCAATAGAAGATACTCCGCCAGAAGCTACTACTTTTACCCCGCTATAACTTGCAAGTTCTGCTGTCGCTTTTGCATTTACACCAGATAAAGTGCCATCACGAGAAATATCTGTATAAATAATATGTTTTACACCAGCTTCAGCCATTTTTTTAGCCAATTCTTTCGCTTCCACATTTCCAGATACGCCCCAACCATCAACAGCTACAATGCCATCTTTAGCATCAATACCTACAACAATGCGTTCACTGCCATATTTTTTGCAAGCATCTTTTACTAATTGCGGATCTTTTACAGCTACAGAACCTAAAATAACACGACTAACACCCATATCTAAAACTTGCTTTATATTTTCCATAGTGCGAATACCGCCACCGAGTTCTACAGGGATATTCACTGTTTTCAATATCATTTCTACAACATCTAAATTCTGTGATTTTCCTTTTAAAGCTCCATCTAAATCAACTAAATGAAGGTACTGACCGCCTTCATCTTCCCATTTTTTTGCCATGATTTCTGGACGTTCAGAAAATACAGTTTCCTGATTAAAATCACCTTTTACAAGGCGTACACATTTACCATTTCTAATATCTATCGCTGGAAAAATAATCAATCTTCATTCACCCTTCTACAAAATTTTTAATAATTTTTAAACCAATATCACCTGATTTTTCAGGGTGAAATTGCGTTGCTAATACATTATTTTTTCCTACAGCAGCTACCACTTCTTCACCATAACTAGATTTAGCCAAAATTATGGATTTATCATCTGGACAAGCCTGATAGCTATGTACAAAATAAACATATGGTTCTTCTTTCAATCCTGCAAATAAATTAATATTTACATTTTGATTATTTTCTTCATCAATGACTATAGAATTCCAACCCATATGCGGAATTTTTAGCCCAGGAGCATTTATTTTTTTTACTATGCCTTTGAAAATTCCTAAGCCCTTTACCCCTGGTGATTCTTCACTGCCTTCAAACATGATTTGCTCACCTACACAAATTCCCATTACAGGCTTTCCTTTGTCGATTGCTTCCAAGACAGAATCTTTTAATCCTGATTGCTCAAAATTTTTCATACAATCACCAAAAGCCCCCACACCAGGAAGCACAATCTTATCAGCTTTTTCTATTACTTTGGCATCACTTGTAAGCACTACATCTGGAGAAAATTTTAAAAATGCTTTCTCTACGCTAAATAAATTGCCTACACCATAATCTACAATTGCAATCATTAGAATAACTCCTTTAACTAAAAATTTTTATCTTATTCTAATACTCCTTTTGTTGAAGGAATTTTATCTAATGCTCTTTGATCGAATTCTACAGCGTGTCTTAAAGCATGACCTAAAGCTTTAAATACACCTTCTACTTTATGATGAGAATTTTTTCCATACAATACTTTTATATGTAATGTAATTCCAGCATTAAAAGCAAAAGCTCGCATAAATTCTTCAACAAGCTCTGTATCAAAACCGCCAATCATCGGAGCTAATTCACCCATATCACACACTAAATAAGGTCTACCACTTATATCTAAAGACACTAGAGCTAATGCTTCATCCATAGGAACATAAAATGTTCCATAACGATTTATACCACGTTTATCGCCGATTGCTTCTTTAAAAGCTTGCCCTAAAGCAATACCACAATCTTCTACACTATGATGACCATCCACTTCTATATCACCATCACAGATGATATCCATATCTATCAAGCTATGTGCTGATAATAAAGTCAACATATGGTCAAAAAAGCCGATTTTTGTCTTAATATTTGATTTTCCTGTACCATCAAGATTTATCTTTATATCAATAGATGTTTCTGCTGTAGTGCGTTTTATAGCACCACAGCGTTTTTTATTTAAATCCATA